>JAZQHO010000223.1:0-4542 GCA_045540635.1 Candidatus Limiplasma sp.
CCCCACACCCCGCAAAAAAGGAGGTTCACCCACCATGGACGAAAGACTGCACATGCTCACATCCCTCTACACAGAAGGCGACGAGGACACCCGCCTGACCGGCTCCCGGCAGGGGCAGCTGGAATACCGTACCACCATGTCCTACATTCACCGTTATGCGCCCCGGGGCAGGCTGCTGGAGCTGGGCGCAGGTACGGGGCGCTACTCCATTGCGCTGGCCCGGGAGGGCTATGAGGTAACGGCGGTGGAGCTGGTGGAACACAATCTGGATACCCTCCGGCGCAACGCTGCCGGAGTGAAGGGGCTTACCGCCATGCAGGGCGATGCGCTGGATCTGAGCCGCTTTCCGGATAACAGCTTCGATACTGTGCTGCTGTTCGGCCCCATGTACCACCTCTACGAGCCTGCGGATGTACACCGGGCGCTGGATGAGGCCATCCGGGTCATCCGGCCGGGCGGCGTGGTGCTGACGGCCTTCCTCTCCGTGTATGCCATCATGCACAACTGCTACCTGAACGAGGGCTTTCTGGACGGGCTGATCGAGAACTTTGACGGGGATTTCTCCGTCCGGCATTTCCGGGAGCAGCTCTTTACCGGCTATGATATTGCGGAGTTTGAAGCGCTCTTTACGGATAAGCCTGTGAAGTACATCACCACCGCCGCTGCCGACGGTGTGCTGGAGCTGGCGAAGGCCCGCCCGGATTTCATGCTCAGCGATGACGACTTTGAGCACTATGTGCGCTACCATCTGGCCACCTGCGAGAAGCGTGAGCTGCTGGGGGCCTCCAGCCATCTGCTGCACATCTGCCGAAAAATTCCGTAATCTGACAAATTGTAAAAATTGCCATGGCGGAGTTGCAGTAAAGCATCCATTTCTCAGTGTAACTTTTTTGTTAGCCTTTTCCGGCGATCTTGGACAGGTAAATAAAAGTCTTATTTCATGTGCGTTTTTGGCTGTTCATCAGCACCGCGGCAATGCGCTGCGGTGCTTTTGGTTGTGTGCAATGTAACCGAAAGGCGGGGGCAGCAGGGCAGCTGTACACCTTCTGGGATGTTTGAAAAAACGTTTGCATTACTTGCAAATCCTGCCCGAAAGGTTTATAGTGTAAGTACCTGATAATATGCATGAACTCTATCTATGCATATCGTTAGGTTAAGCACTGTTTTTACCGTACCGGAGGGATACGAGCATGACCAATAAAGAACTGAGCAAGCTCCGCCGCTCGGAGCTGCTGGAGATCCTCATTGCGCAGGGCAAGGAGCAGGAACGCCTCCAGCAGCAGCTGCAGCAGAGCGAGGAAGCCCTCCATGGCCGCCAGGTGGCCATCGAGGAAGCCGGCAGCATCGCCGATGCCGCCATCCGCCTGAACGATGTAATGGGCGCTGCCCAGCGTGCCGTGGATCTGTACACCGAAAACGTCAAGCGTGTGATGGATCAGCAGCAACAGGAGTCCGATAAGGCGCTGGCGGATGCAAGAGCCTACGCCGCCCAGATGGTCAGCGAGGCAGAGAAGCGTGTGCGCTCCATGCTCACCGCCGCCGAGGCCAAGGCCGCTCAGATCCAGCAGAACGCCCTCGCCGAAGCCGACGGCATCCTTGCCGAAGCCAATGCGGCTGCGGAGCAGATCCGTGCCGGTGCCCGGGGCGAGGTGGATGCCCTGCTGGCGGATGCCCGTTTGCAGGCCGGTATCCCCACCGCCGAAGAGGAGCCCAAAAAGCGCCGCGGTCTTTTTGGCCGCCGCAGCTGACAGGTAAAGGAACTGCACTATGAAGAAGACCAGAACACCTCAACCCGTCCAGCTGCCCACTGTGGAGCAGCTGGAAAACGAGCTGCGGCGCGAACGCTACCGCCGCAATTACAATCGTGTGCTCCGCAGCACGCTGTTCACGCTCATCAGCGTGGCGGCGGTGGCGATCCTTGTGGCCATGCTTTTTATGCCCGTGCTGCAGATCTATGGCTCCTCCATGTCCCCCAGTCTGGAGGACGGCGAGATCGTTGTTACCGTCAAGCGGGGCGATTTCCGGCAGGGCGATGTCATATCCTTCTATTATAACAACAAGATCCTGGTCAAGCGCATCATCGCTTTCCCGGGAGATTGGGTCGATATCGATGCCGATGGCAATGTATTCGTCAACGGCCAGCAGCTGGAGGAGCCCTATCTGGTGGATAAGGCCTATGGCGATGTGAATATCCAGCTGCCCTACCAAGTCCCCGACGGGAAGCTGTTCGTGATGGGCGACCACCGCTCCACCTCTGCCGACAGCCGCAGCACCGCCATCGGCTGCGTGGCTGAGGAGCAGATCGTGGGTAAGATGCTGCTGCGGGTGTGGCCCCTCAATGTTTTCGGCCCCATCGAATAACCAATGATGCATTACCCGGTGCCTCTGCACCGCTGACAGATACAAGGGAGGAGCTGATCTACCGTGAAGGCTGATATGACACGCCAGGCTGAGCAGTACATCAGACAGGTCAAAAACAGAAGAAAGCTTGGCGGCGTTGTTGCAGCGCTGTCCGTTTTGGTGGCGCTCATCACCACCTATGTGCTCATGCTGCCCGGCATCACCATGGAGCATGATGTGCTTTGCGGATTGGAGGCGCACGCTCATACAGATGTATGCTACGAGAACCGTCTGGTCTGCGGGCTGGAGGAGGGCAGCACCGTAACGGAGAGCATTACCCTCAGCTGCGGCTTTGAGCCCCATGTGCATACCGATGCCTGTATGGACAGCAACAACGAGCCGGTTTGCGGCAAGGCGGAAACGTATTATCACCAGCACGATGAGCTTTGCTATGATGGTGCAGAACAGCTGATCTGCTCCCTTCAGGAGACCCGGAAGCATTACCACAGCGATGCCTGCTACGAGCAGGTAAGCACGCTTACCTGCGGTATCGAAGAGAATGAGGGCCATGTACACACCGAGGATTGTGAGGGTCAGGGTGATACCCCTGTTTGCGGGCTGGAGGAGAGCGAAGGCCACCGCCATAGCGATGCCTGCCGCACCCCGGAGCTTACCTGCACACTGGAGGTGACTGCCGGTCACGTCCATGGTGAGGATTGCAGAAAGACGGAGACCTCTCTGGTCTGCCAGCAGGAGGAAGCGCCTGCCCATACCCACGGCGAAGGCTGCTACGAAGCCGAAGCCGTGCTCACCTGCCAGACGGCCGAGGGCGAGGGTGCCCACAGCCACGGAGAAGGCTGCTACGAGACCGAAGCCGTGCTCACCTGCCAGACGGCCGAGGGCGAGGGTGCCCACAGCCACGGTGAGAGCTGCTACGAAGCTGTTGCCGTGCTCACCTGCGCCGATGAGGCACATGAGCATACCGACGAATGTTACACCACCGAAAACCGTCTGGCCTGCGGGCTGGAGGAGAGCGAAGGCCACGCCCACGGCGATGCCTGCTATACCGCAGAGCAGAAGCTGATCTGCACCATCGAGGAAAGTGCGGGTCATGTTCATGGCGAAGGCTGCTACACCACAGAGCAGAATCTGGTCTGCACCACCGAAGAGACCGAAGGCCACGCCCATGGCGAGGGCTGCTATACCGTTACCGAGACGATCATCTGCGGCATGGAGGAGGGCGAAGGTGCCCATGACCATGGCGAGGATTGCTATACCCTTCAGCTGAGCTGCGGCATGGAGGAGGGCGAGGGTGCCCATACCCACCAGCCCGAGTGCTACCCGCAGGATGCCATCATCTGCGGCGTGGCGGAGGGTGAAGGTGCCCATGCCCATGGCGATGAGTGCTATACCGCCGCCGAGGAGCTTACCTGCACCATCCTGCACAAGCACGAATCCGATTGCTTCGAGACCACCGGCAGCGGCAAGACGGTCGCCGTCTGTGGCCTTGAGGAGATCAGCTCCCACCAGCACAGCGAAGCCTGCCGGGTCATTACCGTCAATACCACCGTTGCCCACACCCACAGCGAGGCCTGCTACAGCAGCGTGCTGATCTGTGAGGCGGAGGCGCACGAGCATGAGGCTGCCTGCTATCCCGATGGGGCAGTGCCCACCGAGCAGCCGGAGACCACCACCGAGCCGGAAGTGACTACCGAGCCGGAGACCACCACCGAGCCGGAAGTGACTGCCGAGCCTGAGACCACTGCCGAGCCCGAAGTGACTGCCGAGCCGGAAACCACCACTGAGCCGGAAGTGACTGCCGAGCCTGAGACCACTACCGAGCCGGAAGTGACTGCCGAGCCTGAGACCACTACCGAGCCGGAAGTGACTGCCGAGCCGGAAACCACCAATGAGCCGGAAGTGACTACCGAGCCGGAGACCACTACCGAGCCGGAAGTGACTACCGAGCCGGAAACCACTACTGAGCCGGAAACCACTGCCGAGCCTGAGACCACTACCGACCCGGAGACCACTACTGAGCCGGAAGTGACTGCCGAGCCCGAAGTGACTACCGAGCCGGAAACCACTACCGACCCCGAAGTGACTGCCGAGCCTGAGACCACCACCGACCCGGAGACCACTACCGAGCCGGAAGTGACTACCGACCCGGGGACCACCAATGAGCCGGAAGTTCTACCGAGC
>JAZQHO010000224.1:0-16628 GCA_045540635.1 Candidatus Limiplasma sp.
TGTTCTGCGGCGCCTGCGTGGGGGTGGGGGTAGGCGTCTGGGTGGGGGTGGGCGTAGGCGTGTTGGTAACTTCGGGCGTATTGGTGATGACCGTCTGGAAGGTGGGATTGTCGTCCAGATTGAGGTCGTTCACGTTATCAAACGCATTCTGGGGGTCTGTATAACAGCTCGACAGCAGCATGCAGACCAGCACCAGCATAAATGCCAGCGCAAGCCTCTTGACCCAATGCTGATCCTTGCGATTATTCGTATTATACATACCGTTCCACTCTCCGTTCTGATGGTCTGCGAAATATTACAAAATTCTCAAATTTTGTTGCGATGCAAAATATACATCGTAGCATTTTTATTGTACAGTCAAAGTGGAGAAAAATCAATACCTTTTTTCAACTGTACAACATATTTAACGAAGAAAAAATGAAATTTCTTCCGGCTGATACGAAATATTTCTGTTACAAATTTGGTTTTTTTAGGGGTTAGATGAAGGTACGGCCTGCACGCGGAACAACAGATAGCTGCTGTAAGGTAAAGATTATACTATATCTTGTATATTTATGTTTCATGGGATGATCGAGGATCTATGGGGCTTGTTTGCCGGCAGCACACTCAGACTGCTGATAAACCCATACATTTCGATCAAAGCCGCACATCTTGCGCCTCCGGCGCTCGCTGTGCTTGCAGGAAAACGCTGCGGCGTAAGGATTGTGGGCTCTGCCCACACCCGGCAGGGGGATGATCCCCCTGCACCCCGCACTTTTCAACAACCTGAGGCCGCCCAGCGCCAATGCTACACCCTGTCCCGGTCGATCATCTTGCCCAGCCGGAGCGAATACAGTCCGCACCGGCGCACCTTTCTGCCGGTTGCCTTCTCCAGCGCCTGCCGGTAGAGATCGATCTGCAGCCGGTACCGCTCCCACAGCTCCTGCTCGCTGTTTACCCAGTCGGTCTTGAAATCGATGAGCACCCACTCCTCCTCCTCCAGATAGCACAGGTCGATCACGCCCTGCACCATGGTGGAAATAGGCTGGGAGATCTTCAAATTGAAGGGCCATTCACGGCGGATTTCCTTGCTGCGCAACATGTTGCGGCCTTCCTCACTCTCAAGGAAACGGGCCGCCATACGCACATCTGCCACAGAAGCCTCCTGAATCGTAAATTTTCCGGAAAGACGAAGATTCTCCCGATGAGCTTCCAGAAAATCGATTACATTGCCTTCTGTGATCGCATGCCTCGCAAAGTCAATATCCACGGTACTTAGCAGCATATGGGTGCAGACACCGCGCTGGAGGGCAGCATCCTCCTGCCGGGGTTCCAGAAACTCCGGCTTCTCCGGCAGGGAGGAAAGCATCCTTGGCGCACGGGTCAAAAGAGGATAGCGCTTCCGCTCCGGGGTATCCTCCTCCGGGTCGATCTCCCCCTGCTCCTGCATGGCACGGCACAGGGCAGTGACGCCCACTTTCAGCGGCACGGGCACTGCGGGTCGGATGGGTGTGAGCGGATCCGGCACATCGGTGGCACCGGGAATAATGTTATCAAATGGTAACAGATTTACATCGGTTTGCATATTGACATTTTCCTGAGGCTGTGAGTCGCTTGATTTATCTGCATCACTGTGGAAAACGACCCTCAAAACCCCACTTTTTTGTGGAAAACATGTGGGAACTGTGGATGAAAGTGGATTTCCTCCGGTTTTCCTTGTGGAAGATGTGGATAACGCTTCCTCCTTTTTGGAGACAGTTTCTTCTATTATATTGCTCTCCTGCTGCGGCATGGCTTCCTCTAGGGCATCCATCTCTGCGGATTGCAGGATCCATTCCGCCATGCTTTTGGCGCTGCGCACCAGCGAAAGCCCGCTGCCCTGCTCCCGCTTGCGGATGCAGGCTTCCCCATGGGCAAGGGTATCTTCGGTGCAGGCGGTCATTACAAGGCGGTTCTTGGGGCGGGTCATGGCAACATACAGCACGCGGGCACGTTCTGCCCTGCCCTCTGCCTTTACCCGCATATCGATCACACTTTGCAGAAGCGTAACGCGCTTGGTGCGGGTACGGGGGTTCATGTACATCAATGACAGACCCAGCTGGGGATGAAAGCTCACATTGCGGGTAACACTGCGTTTGTGCACAGGATCCTCCATGCCCAGCAGATACACTGTGGGAAACTCCAGACCTTTCGATTTGTGGATGGTCATAATGCGCACCACATCCTCCCACGGGTTGACCACCGTGGGCGATGTGCTGTCCCCGCCTTGATGGAGCGTGCTCAGGAAGCCTGCCAGCCCTTCGGTATGGTTGGCGGCATACTCGCCTGCCTTGTGGCAGAGCATGCGCAGATTGGCTTGCCGCAGCTTGCCCCCGGGCTGGCAGCCGTAATGGGCATACAGGCCGGAGCGCATCAGGAAATCCCACAGATATTCCTCCACCGGCATGCTCCGGTACAGGAACCGTTCCTCCTCCAGCGTATCCAGCACGCTCTGGCACCGCTTGCGAAGCTGCTCATTTTCCTGCTGAGTGGCACAGGTCATCAAAGCATCATAAAAGGTGGTCTTGGCCTCCGGCAGTTGCAGCCGGATCTCCGTCAGCTCCCGCTCGGAAAAATCGAACAAGGGAGAGCGCAGCTCCGCGATCAGCGCCAGATCGTTGCGCAGGTTATCCAGCAGCATCAGGTGCTGCGTTACCTGCACCACCTCTTCGGAGCCCATGGCATTCATGGCTGCATCCACATACACCGGGATGCCCGCCTTTACCAGCTCTGCTTCCACCTTGTCGGCAATGCCCTTGGCAACCGGCAGCAGCAGTACGATATCCCGGTAATGGAGGGGCTGACCCGGGTTGCCGTCCGCGTCGGGCATAGGCAGGCCAATCGTACGGCGGATATCCTCTGCCACCAGCTGCGCCTGCCGGATGATCCGCTCCCGTTTTGGTACCCCTGTCAGCATGTGCAGCTCTGTGATCGGGTCGCATTTGGAGGGTCTGCCCGGGTAGAGCTTGGCGCTGTCATCGTAATCGATCTCGGTAACACGGCTGTCCATCACATGCCCGAATACCTGATTGACCGATGCCAGCACTGTCTCCCGGCTGCGAAAGTTACGATTGAGAATAATGCGGCGTTGGTCGGCACCCTCATCGTCCGAGAAGGATGCCAGCTTTGAGAGAAACAGCGTAGGCTCTGCCTGCCGGAAGCGGTATATGCTCTGCTTTACATCGCCCACATAGAAGAACAGCTGACTGCCGTCTGCCCGTTTCAGCCCGTTGAGGATGGCTTCCTGTATGGCGCTCACATCCTGATACTCATCCACAAATACCGCATCGAAGCGGCTGCTTTCCAGCAGGCTCAGCTCCGGGTCGGCAAGGATCTCAAGCGTCATGTGCTCCAGATCGTTAAAGTCCAGCACAGCCCGCTCCTGCTTCTTGGTACGGAAGGTGGCATTCAATGCCTCCACGATCCAGCACAGCCCCCGGGTGGCAGGGATCATGGCGCCTAAATCGCTGACTGCCCGCTCCATGCTGGCCGGCAGAACCTTCTTCATTTCCTTGACGGCGGTCTTGTAATCCTCCCGCAGCTCCTTGAAGGCATCCACCAGCTGTATGGCATCGGTGCTGTCCGGCTTTACACGGGCGATGGTGGCAAACTTGCCGCTTTTGCCGCACAGGGCAGAGAGGCCGCCTGCACAGGCTTCCTCCAGCTCGCTGAGGGTGATGTAGTCTTTGTTCACCGTCTCCCGCAGTTTTTCGGGAAATACCGGTTGGTGTTGCAAGTCCGCAGCCTGTTGCCAGAGCACCTTGGCGCTCTCCAGCAGCAGGCTGCACTCATTGAGCAGCGTATCGGTCAACGGGTGCTGTTCCAGCATTTCTTCGCTCCAGCTGATCTCCGCCTGCTGCCGCATCCAGCCCACAGGGTCGGGGCGGGTGAGCAGGAACTGGTACACCATGTCGATCACGGTAATCAGCTGCTTTTCCTGCATGGCAGAAAGCAGGGCTTTCAGATCCGCATCCTCTTTGGCAGCAGCATAGGCTGCGTCCAGCACTTCGTTCAGCGATTCCTGATACAAGGCTTTGGAGGTACGTTCGTCCGCCATGCCGAACTGAGGATCCACCCCGCAGTGCCGGAACTGCTCCCGTACTACCTTCTGGCAATAGGAATGGATGGTGGAGATCTGCGCCGATGCCAACAGATCGATCTGACGGAGCAGCTTTGCATCCTCTTGCGCAGCTGCCTGCAACCGCAGTTCCAGCCGCTCCCGGAGCTCGGCAGCAGCGGCACGGGTATAGGTGACGACCAGCATCCTGTCTATATCGATATGCTTTTCCCGAATCAGTCGCAGGATGCGCTCCACCAGCACAGCGGTCTTACCACTGCCTGCGGCAGCAGAGATAAGCAGCTCCCGGTTATCTGCGGTAATGGCTGCCTGTTGGGCTGGGGTAAAGCGTACATCTGCCATGGCGGGTTGCCTCCCTGTTATGCTTTGTGCTGCTTAAATTGTACAGGAAACAGAGAGGGATGGCAATAGCTTTGTCCGCACCCATGTTTCACGTGAAACATGGGTGGGATGGTCTGGCATGCAAACAGTATATGATAGAAGTACGAAAGAGTGTTTCACGTGAAACAGTGATCGAAGCCGATCCATCTGCCAGAGCTGTCAAGACCGATCCATAGCAGGATGTTTCACGTGAAACATGCCATGTATATAGTGCCATATCGGCAGAGATATTGCGCCATGCGACATATATATAATAGAAGAAACGCAACTGCCCGCTTTGTGTAGAAACCGTCCAATCCCTTTCCACAAAGGCTATTTGCCACTTTTTGAATAACGTGATATAATACTCCGGTCCCATTTGAACCCATTGCTAAGGAGGATCGCAATGCCAAATACTGTTTTTGATAAAGAGGCTGTAAAGCGGAGTATCATCAATAAGGTGATGCGCCACAATGGCGTAACGCTGGCTGAGGCCAGCCGCCTGCAGGTGTACAAGGCTGTCAGTGAGACTATCCACGACCAGATGATGCAGAAGTGGATGATTAGCCGCCATGCCCGCCACGAGGCCAAGGGCAAGCGTGTGTATTATCTCTCCATCGAGTATCTTCTGGGCCGCCTGATGGATTGCAACCTGATCAACCTTGCCAGCAAGGGCGTTTATAAAGAAGCGCTGGATGAGCTGGGCATCAGCATTACCGACCTGATGAGCGAAGAGCCGGAACCCGCACTGGGCAACGGTGGTCTGGGCCGTCTGGCTGCCTGCTTTATGGATAGCCTTGCTTCCGAGCAGCTGCCTGCCATGGGCTGCACCATTCGCTACGAGTACGGCCTGTTCCGCCAGAAGATCGTGGATGGGCAGCAGGTAGAGATGCCCGACAACTGGCTCCGCTACGGCAACATGTGGGAGAATGTCGCTACGGAGGACTCCTGCTTCATCACCTTCGGCGGCCGCATTGAAGAGAGCGAAGAGAATGGCCGTAAGGTGTTCCGCACGGTGGACGCACAGGTGATTGAGGCTGTGCCTTACGATATGCCTGTGGTGGGCTACGAGAACAACTGCGTCAACACCCTGCGCACCTGGTCTGCCCGCAACCCCGATCCCTTCGATCTGCACGCTTTCAGCGAAGGCCGCCATCTGGATGCTTCCGCCAGCAAGGGCATGGCAGAGGTCATCAACAAGGTGCTCTACCCCGAGGATACCCACGAGGAGGGCAGGAGCCTGCGCCTGAAGCAGCAGTACTTCATGGTCTCTGCTACGCTGCAGTACGCCCTTAAGCAGTTCAAGAAGTACCACGGCAACAACTTCGACATTCTGCCCGACAAGGCTGTGTTCCACATCAACGATACCCACCCCGCACTGGCCATCCCCGAGATGATGCGTCTGCTCATCGACCAGGAGGGCCTCAGCTGGGAGATGGCGGAGCGCATCACCAGCCGCTGCATGGCTTACACCAACCACACCGTTATGTCCGAGGCGCTGGAGAAGTGGCCTGAGAGCATGATGAAGAGCATCCTGCCCCGCATCTACATGATCCTTGAGGAACTGAACAAGCGCGTCTGCGAGCGTCTGTTCCTCAGCTACCCGGATCAGTGGGAGCGCATCGGCCGCATGGCGATCCTTGCCTATGGTCAGGTGCATATGGCAAACCTGTGCGTTTCCATGTGCTACAGCGTTAACGGCGTCAGCCAGCTGCACGGCAAGATCCTGTGCGATACCAACTTCCACGATTACTACATGATCAACCCCAAGAAGTTCAGCGCCATCACCAACGGCATTACCCATCGCCGCTGGCTGCTCAGTGCCAACCCGGCTCTGACCGGTCTTTTGAAGGAGACCATCGGCGACGGCTTTACCCGCGATGCCTCCAAGCTGGAAGATCTGGTACCCTACGCAGAGGATGCCGCCTTCCGGGAAAAGTTTGCTCAGGTGAAGAAGCAGAACAAGGAGCGCCTTGCCGATTTCCTGATGAAGCGTCAGGGTGCCAAGATCGACCCCGAGTTCATCTTCGATACCCAGTCCAAGCGCCTGCATGAGTACAAGCGCCAGCTGCTGAACGCCCTGCATGTGAATGTGCTGTTCAACCGCATCGTGGAGGATTCCACCTTTACCATGCCGCCCCGCCTGTTCCTGTTTGGCGCCAAGGCTGCCCCCGGCTACTGGATGGCAAAGCAGATCATCCGCTACATTAACGAGCTGGCCAAGAAGATCGATGAGCATCCCCGTGCTCGCACCATGCTGAAGATCGTCTTTGTGGAAAACTACGATGTTTCTACCGCTGAGGTGCTCATCCCTGCTACCGATATCAGCGAGCAGCTCTCCACCGCCGGTAAGGAAGCCAGCGGCACCGGCAACATGAAGTTTATGATGAACGGTGCTGTTACCCTTGGCACCATGGACGGCGCCAACGTGGAGATCTTCGAGCAGGTGGGCGAGGAGAACATCTACATCTTCGGTATGCGTTCCGATACGGTGGATCAGCTGCGCCGCGAGGGCAGCTACCGTCCGTGGGGCATTTTGGAGAACAATGCGGAGATCCGCAAGGTGATGAATCAGTGGGAGAGCGGCTGGATCCTGCCCAACGAGCAGTTTGTGATGAACGGCATCCGCAGCTCTCTGCTGGAGGGCAACAACCCCGACCAGTACTTCGTGCTGAAGGATTTCGGCTCCTACTCCATGGCCAATATGCGCATGATGGAGGACTACCAGAACCGGGACAAGTGGCTCAAGATGGCTGTGATGAACACTGCCAAGTCCGGCTTCTTCTCCAGCGACCGCACCATCCGCGAGTACAACGAGAAGATCTGGCGCATCCAGAAGCTGGAGGGCTGACCGGTCATGTATACAGAGACCCCCGCAGAGCTATCTGCGGGGGTCTTATCTATGGGGCAGTCCCACCCGGCTGCAACCGGGGAAAAAGGGGAAAATAGGTAGGAGTCACCACCTGTGCTCCACTTTTGAGGCAAAATTGGTGTAAAAAACAGCGAAACTTCTCCATAATGTCAACAATTTATGTAAAATTCTTGTCACATTTAAACGTATTCTTTTGCCCGATGTTGACAAGCCTGTGGGTGCTATGCTATACTGCATCCCGTACAGAAAAGGGAGATACATCGTTTTTCATGCTCCCCAGCCTGTTTGAATGGCGCTGCCAGATGAGCAATCATTTTGTAATAGATACAGCCGAAACAAGACGGTATCCGTCTGTCTGTTACAAAAGTATGAACATGTGGAGGCGTCATTTTCTATGGGTAAATTGCTGAAGCTCACCTACTACTACAACAGCGGGTTTTCGGTACAGGTGGGCGGCACACTGCTGATCTTCGACTACTGGGAGGGTGAGGGTCGGTCGCTGTCCCCGGCGTACCGGCTCAGTACCGGGTTTCTGGAGGCTTTTGAGCAGATCTTCGTGTTCGTGAGCCATGGGCACCCGGATCATTTCGATCCGGTGATCTACGATTGGTACAGGGAGGGTTTGCCCGTCACCTACATCGTATCGGACGACATGCTGCCGGGCACCCGGGGCAAGAAGATGGCCCCCGGCAAGGAGCTGGAGCTTACCAAGGATATCCGGGTAAAAGCCTTTGACAGCACCGATCTGGGTGTCAGCTTTCTGGTAAGTATCTACGGCATCAATGTTTTCCATGCAGGCGACCTGAATCTGTGGCACTGGCGCGCCGAAAGCACCCTCAAGGAGATCGAGGATGCGGAGAAGGCCTTCTACGATGCCATGGCTCCGCTCAAGCAGGAGCGTATCGATGTGGCCATGTTCCCGGTGGATCCCCGGCAGGGCAGCATGTACGATGCCGGTGCAAACCATTTTATTATGACCGAGAAGCCGCAGGTGTTCATTCCCATGCACTGGCAGGACAGGCCGGAGGTAGCGATCGAGTATGGGCGGCGCAGCCGCAACAGCCAGACCGAGGTGCTTGCCCTTACCAAACCCGGCACCGTTGCCAATCTGATCTTCGGAGATCAGGGGCTGGATATCCACATCATTGAGCCGCCCAAGGAGCCAGAGGCGCTTACCATGCAGAGGAGCAGAAGGAACAAACGGGACGATGACCCCTTTGCCGAAACCGATCTGCCGGTAGATCTGTAACCCATGCAACCCGTCCGCCTGCAGTAGCGGACGGGTTTTCTTTGGCAGTACAGGTGCATACAGGATGTGCACAAGGTTACATTTGCATGCAGCAAGGCAGCATAATAATGCATGTTCGATATCAAATACGGAGCGAATGTAACCGTGGATCGTCCTTTCGCGGCCGGGCGTTTTGCGCAACAAAGTGCGCAAATTTTCGAAAATAGCGAAAAAAGAAGTGTTTGGAAGAAAATTGCGCACAATTTGCGCAACCGATTCCTCAGCAGTCACTGCGGTTACATTTCGGTTGCAAATATGCATATCTATTGACATTTTTCCCTACCTGTGGTATGTATGGTACGACAGATTCTCTACACACAACTTCGATCTATATTTTTGCCGTTCAAAGGTGGTGAGTGGTATGATCAACAACAAAAAGGTGATCGGTCTTTGTGTTACCCGGATCTATCAGACGGCAAGGGGAGAGCTGGTGGATCAGATTCATCGCAGGCTGGAAGAGGCAGGCATGAAGCTGATGGTATTCAACAGCTTTTTGGATTTTTACCACGGCGATGCCTTTGACGAAGGCGCCCGCTCCATCTATGATGTGATCCAGTTCAGTGTGATCGATGCACTGATCATCCATGCCAGCAGCTTCTACGATAAGAACATCGTGCCCTCTCTGGTAGACAGGGCGAAGGCTGCGGGCGTGCCCGTAGTGGTGATCGGCGCAGAGTACAAGGGTTGCTTCTCCATCGGCAGCGAGTTCCGGGAGGCCTACATGCAGGTGCTGCGCCATGTGCTCAAGGATCACGGCGCTACCGATACCGTGTTTATGGCGGGCCGCCGGGGGGACGACCCCAGCACGGAGGGCCGCCTCAGCTGCTACCGGGATGCGCTTGCCGAGTGCGGCCTGCCCTTTGAGGAAAGCCGCGTCTACTACGGCGAGTACTGGGATGTACCCACCATCAACGCCCTCAACCAGATGCTGAAGGATCGGGGCTCGGTGCCGCAAGCCATCTTCTGCGCCAACGATACCATGGCCTATGCGGTCTGCGATTGGGTGCGGGAGCAGGGGCTCAGCGTACCGGAGGATGTGATCGTTACCGGCTACGACAGGCTGCCCTTCTCCGAGCTGACCCTGCCGGAGCTTACCACCTGCTCCGACAACCCGGAGGGCATGGCAGAGAAGGTGGTGGAGGCAGTGCTGGAGGGCTTTGCCAACAAGCCGCCCCGCACGCTGCTCAACCACCACCTGCCGGTGATCAACGAATCCTGCGGCTGCCCCAGGCTCTATCAGGGCGATTACCGGGAGTTTGCCAAGGAGCGCCACCAGACCGTGCAGGATATGGAGGATAACGAGACCCACCAGTTCGTGTGGCTGGAGCGGATCCTCAACATCAGCGATATGAACGGCCTGTACAACACGCTGAGCGGTGCCATCCTGCCCAACAGCTACATGTGCCTGAAGGCGGATTACGTGATCAGCGCCATCAACGAGGGCAGCACCCGCAGGGGCTACCGCGCCGAGGATGAGCTGCTGGTGATCCCCTCCCGGTACAATTTCGACCAGGCGGAGCGCAACAGCACCATCACCGTCGGGCAGATGATCCCCTACGATACCCGCTGGGCAGAGGGCGATACCATGTACATCCTCTGCGCGGTGTATGTAAAGGACGAGGTTTGCGGCTACTACGCAGCGGAGACCGGCTCCGTAAAGCACAGCATGCACCATTTGAAGCGTGTACAGAATACGCTGAATCTGGCGTTCAACATCTCGGTCAACTACTTCCGGCAGATGAACCTGCGCCGCACGGTGGAGCGAGCCGCCCAGACCAACCCGGTCACGGGGCTGCCCAACCTGAAGGGCGCGGTGGAATGGTACAACGCCTTCAAGAAGGAGCACAACGACGAGTACTGGGTAAGCGTATCCATGTACGGCATGCCCCAGTACAACTACATTGCCGAGACCTACGGTGTGGACGAGATCGAGGAGGCGCTGCGGTTTATCGCAGAGTGCCTCAAGATGGCAAATCCCATGGATTGCTTTGTAGCCCATGTGTCGGAGGACGCATTCATGGTGCTCAACTACTACAACAGCAACGCAGAGGTGGATCCCACCATCTTCCGTGCCACCAGTGCGTTCTACAGCCAGATCGAGGGCTTCAACTCCTCCTCCTCCAAGGAGTACTACATCGAGGTGAATGCGGGCTGCACCGTGGTGGAGCCCGGCTGGAACAGCCCGCTGGAGAGCCTGATCAGCTTTGCCAACTCCGATATGTACATGAACCGTATGGAGATGGGCATGGGTAAGGTGATCAAGGAAGAGGTAAGCCCCAAGGAGCACTACCGTGCCTTTGAGATGCTGCTGAACAAGAACATGTTCAAGTACCACTTCCAGCCCATTGTAAACGCCCGCACGGGCGAGATCTTCGGCTACGAGGCGCTGATGCGCACCGATGCCACCATCGGCCTCAACCCGCTGCAGATCCTGGCGGCAGCCAAGGAGTACGGCAAGCTGTACGACATTGAGCGCGCCACCCTCTTTAACGTTATGAGCCACGTCTCCGAGCGCGCCGGCGAGTTTGGCGACAAGAAGGTGTTCATCAACACCATTCCGGGGCACTTCCTCAACGAGAAGGATCTTTCCAAGCTTATCAAGCAGTTTGGCAGCCAGATGAGCCGCTACTTCTTCGAGCTTACCGAGCAGGAGAGCATGTCCGACAACGAGCTGGAGAGCCTGCGCCGCCTTGGCGAGCACTCCGGCGGCAGCCAGATCGCCATCGACGATTTCGGCACCGGGCACAGCAACATCGTCAATCTGCTGCGGTATGCGCCGCAGGTCATCAAGATCGACCGTTTTCTTGTGCAGGAGATCTGCAAGAGCCAGAACAAGCAGCTCTTTGTGCGCAATGTGGTGGAATTTGCCAAGCTGAACGGCATCAAGACGCTGGCAGAGGGCGTGGAGACCTCCGACGAGCTGCACACCCTCATCGATCTGGGCGTGGATCTAATTCAGGGCTACTACACCGGCCGCCCCCAGCCCGATCCTATCACCGAGCTGCCGGAGCACATCCTTCGCGAGATCCACATGGCCAACCCCAAGTACAACTGAGTTGTTACATACGCAAACACCCCTCATGCCTGTTTGGCACGAGGGGTGTTTATTTTGAGCAGGCGCAGGCAGTGTGCGGTCAGCCCCGCAGCTGCCCTTTCCACAGGGCAGAGACCATATCGCTGGGCATCTGCCAGTCGCCCCGGGGGCTGAGACCCACCGAGCCCACCTTGGGGCCGTCGGGCACGCAGTTGCGCTTGAACTGCTGGGTGTAGAACTTCTTGATAAAGGTGGCAAGCTGCTTGTCCACCACCTCTTCGCCGTACACGCCCTCAAAGGCCTGCAGGGCCAGCATGCGCAGCTTCTCCGGGGAGGCTCCGCTGCTCTGCTGGTGGTAGAGGAAGAAATCGTGCAGGGCATAGTCGCCCAGAATATCCTCGGTGCGCTGGGTCAGCTCGCCGGTGATGTTGGGCAGCAGCTCCGGGCTGACCGGCGTGGCCAGAATATCGGCGCATACATCCCGCACCGCTTCGTCAAAGCAGTTCTCGCTCAGGTACTTCACCAGCCCGCGCATCAGCGTTTTGGGAATGGTGCAGTTGGGGTTGTACATGCTCATGTGGTCGCCGTTGAAGGTGCAGAAGCCCAGCGCCGCCTCGCTCATATCGCCGGTGCCCAGCACGATGCCGTTTACCTTGTTGGCATAATCCATCAGGATCTGGGTGCGCTCTCTGGCCTGACAGTTTTCGTAGGTAACATCGTGGTTGTTCTCATCCTGCCCGATATCGCCAAAGTGCAGCCGCACAGCGGGCTTGATATCGATCTCGATGGCGTGCACGCAGAGAGCCTCCATCAGCTTGTCGGCGTTGCCCTTGGTGCGCTTGCCGGTGCCCATGCCGGGCATGGTGATGGCGTGGATGCCGGTGCGGGGCAGCCCCAGCCCATCGAAGGCACGGGCGGCGATGAGCAGCGCCATGGTGCTGTCCAGCCCGCCGCTGATGCCGATGGTGATATCCTTGCACCAGATGGCCTTGAGGCGGGTCATCAGCGCATTGGTCTGAATGTTGATGATCTCCAGCATCCGCTCATTGGCATGGCTGCCGGTGGGCAGGAAGGGCATGGGATCGATGGGGCGGAGCAGGGGCAGGCGGAAGGGGGTGGGGTCGGCAAGGGTGACAGCCGCCGGGGCATGGTGGTGATGCATGCCGCTGCGCTGGGCACGGAAAGCGCCGTCCCGGCTGCGCTTGAAGCGGATGCGCTCCAGATCGATATCCGCAATGGCGGTGCTGCCGGTAAAATCGAACCGCTGCCCGTCTGCCAGCAGCTTGCCGTTTTCCACCACGCCGCACCAGCCGTCAAAGACCAGATCGGCGGTGCTTTCGCCAAAGCCTGCACAGGCATAGGCGATGCCCGCATGCCCGGCGGCGGAGACGGCCTCCAGCTGGCGCACCCGCGCCCGGTGGCTGCCTGCCAATGCGTTCTGGGCATCGGGGCAGAGGATCACATCCGCACCGGTGAAAACGGGGGAGGCAAAGGGAGAGGTCAGCTCGTTGCCAAAGGCGATGGTAAAGGTGGCATCCCCCAGCCGGAAAAGCTGTGCGGCGGCGGGCTTCAGGGGCTGGCAGGTGCCGGGGGCGGCCATGGTGCCGGGCTGGAACCAGCGGTCATCCCCCAGCGCACCGCCGGGGCAGCGCTTGGATACGATGGCTGCGATCTGCCCGTTCTGCAAAACGGCGGCGCAGTTCTCCACATGGTCATTGACCTGCACCGGCAGGCCGATGACCGTTGCCATATCGCCGCTCCTTTCGGCAAGGCGGGTGGCGGCGGCCATGCAGGCCTCCAGCACCATGGGCTGCAAAAGCAGATCGCCCAGCGTGGCGCCGGTGAGGCACAGCTCGGGGAACACCGCCAGCTGTACGCCCTGCATGCGCAGCGCCTCCATGGCGATGCCGATCTCGGTCTCGTTGGCGGCAATATCGCCCAGATGCACGGGCAGGGAAACAGCAGCTGTGCGGAGATAACCTTTCATGTGTAAAACCTCCTTGTGTTGGTGGGGTGGTGGTGGTGCAGGGTGAGGGCAACAGAAAGCCGGTCAGTGGCAGGCATCCAGAACGGTGCGCCATTCCGCATCGCTGAAAGCGTCTATAATGGTCTGCCCGCTGTACCCGCTCAACAGGCTGATAAAGGTCTCCAGCTTCTGCTGGGCGGTGTAGTCCGTGTACAGGCTGTCATTGGCCTGAAGATCGTGGAAGGTGTCAAGGAACGGCTCCCAGCCGATCTGCTCCTTGATCTCCAGAAAGCGCGCCGCCAGCCCGTAGATGCTGTACTCCTCAGAAAAGTCGCTGCCAAGCATCCGGTAGGCCTCCAGAATGCCCGCCCCGGTAAAGAGCTGGTCGGCATCAAATTCGGAGGGGGCGGCGGAGGCGTTGTTCACCTCCAGCACATAGGCCAGCTTCAGGTCTGTAAGGCACTCGGTCTCAAAATTCCATGGGCGCTCCATATCGAACATGTGCCCCATCTCGTGCAGGGCGCAGAAGTTCCAGTTGCCGGTGCGTGCAGCCATCTTTTCCAGATCTGCCATCAGGAAGCCGCTGTCGATATGGATGATGTTGGAATGATCTGTGACCCAGCCGACATATTCGCTGGGTTTGTACCCTTCCACGATGATATTGGGGTAGGGTAGGAAGCCGGTCAGCTGGTAAAAGCTGCTGTAGGCGGTCTCAAGATCGTCGGCCCACTGCTGTAGGCGGGTCTCACCGATCACGGAGAGCACATCCGGCGCAAGGCGCAGCTCCACAGTGTCGCTCTGACCCGTTACCGACAGGTACTGCCACGGAGCGGTGACAGCCACACAGGCCATGCGCCACTCCTGCGCAGGGTCGGCGGGATCCCGCAGCTGCAGCACCCCGTGACCATCCGCAAAGCCGAGGCAGAAGCGCTCGTCGCCGCTGTAGAGGATGGAAAACGTGCCGTTGCTGTTGGGGCGCACGCGCCAGATCTGCACATCGTAGCCGGTGGGCTCCCAGAGCTTGACGGCGCTGCCTTCGGCCACATAAGCGTTGTCGATATCCAGCAGCAGCCCCGTATCGCCGGCAGTCAGGTGGAAGGCATCGCTGCCCGCCTGCCGGAGCGTCCACGGCTGCGGCTCGGGGGAGAGGGTCAGCGCGGTGTCCTGCCAGGCCAGATAGCTGCCTGTGGCCTGATGGATAAAGGTATACACGCCCGCATCCACCGGCCCGGCGGGCAGCAGGGTGTAGGGCAGACCGCTGGCGATGGCGTACGCCTCACCCGGTGTGCCGGAGACCACGGTCAGGTGCAGCCCGGAGCAGCCGTCAAAGGCATCCGCCGCGATGGCGGTAAGGGAGGCGGGCAGGTTGACGGCGGTCAGGCTGCTGCCTGCAAACGCCCTTGCCCCGATGGTGGTGAGCCCCTCCGGCAGCACCACCGTATCCAGATCGGCGGTGTTGCAGAAGGCTTCCGCCTGTATGGTGAGGGTATCGGCGGGCAGGAGCAGCCGCTCGGCGGCAGCGCAGGTGCATCCGGCTGCCAACAGCAGCAGCGCCAGCAGGATGGTAAGTAATGGTCTCTTCATAAAAACCTCCTTGGCAGGGTCCGGGGCAGCGGGCGGGGATCAGTCCCTGCCCAGCACCTGAATGAGCATGCTCTTCTGCTCGTCCATTTCCACCTTGACCAGCTTTTCCTTCTCCAGCGCCTTGAGCAGATCGCTGAAGCGCTTGAAGCCCAGCGCCTTTTCGGAAAAATCCGGGAAGGCGGATTGCAGGTCGGCCTTGAGGATGCTGGGGTTGATGCGGTCGAAGCCGTCATCCTTGTACCGCTGGAGCTGATCCGCCAGCACGGCGATCCAGTTCTCCTTGGTAAGGGTGGGGGCGGCCTCCTTGCCGGTGAGGGCGAGAGAGACCATCACGTTGAAGTTGTCGTTGCGGATGCGCAGGCTGCCAAACTGCTTGACCAGCTTATCCAGCAGCTTGAAGAAGGTGGCGCAGCCGAAATCCTTCTCGTTGAAATCGGGGCGGAGGCGCAGAAGGATGCCCTTGAGCTCGCTGGCGTAGAGCTCGTCCTTGTCGGTCTGCTCCTCCAGAATGCCGCAGAGCAGCTTGTTGAGCTCCTGCAGATCCAGAGGCTCCTTCTCGGCGCTCTGCTTTTTCTTGGCGGGGGCTTTGCCGCTGGAGCGGGGAGCCACGTTCTCAAGGAACTGGAACTCGTTGCAGGCGTTGATGAAAATATTGCTGGCGGCCTCGCTGCGGCTGATGCCCAAAACGAACTTGCCCATGCTCTTGAGGCGACCCACCAGCGGGGTATAGTCGCTGTCGCCGCTGACGATGCAGAAGCTGTCGATGAGGGGGTTGGTAAAGGCCACCTCCAGCGCATCCAGCACCAGCAGGATATCGGCGTTGTTTTTCTGGCTGATGCCGTGGCGCAGGCTGGGCACCACGGTGAAGGTATTGGAGAGCAAAACTTCCTTCAGGTCGCTGTAGCGGTCGGTGTAGCCGTACACCTTGCCCAGCAGGATATCGCCGCGCATTTTGTCCTTCTCCAGCACGCTCTGGAGCGTGGCTACCTTTGCGCCGCAGTTTTCCAGATCGACGAACAGGGCGAATTTGGATGTACTCAATGTTGGTTCCTCCATGGTTGGTTTTGGGGGTATGGGGGGTATGGTGCGAGAGTTGTATGGAGGTGGTTGATCTGGGGCAGGGCATACAACCCCTCCGGCGCTCCGCGCCACCTCCCCTTACACAGGGGAGGCTGTGGGCCGGACACCACCCGGCAAGCAACTCTTACCCAAGTGGTGCGAGAGTTGTATGGAGGTGGTTGATTTGAGGCAGGGAGTACAACCCCTCCGGCGCTACGCGCCACCTCCCCTTACACAGGGGAGGCTGTGGGGGTTGGACACCACCCGGCAAGCAACTCTTACCCAAGTGGCATTTTCTCGCTTGCCGATATTGCCACCCACCCCCCGCCCAGCGGGGCCCGCAACGCAGCAGGGGGACGCCCGCCGCCC
>JAZQHO010000225.1:0-4259 GCA_045540635.1 Candidatus Limiplasma sp.
CGGTGATAGGAATCCCTTGCTGCGCAAGGGTTCCGAAACCACCGCACATGTCGCTGGTTTCGGATTGGCAATCAGAGGGCTGCGGCCCTCCGGTACCTCTGGGCTTTTTCAACAACCTGCGCCCGTCCGCAGCAACGCTGCGGGCGGGCCTTTTGCGCGCTCTCCTGCCCCATCCCCCGGGGCTCCTTTTTTTCAACAATTTTAACCATGAATCTTTACATCTTACCGTCTTTTTGGTATCGTTAACGTAGTATGGCATCTTTCCCCATTGCACCCACTGCTACGGAGGTGTTCCCATTGACCCCTATGATCGAGATGCGCGGCATCACCAAGCGCTTCGGCAAAGTGACCGCCAACGAAAACGTCAATTTCATCGTCAACAAGGGCGAGATTTTGTCTGTGCTGGGCGAAAACGGCAGCGGCAAGACCACCCTGATGAACATGCTTGCCGGTATCTACTACCCCGATGAAGGGCAGATCCTGATCGATGGCAAGGAAGTGGTCATCCGCTCCCCCAAGGACTCCTTCGAGCTGGGCATCGGCATGATCCATCAGCACTTCAAGCTGGTGGATGTGCTTACCGCAGCCGAGAACATCATCCTCGGCCTGCCGGGCAAGCTGCGGCTGGATATGAAAAAAACCACCGCGGATATCCTGAAGCTTACCGAGAAATACGGCTTCGAGATCGATCTGGATAAAAAGATCTACGAAATGAGCGTAAGCCAGAAGCAGACCGTGGAGATCGTAAAGATGCTCTACCGGGGTGCCAACATCCTCATTCTGGACGAGCCCACCGCCGTGCTTACCCCCCAGGAGACCGACAAGCTCTTTACCGTTTTGCGCAACATGCGTGCGCAGGGGCATTCCATCATCATCATCACCCACAAGCTGCACGAGGTGCTGGCCCTGAGCGACCGGGTAGCCGTGCTGCGCAAGGGCAGGAGCATCGGCACGGTGGAGACCGCCACCGCCACCGAAATGAGCCTGACCGAAATGATGGTGGGCGAGAAGGTGGTGCTGGATATCGAGCGCCCCGAGCCGGAAAACCAGGAGCTGCGGCTCGTGATGAACGGCGTCAGCTGCGTCAACCGGGAGGGCATCCCGGTGCTGAAGGATGCCAGCTTCGAGTGCTACAGCGGCGAGATCCTTGGTATTGCGGGCATTGCGGGCAGCGGCCAGCGCGAGCTGCTGGAGAGCGTTGCGGGCCTGCAGTCCATCACCGGGGGCAGCATTCTCTACAAACCAAAAACCCGCGACTGGGTGGAGCTGACCCACCATACCCCGGAGGAGATCCGGGCGTTCGGCGTGCGTCTTTCCTTCGTACCGGAGGACCGTCTGGGCATGGGTCTGGTGGCCAACATGGGCACCACCGACAATATGATGCTCCGTACCTACCGGGACGGTGCCGGCGGTTTTCTGCACCGCAAAAAGCCCATGGAGATGTCCGAGCGGATCATTCGGGATCTGGGCATCGTCACCCCCAGCCCGGATGCGCCTGTGGGCCGCATGAGCGGCGGCAACGTGCAAAAGGTGCTGGTGGGCCGCGAGATCGCCTCCCGTCCCCGTGTGCTGATGGTGGCTTACCCGGTGCGCGGTCTGGATATCAACTCCTCCCACACGATCTACCGCCTGCTCAACGAGCAAAAGAAGCGCGGTGCAGCCGTCATCTGCGTCGGCGAGGATCTGGACGTGCTGCTGGCGCTGTGCGACAGGATCATGGTGCTCAGCGGCGGGCGCATAACCGGCATTGTGGACGGGCGCACCGCCACCAAGGAGGAGATCGGCCTCCTGATGACCAAGACCGATGATACGGAGGTGGCCGCCAATGAGTAACCCCAAGGTAAAAGAACCGCTGATGCATATCGTCAAGCGGGATGCGATACCCTTCTGGAAAAGCGCGTTGATCCGCCTGCTCGCCGTGGTGCTGGCGCTGGTGGCCTGCGGTGCCGTGATCGTGCTGATGACCAGCATGATCCCCGGCAAGGAGGCGCTGAACCCCCTCAAGGTATATGCGGGCATCTGGGATGGCGCTGTGGGCACCAACCGCCGCATGTGGGTCACTTTCCGTGATTCGGCCGTGCTGCTGTGCGTGGGTCTTGCCATTCTGCCCGCCTTCCGCATGCGCTTTTGGAACATCGGTGCCGAAGGTCAGGTGCTGATGGGTGCGCTGGGCACTGCCATGGTGATGATCTACGGCAAGGGTCTGCCCGCCTGGCTGCTGTATACGCTGATGGCGCTGGCAGGCATCCTGATGGGTGCTGTATGGGGCATCATCCCGGCGTTTTTCAAGAGCCGGTGGAACACCAACGAGACCCTCTTTACCCTGATGCTGAACTATGTGGCCACCCAGATCGTCACCTTCTGCGTTATCTTCTGGGAGAAGCCCAAGGGCTCCAACAAGGTGGGCTCTCTGGACAAGTCCGTCTGGCTGCCCAATATTGCCGATAACAAGTACCTGCTCACCATCATCGTGGTGCTGCTCATTGCCGTGGCGCTGTATTTCTACATGCGCTACACCAAGCAGGGCTACGAGATCGCCGTGGTGGGCGAGAGCGAAAACACCGCCCGCTACAGCGGCATCAACGTAGGCCGGGTCATCATCCGCACGATGGCGCTCAGCGGTGCCATTGCCGGTGTGTGCGGCTTCCTGCTGGCAGGCGATGTGGGGCATACCATCTCCACCGGTCTGGCAGGCGGGCGCGGCTTTACCGCCATCACCGTTGCGTGGCTGGGCAAGCTGAACCCCTTCGCCATGATCCTGGTGGCCTTCGGTCTGGTGTTTATGGAGCGCGGCTCCAGCCAGATCGCCACCGACTTCAACCTGAGCGAGAGCGCCAGCGAGATCCTCACGGGCATTATTCTCTTCTTTATCCTCGGCTGCGAATTCTTTATCAACTACCGCTTGGAGTTCCGCTCCCGCAAGCATCTGGAGGAGGGCGCTAAGGCATGAACATCTGGCTTACTTTCCTTTCCAAAGCATTCACCATGGGCATGACCATCCTCTACGGTGCCAACGGCGAGATCCTTACCGAAAAGAGCGGCAACCTGAATCTGGGCGTGCCCGGTATGATGTACATGGGCGGCATCGGCGGTCTGATGGGCGCTTTCTTCTACGAGCGTGCCGTGGAGACCCCCAACCCCCTTGTGGGCGTGCTTTTGAGCCTGCTGGTGAGCCTTTTGTTCTCCGGCCTTGGCGCACTCATCTACGCAGTGCTCACCATCAGCCTGCGCGCCAACCAGAACGTGACCGGTCTGGCGCTGACCACCTTCGGCGTGGGCTTCGGCAACTTCTTCGGCGCCAGCCTGAGCACGCTGGCCGGTGGCGTGGGTCAGATCTCCACCGCTACCACCTCCAGCCTGTTCCGGGCGCAGATCCCGGTGCTGAACCAGCTGCCCGTGGTGGGCGAGCTGTTCTTCGGCTACGGTATGCTCAGCTATGCGGGCATCCTCATCACCATCGTGCTGCACTGGTTCCTCTACAAAACCCGCCCCGGCCTCAACCTGCGCTCCGTGGGTGAAAGCGCCGCCACTGCGGATGCTGCCGGCATCAACGTGACCCGCTACAAGTACATGGCCACCATCATCGGCGGCATGATCGCCGGTCTGGGCGGACTGTACTTCGTGATGGACTACTCCACCGGCGGCTGGAACTACAACGGCTTCGGCGATCTGGGCTGGCTGGCGGGGGCGCTGGTCATCTTTGCCCGCTGGCGCCCCCTCAACGTGATCTGGGGCAGCTGGCTCTTCGGCGGCCTGTGCATCCTCTACCTGTACATCGACGGCCTGAGCCGTCAGGCGCAGGAGGTTTTCCGTGCCCTGCCCTATCTGGTCACGATCATCGTGCTGGTGATCACCAGCCTGCGCAAAAAGCGCGAGGATCAGCCCCCCGCCGGTCTGGGGCTTGCCTACTTCCGCGAGGAGCGGTGATGAGGCTGGGGATGATACATGAATGAAAAAACCGCCCACCCGGGGCTGTCCAGTCTGGACAGCTTTGGGTGGGCGGTTTGTGTTATCGTTAACGATCGGAAAGACCCGTATGCCGGGAAAAGCGCGGCTATGCTCCCTTGTGTAAAGGGAGCGTAGCGCCGGAGGGTGCCTGCATTGGTGGATGTTGCCCGACTTGCGAGAACCTTCCGGCTTGGGTGATCTGTCCACCCCCGGCAACCCTGTTCGGGAGGCAGGAGATGCATCCGCAGCCAACAGCCGGCCCGCACGCGACGGTAGAGAGCGACGTCAAATCCCCTGCCCTTTTTCGGGGC
>JAZQHO010000226.1:0-14341 GCA_045540635.1 Candidatus Limiplasma sp.
ACCCCCTTGGCCCACAGAACGACATGGCTACGACCCGACTTTGTAAGCCCGCAAAAGCCCCGCCGCAGCGCTTGAAAATGGCGCCCCGGCGGGTCTTTCTGATTGGCTCAAACGGTCAGGAACTGCGGCTCGTCAAAGGTGATGCCGCCCTCCAGCAGATGGTCGATAAACAGTCGGTAATATCCGGGCAGGATGGCATCGCTCTCGTCATGGGCGTGCAGCAGAAGAATGTGCCGGTTGCCCTCCTTGAACAGCACTGCACCGCTCCCGGGCGCAGGATCGTGCATTCTTGCCCAGATGCTGTCTTTTCTGAAATCAGGCTCGGAGTGCATGCGGTATTCCGCAAAATCGAAGGTCCAGAAGGTGTCGATGTCTTTATCGAGGCCGTTCTGCTTCCACCATTCGTAGGGCAGGTGGCGGTCATCCAGCTTGTGGATGCCGTATTCCTTCAGCATCGCCTGCAGCACCGCCTTGTTCTCACCGCCCTTATCGCCGTAGGGAAAGCGGAAGGGCTTGTATATACGCTCCACGCCGCAGCGGCGGTAGAGGGCATCCAGCAGTTTCTCCGTTTCGCCGATCTCTCTGCGGGCTTCCTCTACCGTCAGAGAGGAAAAAGCAGGGTGGGAATAGCTGTGGTTGCCCACGATCATGCCTTTACGAACGGCATATTCTGCCTCTGCCGGGTATTTCTCCAAATGCTGCCCAGTGGCAAACAGTACGGCTGTGATGCCCTTTTCGCACAGATAATCCACGATGGCCGGGGTGTTCAGGGAGGGAATGTCGTCAATGGTCAGAATGGCAGTGTTCATAATACTCTCCTTTGTTTACAGGATTTCATCCATAAAGTAAGCGTTGCTGTCGGCGCAGCGCCCGTCATCGCCGATCACCGTTACCCGTACATAGCCCATTTCCGGCGCAAGGGCAAAGCTGCCAAGGGTCAGGGGCTCGCCATCGGCCTTGAGCCGCAGGGCGCTGCGGTTGCCTGTGGTAAAGACGATCTCCCGGCAGGGAGCGGTTTTGACGAAGATGCGCCCGTCCTCCACCCACAGGTGGCGGATCTCCGGCCCCTGCGAAGCATAGAAATGCCCGTTTTTGAGTGCCTGCGCAACAGCACGGTAGGTGAGCTTCTCCGCCTTGAGCATCACCCATGCGCCGCCGGTATCGCCGGTTGCGTGGTTGTCATCCGCGCCGATGCAGAAGATGCGCTTGCCACCCCGGAGCATATCATCATACACACGGGGGTTGTATTCGTGGTAGCCCTCCACCACACAGCCCCAGTTGCAGATCTCCATGGCGTGCATATGGTGGTAGCTCATATACTCCGGGTAGCTCTCCAAACTCCATGTGGGGTGGTTGTAGGTAACAAAGAAACCCTTTTCCCGTCCGATGCGCATTATATCGCTCACGCCCCCGCCGGAGTAGTGCCGTATGTAGGGGGAGGTCTCTGCATCATACAGGATCTGATCCTTATGCTCGCCGGAATGCCCGAACAGATACTTCTCCGGGTGCCAGCATACCTGCCGGGTGTTGCCCTCCTCCAGTGCGATCAGGCACATGTGGCAGGTCTTTGTGTTGCTCCACGGCTTGTCGGTTTCTTCGTTCACCTCCATCTCGTAGCCGTTCAGGGTCAGAAAGTGTTCGTCGTTCAGCTCCGGGTGAGGTACAAGAATGTCATGGTCAGTGATGGCCAGCACAGAATAGCCCATGCCTTTGTAGTGCTCCTTCAGCTCCTGTGGTGTCATCCGTCCGTCCGAAAGAGTGGAGTGGCAGTGCAGATTGGCTTTGTAGAAGCTGCCCACTTCGGGCAGCAGGTGCTTTTTCATGTTGTTCCCTCCGGCAAATCAATATCGCCCCATACCTGTACCTCTACATAGTGGTGCTCCCGCAGCGCATCCCGCAGCCAGCCCTGCGCGCCGCCGGGGTGCCTGCAGGCTTCTTCCTCCAGCATGGGCAGGGTGAGCATGTGCAGCGTTCCGTCTTTGGCGAGGCTGCTCATGCTGTCGCCGATGGTAAAGCTGGTCTGCTCACGGGGCGCATAAGAGAGGGGAAACCGCAGGATCCTGCCCGAACCGAACCATTGGTGCAGGTAGTCGCTGCTGCCAAGCACAAAGGAAAGCGGGTGATTGTTCTGGGGTTTACCGCCCAGCTGCCGGAACATCTCCAGCATCAGCTGGTCGGTTTTCAGCCGACGTGGATAATAGTTCTCAAAATCGGCAAAACGGTAGAAAGCGGTGGTCTCCGGGTGAGCCTCTGCCATTTGCTTTGCCAGCGCAAAGGCCTGCTCTCTGGGCAAACGCATAATGTTCTTCAGCGGTTCGCAATCCGGGTGGCAGTAGTATTCCAGATACAGCGATTCCAAGTACAGTCACGTCCTTCTCGTTGGCGGCATGTCCGGCTCAGAGGCGAAGCTTCATTTCCTGCATGCCATTTTCATAAAGCCCCGTCTCCCGAAATCCCAGCTTTTCGTACAGCCGGACGGCAGCACGGTTCTCCGGCACAACACCGGTATAGATCTCCGTTGCACCGAGCTGTTCCTTCAGATAAGCGATGCCCAGCCGCAGTGATGCCTCGCCGATGCCACGCCCCTGCCAGCGGCGGTCGATCATGAATTTCCAAAGGGTATACTGGTTCCTTGCCTCGTAATACCCCAGCATAATGAAGCCCACAGGCGTATCGTCCTCATAAACGGCAAATGGATAGGCCGTTTCGCTGTAAACATACGCCTGAGAAAGAGAATGTGCGTTGGTGGAGACAAAGCCTTCCTGCTCCGGCAGCACCCGAAGGCTCAGGACTGCTTCAAGGTTATCCGGGGTAACGGGAAACAATCGTACCATAGTGGCCTCCTGTGCAGGTGGCAGCCGGTCACTGCCAGCCCTTCACATCCAGATAATCCATAAACCCGTTCCAGTCCTCGCGGCTCAGGTAATGGGTACCCTTGCGGATGTGGTAGCCGATGCAGCCTTCGTGCAGCCGCTCACCCGGCTGGGGCAGGCGGTCGGGGGTCACAAAGCCGGTAAGGCCCATCGCCTCCCATGCGGGCGATGCGGCAACACAGCCGAGAAACTCATGGGCAGGGCCTGCCCACAGGTCATCCTCTGCGCTGCTTACATAGAGCATTCTGGGTGCTATGGCGCTCAGCAGCCAATGCTGCTCAAAGGGCATCTGCTCCTCGTTGCCTGCGTATTGCCGGTAGCTTTCGCAGAACCAGTAGGGGAATTTCTCCGTAATGTCGCATACATGCTCGCCGGTCTTGCCGCGTGTGATGGCTGCGCCGCTGCAGCCGGAAGCATTGGAAATAACGCAGGCAAAGCGCTCATCCAGCATGCCTGCCAGAAGGGCGGTCTTTCCCAGACGGGAATGGCCGACCACGGCGGTGCGCTCTGCAATAACCCCGGGCTGGGTAAGCGCCCAGTCCAGCATGCGGGAGAGCGCCCATGCCCAGACGGCGATCTTGCCGGGCAGCTGAAGTTGCGGCACGCCGGCCTTTTCGGCTTCCTTGCGCAAAAGCATGCCCAAACCGTCGGTATAGTCATCGGCAGCATCCTTGGAAACATCGTTGTAACCCATGGAAAGTACGCCATAGCCCCGATCCACGATCTCCTCCACGGGAAAATACATATCCGGCACATCATGCGAGAAATTGGCAAGGATAAACAACGGATACTGCTCCCGTCCAACAGGCACGGTATGGTACACGGGGAAGGTGAAGCTGCCGCCGGGCAGGGTCAAGGCAAGCTCCACGATACGCAGCACAGCCTTGCCGGCACAAAAGTGCTGGTTTTCCGAGAGCGTGCGGGCTTCGATGCAGCAGGATAACGGTGGTACGATGCCGTATTCCCCGGTGAGCAGTGTTCTGATCAGTTCGGCTCTTTCTTTGGGGCACGGTGGCAGGGCGAGCCGGTTCAGTTCCTGGTGCAGAAAACGCATGGAAATAAGCCTCCTTCTATACAGCTGTTCGTTCGTGTTGTTGCTGCTATTGTAGCACAGAGGCCACGGCAGCGCAATGCCACACCTGCCCTGCGCCATCCGTTGACACCCGTCCTGCTTGGATGGTATGATAATTTGGTATGTATTTTCGGAGAGGGGGAGCCGTATGCGCATCGGGAAGCATTATTTGGTTTTTCCTGTCAGCAGGAGCGCAGAGGAAAGGGCTGTTGCTTTCAGCATCGGCGGTCAGCCGGTCTACGATCTGACCATTCGCCTTGCGGCTGATGCGCCGGATTTTTATGCCTTTGTGGATATGCACCGCTTTTACGGGCAGGATGTGACCATCGAGGCGGAGGGCATGGCGCTGCCGCCGGTCGAGGCCACCGACAGCTTCGACCATCGTGCGCCGCTGGTGCCCGAAAAACGTCCCTTGCTCCATTTCTCTCCCAGAAACGGCTGGAATAACGATCCCAACGGCCTTGTCTATGCCAATGGCACCTACCACATGTTCTTCCAGCACAATCCCTGCGATACGGTGTGGGGCAACATGCACTGGGGCCATGCCATCAGCACCGATCTGGTACACTGGCAGGAGCAGGAGACCGCCCTGTTTCCCGACGAGCTGGGCGTGATGTTCTCCGGCAGCGCCATTGTGGATGAGCGCGATCTGTTGGGGCTCAAGCAGGGCGATACGGATGTAATTCTGCTCTATTATACCGCCGAGCCCATCAACCGGCTGGCGCAGGGGCGGCAGACCACCCAGTGCCTTGCCTATTCCACCGACAATGGCAAAACCTTCATCAAGCATCCCGGCAACCCGGTGGTGCCCACCATCGTAAACGGCAACCGGGATCCCAAGGTGGTCTGGGACGAAAGCTCCTCCCGCTATCTGATGGCGCTCTATCTGGACAGCGACCGTTATGCGCTGCTCCATTCCACCGACCTGCTCCACTGGGAAAAGGTGCAGGAGCTGCACATCGAAGGGGACAACGAGTGCCCCGATCTGCTGCTGATGACCGCCGATGACGGCTGCTGTAAGGCAGTCATCGGTGGTGCCCACGGCTGCTATCAGGTGGGCGATCTGCGGGATGGGCGCTTCCTGCCCACACAGCCGGTCAGGCGGCTGTACCTGAATGAATACTGCTATGCCCACCAGACTTATTCCGGCACGCCGGGGCGTGTGGTGCAGACCACATGGCACAGGGCCGATGTGCAAGGTGAACCCTTCAGTCAGGAACTGAGCTTTCCCTGCGAAATGACCCTGCACCGCTCAGGGGAGGAATACCGCCTGCGTTTGCTGCCCGCCCGCGAGCTTGCACTGCTGGCGGAAAAGGAGGAGCAGGATGCTCCGTCCCTGCCGCTGGCAGCGACCTTTACCCTGCCCGAAAACGGAGCCCTGACCCTCTCTCTGGGTGGGCAGTGCATCACGTTCGATGCTTCCGGCGATACTGTCACCGCCGCCGGGGAGAGCTGGCACACCGCCTCGCCGCTTGGCGGCAACACAGCCACCCTGTTGGTGGATCGCTATACGCTGAAGCTGCACCTTTGCGGCGGCGAAGCGCTTCTGGCGCTGCCGGTGCGCTGGCAGGATGAGACCTCTGCCGCCCGTGCATTGGCGGCCCTGCCGCAGGTGCAGATCTCGCCCCTCAGGGCAGCAATACAGTTGTAAGGAGCTGACAAGATGAAGATAAGCGTTTTGGGTGCCGGTACATGGGGCGTGGCGCTGGCAAGAGTGCTGGCGCAGGCCGGGCATCAGGTAACGGTATGGTCTGCGGTGGCAAAGGAGATCGATACCCTTGCCGAAACCCATATCCACCCTAATCTGCCGGATATGATCCTTCCCGATACCATCAGTCTGACCAAGGAGCTTTCCAAGGCTTGCGAGGGTACGGAACTGCTGCTTTTTGCCGTGCCCTCCATCTATGTGCGCAGTGTGGCGGCGCAGGTGCGTTCCCTGATCCCGGACGGGCTGGTGGTCGCCGATGTGGCAAAGGGTATTGAGCCGGATACACTGTATACCATGAGCCAGATTATCATTGATGAGCTCAATCGGGATGGCCGACACCCAAATGTGAAGGTGGTCGCTCTTTCAGGCCCCACCCACGCCGAAGAGGTAGCCAAGGATCTGCCCACCTTCATCGTTTCTGCCTGCGAGGATCTTTCTGCCGCAAAGCTGGTGCAGGAAGCCTTTGTAAATACCTGCCTGCGTGCCTATACCAATACCGATGTGCTGGGTGTTGAGCTTTGCGGCGCATTGAAAAACATCATGGCGCTGGCAGCAGGTATCTCTGCCGGACTTGGCTATGGCGATAATGCCATGGCTGGCCTTATTACCCGCGGCATTGCCGAAATGACCCGCCTTGCCCGCATGATGGGCTGTCAGGAGCAGACTTGCGCAGGGCTTGCAGGCATCGGCGATGTGATCGTTACCGCAGGCAGTGTGCACAGCCGCAACCGCCGCGCCGGTCTGCTCATCGGGCAGGGTGTGCCGCCCAAGGAGGCCATTGCACAGGTGGGCATGGTGGTAGAGGGTGTAAACGCACTGCCTGCTGCCATGCAGCTCATCCGCCGCCACGGGGTGCAGATGCCCATCATCGAGAGTGTCAACGCCATCATCAATGAGGGCGCTTCTCCCGCAGAGGTGGCGCAGGCGCTCAACAGCCGCCGCCTGCAGGATGAGCTCAACTGGAAGGCACATAAAGATTGATTTGCAAACGAACGTTCCCTTGTGGTATAATCAACCGTTGCACTGCCTGCATTCGGGCGTGCGCAGCCAAGAGAAAAACGGAGTGAGACAGAACGATGGCAAAGGCATACAACGCTGGCAGTATACAGGTTTTGGAGGGGCTGGATGCGGTACGCATGCGCCCGGGTATGTATATTGGCTCCACAGGCTCCCGCGGTCTGCACCATATGCTGTGGGAGATCGTGGATAATGCGATCGACGAAGCCATGGCAGGCTATGCTTCTCAGGTGGATGTGGTGCTGCACGAGGACGGCTCTGCCAGCGTGCGGGACAACGGGCGTGGTCTGCCTGTGGATATCCATCCCACGATGGGCATCCCCGGCGTAGAGCTCATCTATACCCGTCTGCATGCCGGCGGCAAGTTCGATAACGAGAACTATGCCTATTCCGGCGGTCTGCACGGTGTGGGCGGCTCCGTGGTCAATGCCCTCAGCCGGTGGATGACGGTGGAGGTGTTCCATGATTTCCGGCATTACCACATCGGCTTTGAGAGCGCCGTCAGCGAGGAGACGGGCAAGATCGTCTCCGGCAAGCTGGCGCAGCCGCTGAAGGTGCTGGGCAACACCACCGACCGTGGCTCCCTGATCCGTTTTATGCCCGACGATCGTGTTTTTGAGACCGTCAACTTCAACGGCGATACTGTAGCCCGCCGTCTCCGGGAGTTGGCGTATCTCAACAAGGGGCTCACCATCACCTTTGAGGATGAGCGCATCAAAAAGACCACCTCTTTTGAGGAGACCGACGAGGGCAGCGAGGAGACCGGCATCAAGCAGGAGCAGCATGGCGGCAAGCAGGTATTCTGCTATGCCGGCGGCATCAGCGACTATGTGTGCTATCTCAACGCCGAAAAGACCCCCATCCATGATGCTCCCATTTATCTGGAGGGCACACGGGATGGTGTTATCTTCCGTTTTGCTATCCAGTATACCGATAGCTACACCGAAAATGTGTTTTCCTACGTCAACAATATTCCCACCGGCGAAGGCGGCAGTCACGAGACCGGCTTCAAGGCTGCCTACACCAAGGTGATGAACGACTTTGCCCGCCGTCTCGGTGGGCTGAAGGAAAAAGACAACAATCTGGGCGGCGAAGATTTCCGCGAGGGCATGACTGCCGTTATGATCGCCATGGTCAAAAACCCCCAGTTTGAAGGCCAGACCAAGGGCAGGCTGGGCAATACCGAGGTGCGTCCCGTGGTGGAGGCCATCGTTACCCAGCAGCTGACCGCCTATTTTGAGGACCTGAAAAACCAGGAGCTTTGCCAGCAGCTGGTGGAGAAGGCCGTCCGTGCCGCCAAGGTGCGCGAGGCGGCCCGCAAGGCAAGGGATAACGCCCGCACCCAAAAGGCGCTGGAGGCCACCCCGCTGGTGGGCAAGCTGGCCAGCTGCACCGGGCGCAAGGCTGAATTGAACGAATTGTTCATCGTTGAGGGCGACAGCGCCGGTGGCAGCGCCAAGCAGGGCCGTGACCGCCGCTTTCAGGCCATCCTGCCCCTGCGCGGCAAGCCGCTCAATGTAGAAAAGAAGCGGCTGGATCAGGTGCTGGGCAACGAGGAGTTCCGTTCGCTGATCACTGCGCTGGGTACCGGCATCGAGGAAAGCTTCACCCTTTCCAGCCTCAAGTATCATAAGGTGATCATCCTCAGCGATGCCGACCAGGACGGCGCCCACATCCGCGCCATCCTGCTCACCTTCTTCTACCGGTATATGAAGGAGCTGATCACCGCCGGGCATGTGTACATCGGCATGCCGCCCCTCTACAAGGTGCAGCGGGGCAACAAGGTGCAGTATGCCTATGATGACAACGAGCTGCGCAAGCTCACCAAGGGCCAGACCAAGGGCTACCAGCTGCAGCGCTACAAAGGCCTTGGCGAAATGAACCCCGAGCAGCTCTGGCAGACCACCATGGATCCCGCCGAGCGCAAGCTGGTGCGTGTGACGATCGAGGACGCTGCACAGGCAGAGCGCCTCGTTACCATCCTGATGGGCGACAAGGTGGATCCGCGCCGTGAGTACATCAACCAGTACACCAATTTTGACCGTGAGGACAGCTTCACCGCTATTGCCGACAGCATGGAAGAAGGGAGGCGCAACGCATGAGCCACAAGGATGATCCCATTGCCGTAGACCAGAACATCATACAGATGCCTATGGAAGAAGTCATGCATATGAGCATGATCCCTTATGCGGAGCATGTTATCATGGATCGTGCCGTGCCCCGTGTGGAGGACGGCCTCAAGCCCGTTCAGCGCCGCATCCTGTTTACCATGAACGAACTGGGCATCACCCCCGATACCCCGTACCGCAAATGCGCCCGTATCGTTGGCGATTGCCTTGGTAAATACCACCCCCATGGCGACAGCAGCGTGTACGATGCCCTTGTCCGTCTGGCGCAGCCCTTCAGCATGCGCGGCACGCTGGTGGATGGCCATGGCAACTTCGGCTCCGTGGACGGCGACAGCGCAGCCGCTATGCGTTATACCGAAGCCCGCATGACGCCCCTTGCCATGGAGATGCTCAAGGACCTGGACAAGGAGACCGTCTCCTTCCGCCTGAACTTTGACGATACCCACAAAGAGCCGGATATGCTGCCTGCCAGCTTCCCCAACCTGCTGGTGAACGGTGCCAGCGGCATCGCCGTGGGTCTGGCTACCAACATTCCGCCCCACAACCTGCGGGAGAGCATCGCTGCAACCATTGCCCTCATCGATAACCCGGATATCACCTCCGAAGAATTGATGCGGTATGTGCCCGCTCCGGATTTTCCCACCGGTGGCATCCTGCTCAATACCGATGAGCTGAAAAACGCCTACCGCACAGGCCGGGGCAAGCTGCTGGTGCGTGCCCGCACCCATATCGAGGATGGCAGCGCAGGCAGAAAGCTCATCGTCATTACCGAACTGCCCTATCAGGTAAACAAGTCCGCCATGCTGGAGAAGATCCTCCGGCTTTCCGAAGAAAAGAAGGCTGCCCTCGGCTGCATCTATGATATCCGCGATGAGAGCGACCGTACCGGTATGCGTGCCGTTGTGGAGCTGCGCAAGGATGCGGATGTGGATAAGGTGCTTGCTTACCTGTTCAAGTACAGCGATATGCAGGTCACATTCGGCGTGAACATGGTAGCCATTGCAGATGGCAAGCCCAAGCTGCTCAGCCTCAGGCATATGCTGCGCTATTATGTGCGCCACCGCAAGAATGTGGTCACTGCCCGCACCCAGTACGATTTGGGCAAGGCAAAGGCAAGGGCTCACATTCTGGAAGGACTGATGATCGCCCTTGACCATCTGGACGAGGTCATCGCCCTCATCCGTGCCAGCGAGAGCCCCAAGGTGGCAAAGGCAGGCTTGATGGAACGCTTCGGCCTTACCGATATTCAGGCACAGGCGATCCTTGATATGCGTTTGCAGCGCCTGACGGGTCTGGAGATCCTGGAGCTGCGCAAGGAGTACGAGAAGCTGCTCAAACTGATCGCCGAGCTGGAAAGCATCCTTGCCAGCGAAAAGAAGCTGCTCAAGGTCATCAAGAAGGAGCTGCAGGAGGTGGCCGACAAGTACGGTGACGACCGCCGTACCACCGTGGAGGAAGTCAGGAACGTGGTGGAGGCTCTCGTCAAGGAGGAAGTGGTCGCCGAGGATGCGGTCGTCACCTTCTCCCGGGAGGGCTATCTGCGCCGCACTGCGCCCCGCACGGGTCGCCGCAATGCTGCTGCCGCCGAGCCGGTGGATGAGTACAACGATCCGGCGCTGTTCCGTTTTGAGACCGACAGCATGCACACTCTCTACTTCTTTACCAATCTGGGCAACTGCTACCAGTACAGTGTCGGTGCCCTGCAAGAGATGAGCAAGCCCAGAGACCGGGGTCAACTGCTCAGTGGTGTGCTGGCAGGCCTTGAGGACGATGAGAAGCCGGTGCTCATCCTCTGCGCCAACGGTCAGGAGCTTACCCAGACCCCGGATCTGCTCTTTATTACCCGGAAAGGCCTTATGAAGCGCACACAAGCCGCCGAATACGATGTGCGCCGCGCCAAGTTCGCTGCCCTTAATCTGAGAGACGGCGACAGCCTGCACAGCATCCTCCTGCTGGATCCCGCCAAGGATTTGCTCATGTTCAGCAACAGTGGCATGTGCATCCGTTTCCATACCGATACGATCCCCGTTATGGGCCGTATCGCCGCCGGTGTAAAGGCCATGAATCTGGATATGGGCGACCAGGTGCTCTGGTGCGGTCAGCCGCAGGATACCGACCAGCTGCTGCTCTTCAGCGACCGCGGCTTTGCGAAAAAGATCCTTTACCCGGACTTTGAGCCCCAGGCCCGCGCCGGTAAGGGTGTCAAGAGTTTCTACTTCAACAAGAGCGGCTCCAACGGCACCTGTCTGGCGGATGTTTGTCTCATCACTGCCCCCGGCCAGCAGGTGGAGGTGGTGCAGAAGGTGAGTGCCCCCAACATTGTTGCCGCCGATGAGGTGATCCTGCAGGGCAAGACCGATAAGGGTATGCCCTATGTGATGGCGCTGATGGATGATGTGGTCACTCAGCTGCGCCTGATGCCCGGTGTGCCTGTGGAAGCCTCCGCAGATAAAGCTGCCGAAAACGAGAATACGCCCCAGTAACGCCACATACATTCGCCACCCGGCTCACAGCAGATGAGCCGGGCGGCTTTTTGCGGGTATGGGAGCCGAGCCTTCTGCGCATACTGCTCAGCGAAAGGATGGGGTGGTCATGCGGGGTGTTCGGACAGATCTTGCCATGGAAAGCATCAGCGGCGGGCAGGGCATACCTGATGGGGTGCAGATGGATGAGCAGCAGATGGGGGAGATCTGCCGCACGCGGATCGTGATTGAAAGCCCGCAGGCAGCCAGAGCGCTGGCACGCCCCTGCGGCGAATATATCACACTGAGCTGCAAAGAACTGTTCCGGTGCGATGCCCGCAGCCGTGAACGGTTGATCCAGCTTTTGGCACAGGCGGTGCGGGTCATGCTGCCCAGAGAGGGCGATGTGCTGGTGGTAGGGCTCGGCAACCGCAATGTGACTGCCGATGCACTGGGCACCCGTGTGGTGGAGCGCCTACTGGTAACAAGGCATCTCCGGCAGGCGCTGGCCGGAGAAATGCGGGGCAGGCTGCGCGGGGTCAGCGCTATTGCGCCGGGGGTGCTGGGGCTTACCGGCATCGAGACCGCAGAGCTGTGCCGGGGTCTTGTACAGCATGTGCAGCCTTCCGCCGTGATTGCCATTGATGCGCTGGCAGCCTGCGACAGCGGGCGCATCTGTTCTACGGTACAGATCACGGATACGGGCATCGAGCCGGGCAGCGGTGTGGGCAACCACCGTCTGGGGTTGACCTGTGATACCCTTGGCGTGCGGGTGATCGCTGTCGGGGTGCCGATGGTTGTGTACGCCTCAACCATCGCCCGGGATGCCATGACCCATCTGATGGATGGTTATGGGCTTGCAGCCGAGCCGGAGGCGGCAGAGGTGCTTTTGGAAAAAGTATCCGAGAGCTATCTGGGCGAGATGGTTGTTACCCCCAGAGAGATCGATGAAATGGTGCTTTCTGTTGCCGATCTGCTCAGCGAAGGGCTCAACCGGGCGCTGCAGCCCGGGCTGGATGCAGAAACCCTGCATACCTTTCTGCATGGGTAGCATAAGCTGAGGAGGAACAAGGGGGTGCCTCATCTTATGAGAAAGTGGGAACATAACCATATTGCTGCACTGGTACTGGCAGGGCTTACCGGACTGGCTGCCGGTCTGCTTTTGCCCGGTGCAGCTCAAAGGACGGGCTTGCCGGCTGGTGCTGCAGTACCATGGCAGGAGGCAGCGCCCGTCTTTGCGGAGCAGACATTCTCCATCGCACCGTTGCCGGAAGCGGTGGACGGAACGTTGGTCCAGCCGTCTGCCGATGCTGGAGCAGAGCCTTCGGTACAACCTGCGACAGCTCTGCCGCCAACTCCGGCCCCTGAGGCAGCTGCGTTCACCATCTCTCTGCTGGATGCGCAGCCAGCCGCCGCCCGTGGCAGCATCCTCATCTACCACACCCATACCTACGAGGCTTATGCCCAAAGCGGGTCTGTCTATGAAGAAACGGAGAAATGGCGCACCGCCGATCCTGCCTGCAACATGATCCGTGTGGGGGAGGAGCTTGCGGCGCTGCTCACCGGGCTTGGCTACCGCGTAGTGCATGATACCACTGCCTTTGAGCCTCCGGATCTGGGTAGCGCCTACACCCGCTCCCTTGCCATGCTGGATGAGCGCCTTGGCGCAGGTGAGGATTACGATCTGTATATTGATCTGCACCGGGATGCCTATGTGGAGGGACAGGCTGGCAGCAATACCGTGCAGGCGGGCGGTGCGCAGGTGGCAAAGCTCATGCTGCTCATTGGCAAAGGGGAGGGGTATACCGGCTCCGCTTACGACCGTAAGCCGGACTGGGAGACCAATCTGCTGGTGGCGCAGGGCATCACCGATGCGCTCAACGAGGAGGTATCCGGTATTTGCAAGAATGTGCGCCTCAAATCCGGGCGCTTCAATCAGCATGTGGATACCGGCTGCGTGCTGGTGGAGGTTGGCAACAACCGCAATTCGCTGGCGGAGGCGCTTGCAGCCATGCCCTATCTGGCCGATGCCATCCACCGGACGCTGAACCCGTAGAATTTGTCACACTTGAAAAACCCTCCGCTAACGGGTATAATGACTTGCGGAGGTGGAGACAGGTGAAGCATCATCCCGTGGGAATGCTGGACAGCGGTCTGGGCGGCATCAGCGTGCTGGCGCAGGCACTGAAAGCCCTGCCCCGGGAGAACTTTGTCTATTTTGGCGATACCGCCAATATCCCCTATGGCGATAAGGAACCGGCACAGGTGCTGGGGCTTACCCGTCAGGGGGTGGACAGGCTCATCGACCATGGCTGCAAGGCCATCGTCATTGCCTGCAACACCGCCACCAGCGTTGCTGCACAGCAGCTGCGCAGCGAGCTGAGCCTGCCTGTGATCGGCATCGAACCGGCGCTTAAGCCGGCTTCCCTGCTGCCGGGCGAGGGTCAGATCCTTGTGCTGGCAACGCAGGTAACGCTCAGATTGCCCAAATTCCATGCTCTGATGGAACTTTACGGCGACCACGCCACCCCAGTGCCCTGCTCGGGGCTGATGGAGTGCGTGGAGGCGGGGCAGCTGGAGGGCGAAAGGGTCAACAGCCTCCTGCGGGAACTGCTCAGCCCTTATCTGGATGCTCCTGTCAAAGCCGTGGTGCTCGGCTGCACCCACTATCCCTTCCTGCGCAAAGCCATCGCAGCACTGCTTCCGCCCGGTACGCCCCTTGTGGACGGCAATGCCGGTACGGTGCGCCAGCTGGGCAGACGGCTGGCAGAGGAGGGGCTGGAGGCTCCTGAAGGGCAGAAGGGCGGTCGTGTCACCTTCCTCAGCTCGTCTCCCGGGCCGGAAACCATCGGCAGAATGCAGCAGATGCTGCAAATGGCGCTGGAGATCCTGTAAAGCACCAACTAATGACAACAGTGGCGAATCCGCAAACGAAAGGTACGAACGAACATGAAAAAAGTGATGCTCATTTTCGGCACCCGGCCCGAGGCGATCAAGATGTGTCCTCTGGTGCTGGAACTGAACAATCATCCCCATTTCGAAACGGTGGTTTGCGTTACCGGTCAGCATCGGCAGATGCT
>JAZQHO010000227.1:0-7146 GCA_045540635.1 Candidatus Limiplasma sp.
ACCCCGGCAGGCTCCCTCTTGCCAGAGGGAGCTGCCCTGAAGGGGCTGAGGGGTGCCGCCCAGCGCCAAGCCCTATGCCGCATATCACCCACCGCTCCGCCCGTTTTGTCACATCAGGTCGCTTTTCCGCCGGGGCTAAAATTTTTCCAGACCCTTGTGTTGACAAACCTGCCGGATGGTGGTATAAGATAGTTAGTCACTTCTAATCGATGAAGTGATCTTCTTTCGGCTGAGGGTTATCCTAAGCTAACCCCGGCAGACGATCCACCGGCGATGGTGGCAGGGAGGCACAGCGTATGGAAAAGAATTTGCTGCTTGCAGACGAGGGTGTTGAGTACATCATTCAGCGCATCGATACCGACGATGAGGAGCTGGATGCCTTCCTCTTTTCGCTTGGCTGCTACAGCGGCGAGCCCATCACCGTGGTTTCCCGCAAGCGCTCCGGCTGTGTGATCGCAGTCAAGGACGGGCGCTACTCCATCGATAACCAGCTTGCGCAGGCCATCGTGGTCTGACCGCAGCGCCCCGAAAAGGCAGACGGTCCCCCGGCGACCGTTTTCTTTTCCGGCATTGGTTAGGTATTCCTAACCACAGGCGGCATCCCCGCTTCGTGTTGTGATGTATACATGATCCTTTACACACCCAAGGAGGAGACCCCATGAGAATTGCTTTGGCAGGCAACCCAAACAGTGGCAAGACCACCATGTACAATGCCCTTACCGGCCGCAACGAGCGGGTGGGCAACTGGGCAGGCGTTACCGTCGATAAGAAGGAAGCGCCCATCCGGAAGAATCTGACCGACGGTTGGGACAACGTTATCGCCGTTGACCTTCCCGGCGCATACTCCATGTCTCCCTTCACCTCGGAAGAGAGCATCACCTCCGACTATGTAAAGCAGGAAAACCCCGATGTGATCCTGAACATCGTGGACGGCACCAACCTGAGCCGCAGCCTGTTCTTTACCACCCAGCTGCTGGAGCTGGGCATTCCCGTTGTGGTGGCCCTCAACAAAGCCGACGTGAATGAAAAGAAAAAGACCGATATCGACGAGGGTCTGCTGGCCGAAAAGCTTGGCTGCCCGGTGATCGAGACCACCTCCACCACCGGCGAAGGTCTTGCGGAGGTAGTGAAGGCTGCCATTGCGGCTGCCGGCAAGGAGCAGGCCGCCCCCTACAAGCAGGCGGGCGAAGCCCTGACCGACAAGGCCGCCGCCGAGGCCGCCGACCGCAAGCGCGTTGCTTTTGTCAACAGCATCGTGGCCGATGTGGAGAAGCGCACCGTCCGCACCAGCGACACGAACGTGCAGGACAAGATCGATGCGGTGATCACCCACCCCATTGTGGGCATTGCCATCTTTGCGTTGGTCATGTTTTTGGTGTTCCACATCTCCCAGTCCGACGGCCCGCTGGGGCTGGGCGTATGGCTGGCGGATACCCTCGTTGGCTGGATCGAGCAGTTCCAAGGCTGGGTAGGTGGCCTGCTGGAGAATGCCCATCCCCTGCTGCAGGCGCTGCTGGTGGATGGCATCATTGGCGGCGTAGGCGCTGTGGTGGGCTTCCTGCCGCTGGTCATGGTCATGTACTTCCTCATCGCACTTTTGGAGGACTGCGGCTACATGGCCCGCGTCTCCGTGGTGCTTGACCCCATCTTCAAGAAGGTGGGTCTCAGCGGCAAGTCCGTGATCCCCTTTGTCATCGGCACCGGCTGCGCCATCCCCGGCGTTATGGCCTGCCGCACCATCCGTAACGAGCGGGAGCGCAAGGCCACTGCCATGCTGGCTCCGTGGATGCCCTGCGGTGCCAAGCTGCCTGTTATCGCCCTGTTTGCCGGCGCTTTCTTTGCCGATGCCAGCTGGGTGGGCACGCTGATGTACTTTGCCGGTATCCTGCTCATCTTTGTGGGTGCGCTCATCATCAACCGCATCACCGGCAGCAAGAACCGCAAGAGCTTCTTTATCATTGAGCTGCCCGAATACAAGTGGCCCAGCCTGAAGCGCGCTGCCCTGAGCATGCTCAGCCGCGGCTGGAGCTACATCGTCAAGGCTGCCACCATCATCCTTCTGTGCAACACGGTGGTGCAGATCATGCAGAGCTTCGACTGGAGCTTCCAGCTGGCTGAGACCGCCGAGACCTCCATCCTTGCCTCCATCGCCCATCCCTTTGCCTATGTGCTGGTGCCTGTTGTAGGCGTGCTCAGCTGGCAGCTGGCTGCCGCTGCCGTTACCGGCTTCATCGCCAAGGAGAACGTGGTGGGCACGCTGGCGGTGTGCTTTGTGGGCCTTGAGAACCTGATCGATACCGAGGAGCTGGCGCTGATGGAGGGTGCCGGTGCCGAGGTGGCTACGGTGTTCGCCATTACCAAGGTGGCTGCGCTGGCCTATCTGATGTTCAACCTGTTCACCCCGCCCTGCTTCGCTGCCATCGGTGCCATGAACGCCGAGATCAAGGATAAGAAGTGGCTCTTCGGCGGCATTGCCATGCAGCTGGGTGTGGGCTTTACCGTGGGCTATCTGGTCTACCAGATCGGCACCCTCATCACCACCGGCAGCTTCGGCGCTGGCTTCCTGCCCGGCCTCATCGTAGTGGCGGCGTTGGTGGCCATCGTGGTCTGGCTCATCATCAAGGCCGATAAGACCGTGGTGGTCGAAAAGCCGGAGCAGGCGTAACCCCCGCTCTCATTTTCCCGACCAAAGGAGGGACAGCCATGGAAAATGTGATCATTATCCTCATTTTGCTTGCCATCGTAGGCGGCGCAGCCGCTTATGTGATCCGTGCCAAAAAGCAGGGGCAGAAGTGCATCGGCTGCCCCTACAGCAAGCAGTGCGCCGCCAAGGGCGGCAGCTGCGGCTGCGGGTCGGAGCAGTAAAGATCAATAGAAAAGCAGGAGGGGGCAAATGCCCCGCCGCGGCTTTTTCAACTTTACTTCAAGCCTTCGTTGATCTCCAGAATCTCCTTGCGCACATCGGCAGCGATCTCGCGCACCGGATCTCGTACCGGCCGACCTGTGTAGAAGCCTTGGATCAGATCCACACCCATTTCGATGATGGTGCGCATCTCCTTGTAGGTCTCCACGCCCTCTGCCAGCACCCGCATGCCGTTGTGGCGGGCAAAATCGATGGTGCTGCGCACGAACATCTGCTTGTTGGCATCGTCGTGGATGTTGCTGATCAGGTAGTGGTCGATCTTGATGATCTGGGGCGCATACCGCATCAGATTGACGATGTTGGAGTGCCCCACGCCGTAGTCGTCCAGCGCAAGGATGCTGCCGCAGCCCTGCACGCACAGGCTGCGGATGGTCTCCAGCTCTTCGTCGGATACGGTGTTTTCCTCCGTCAGCTCAAAAACCACCCGGCTCAGGTGTTCACCATAGAGGCTGAAAAGCTTCTCCGCATCCTCCCGGCGCAGGAAGTATCCCGGAATGGTGTTGATGAACAGCCCCCGGTCCTCAAAGCGGTCGCGCTCGGTGGCGAAACGCTCCAGAATATTGAATAGGGTATATTTTTCCACATCATACAGCCGGTTGTACTGGCGGGCAGCCTCCAGCACCTGCGGCGGCGACATGCCGATGCGGGGGTCGGTGCGCATCAGCGCTTCATAGGCATGGATGCTGCCGTCCTTGGCGCTTACAATGGGCTGGAAGTGATAGTGGAACAGGTTCTTATCCATCAGCATGCGGAAGGCGGCATAGTAGGTATGGGGTTCGCAGGCGCTCTTGTCGGCTACTCCCTGCCCGGCCTTGAGGCGGTTTTTGAACAACTCCTCGTTGGCGGCACGCAGGTAGCTTTCCAGCGTACCGTTCCAGCCGCCGCTCACCACGGCGCAGCCGCAGTTCACTTCCACATAGTATTCCAGCCCGCTGCGGCTGTTGTAGCCCTCGATCATGCTGTAGAAAACGGCGGTGGCATTGTTGATGGTCTCGCCGATGGCATTACCGTCTATGTAATGGTTGATGACGGCAATGCTGTCCTCTGCCACATGGGCAATAAAGCACCGGAGGGGGTTGGCAAGGCGCAGCGCTTCGGCTGTGACCCGCATGGCCTCCTCGCCGGCTTCTATGCCGTAGTTTTCCACGATATAGCTGTATTTGGGCAGCGAATAGACCGATACCGTAAGCGATTTGTAGTGGTTGCTCTCCTTGGCTGCAAAGCCCTCGAACCATTCCACCGCACCCTTCAGGTTGGGCATGCCGGTTACGGCGTTGGTGGTGGCGGCACGGCGGATGCGCAGGTTCATATTGGCCTGACGGAAGTGGTTCACCGCCGCGCTCATGGCAATGTTCACCGCTGAGGATACACGCTTGATCTTATCGGCATTGCCGGGCAGATCGTCGGTATTCATCACATAGTAGCCGCAGGCCAGCTTGCCGGCATGCACCGGGCTGATGATGCTGCTGGTGTGATCCTCCAGCCATTCGTCCAGATGGGGGATCATATCCTCAAGGCTCATCTTGTCGGGCTGGCCGCCGTGGGTGGGGTGGTAGCTGGAGGAGATGACCGTCATCTCGCCGGAGAAGGGATGCTCCACTTCCCGGGTGGCCTCCAGCGCATCGGCAACAAAGCTGCTGTTGAGGCAGATGTGGGAGTTGCCCACAATGCACATGGAAAGGCTCTTGTGCAGCTGCTTCATATCGGTAATGCCCTGCATGCGGTCTATGCAGGAGTAGATAAAGTCCTCATGGCTCTGCATGCTGTCCAGCGCCACATGCAGGCGGAAGGCGGCACGGTCGTCCATGGGGGCATGGGCGGCGCAGCCGCAGCTTTCGGAGAAGCGGGGCTCATGGGGGTAGGTGAGCGCCCGGGGCGCTTCACCCCCGATGGCGGAAAGGGCAGCCTTGAAGCTGGTGGAGGCAAGTGCGCCCACATCCTCCCAGCAGGTGGTAAGCCTGGGGGAGAAGGAGTCGATGGCGGGCACGCCGTCAAAGCCGGTAACGATCACATCCCGGGGAATGTGGTAGCCCTGCAGCTGCAGCTCGGTGCAAACGCCGAAGGCCATGCTGTCGTTGGCGCAGAAAATGGCGCGGGGCGGTCTGGTGCCCTCTGCCAGCAGCTTGCGTACGCTGCGGCGGGCGGGCTCGTTCCAGTAATCGCCATAGTCCACCATACGCTCGGTAAAGGGGATGCCGTTCTCCGCCAGCACCTGCCGGAAGCAGGCAAGGCGCTTTTCGGAGTCGATGTCGCCCCGCTTGCCTGCAAGAAAGAACACATCCCGCACCTCGTGTGTGCGGATCACATGGCGCAGAAGGGCGCAGTAGGCCTCGTGGTAGTCCGGCTGCACGCTCCAGCAGCCCTCAGCCTCGCCCTTGACCATGATCACAGGCACCCCGTGCGCTTTGGCCCGGGCAATGATGCCCTCCGGCACAGCGGGATCCTGAAAGCCGTCTGCCAGAATGATCACCGCATCGATCACGGAAAGGTTCATCATCCGGTATACACTGGCAGCGCCCTCGTCCTGCTCGTTGTGGTTGTAAAAATCCACAAAGGTATTCAGGATCAGGAGCTTGCAGCCGTTGCGCTGCGCAAGCCGGTGCAGCCGGTGGCAAAACTCCAGATGGGTGGGGGTGTGCATTTTGGTGGTGCATAGGGCGATCACCTTTTTGCCCTTGAGCATGGCTGCAGCCTCCTTCGAAGAGCGATCGATAACTGTATCAATTTGATTGTACGGAATAACTGCTTGGGTGTCAAGCGCGGAAGGGCTGCTTCCGTCCTGCCTTGACGAAGCTGTTTTCAGCGTGCTACAATACCTGCGACAAATGCATAGGGAACTGCGGTTTGAAAAGTTGTATGCTGAGTAGATGAAAAGAGAATCCGGTTCGAATCCGGAACAACCGCCATTACTGTATTTGACCAGCGGGAAGCGCTGTTGCCATTGGGGCTTTGGCTCCGAGAAGGGGCGCTTCTTCCGCAGGCGGGGTAAAGCCCGTGCTGCGGTCGTCATAAGTCAGGAGAACTGCCGCAGATCCGTCAGGTGAACACGATTTGGTGTGAAGAGTGCAACCGGTCCGTTGCTGCAAGACGGCTGCGGGTGCGCTCTCCGGGCGTGCCCTGCGGGTGCCTGTGTTTGCTGCATCGATCTGTTGCGCTCTTGTAGCCTTTTCAAGGTTTACAGGAGCGTTTGTTTATACCCGAAAAACCAAACAGGGGAAGGGTCGGTGGCAGGCGGCGCTTCCACAGCCGGGGAAAGGGGGGCGGTACGGCAGTGACGCAGGCAGAAAAACGGGCATGGGCGCAAGAGCAGCTCCGGGCACGGCAGCGGCAGCTTGGCCGTCTGCCCCGCAAGGAGGACTTCGACGACGTGACCCGCTCCCGCATCAAGGCCTTTCTGGGCCCATGGCCCAGAGCGCTGGAGGCGGCGGGTCTCAAGGAGCCGCGCCCGGCACAGAAAAAGCCCAAACGCAAAAAAACCACCCAAAGGAGAGATGACCCATGAAAAAGACCCTGCTGGTTGCCCTGCTTCTGTGTGTTTCCCTGTTCTCTTCCGCCCTGTGCGAAGCCGCCGCCCCTGCGGCTGAGCCCATCGTCTACGTCTCCATCAACGATGGCGAGGGTGTGCTGGCGCTGGCGGCGCAGCCTGTAGCCGTGACCGATACCGATGCGGACGGCGCGTTGACCATCCACGATGCGCTCACCTGCGCCCATGCGGAGGCTTTCCCCGAGGGGACAGAGGGCTATCTGGCGGCAAAGAGCGAGTTCGGCCTGTCGCTGCTGCGGCTGTGGGGCGTGGAGAATGGCGGCAGCTGCGGCTATTACCTGAATGATGCATCCGCATGGAGCCTGCTGGATCCCGTACAGGCGGGCGACCATGTAAAGGCCTTCAGTTTTACCGATCTTGTCGGCTTTACCGATACCTACTGCTTCTTCAATGCCTTCACCGTGGAGGCGAAGGTGGGTGCGGAGGTGCCCCTTACGCTGACCGCCGCCGCCTTTGACGAGAACTGGTCGCCCATCACCCTGCCGGTGGCGGGTGCGGCGCTGCTGGTGGACGGTCAGGCCGCCGAGGTGCTCACCGATGCCGAGGGCAAGGCGGTGCTCACCTTTGCCGCCCCCGGTACCTACATCGTTACCGCAGACAGCGAGACCCTCAATCTGGTGGATCCCAAGTCGGAGGCCAAGCGGTCTTAGGAAGACAACATGTTTCCCCAACTCCTTGG
>JAZQHO010000228.1:0-8419 GCA_045540635.1 Candidatus Limiplasma sp.
CTACGATCCGACTTCCCCTCAAACGTAATGAGCTAATGGTTGACATAGCTGATTCAGTGCTTGTCATCTGGGATGGCAACTCTAAAGGCACGAAACATACTTTGAAATATGCGGAAAAGAAGAACAAGCCAATCACGCTTATTCAATATCCATGCCATTGTACAAAAAAATCCCGCTGAAAATTCAGCGGGAAATATTTTTTGCTTTTAAAGCAAAACGATGCCCTGCTCCTTGCACGCGCGACGGGTTTCTTCGTCCCAGATGGAGGACTGTACCTCGCCAATGTGCGCCTTGCCCAGCATGAGCATGCACAGGCGGCTCTGACCAATACCGCCGCCGATGGTCAGGGGCAGTTCCCCATCCAGCAGCATGCGGTGGTAGGTAAGGCTGCGGCGGTGGTCGCAATTTGCCAGCTTCAGCTGGCTGTCCAGCGTTTCGCTATCCACACGGATGCCCATGGAGCTTACCTCCATAGCACAATCCAGCGTGGGGCAGTAGTAGAACAGGTCGCCGTTCAGGCTCCAGTCATCATAGTCCGGTGCACGCCCATCGTGGGGCTTACCGTTGGACAGCTTGTGACCGATGCCCATAATGAACACCACAGCGTTTTCCTTGGTGATCAGGTACTCCCGCTCCTTGGCGGTTTTATCCGGGTAGCGATTGAGCAGTTCCTCGGAGGTGATGAAGGTAACATCGCTGGGCAGCTGGGTGCGCAGCTTGGGGTAGCGCCCGTTGACGATCAGGCTGGCATCGCTGATGCACTGGGCGATATCCCGCACGGTAGCCTTGAGAAAATGCTCCGTGCGCATCTCCCGGGTAATGACCCGCTCCCAGTCCCACTGGTCCACATAAATAGAGTGCAGGTTATCCAGCTCCTCATCCCGGCGGATGGCGTTCATATCGGTATAGATGCCCTTGCCGGGGTGCACATCGTAGCGGTAGAGCGCCATGCGCTTCCACTTAGCCAGCGAATGCACCACCTGCGCCTCCATGCCCGCAGCGGGGATATCGAAGCTGACGGGACGCTCGATGCCATTCAGGTCATCGTTGAGGCCGGTGGCAGGGTCTACAAACAGAGGCGCAGAAACACGCTTCAAATTCAGCGCCATGGAGAGATGATCCTGAAAGGTGCGCTTGATGAGGCTGATGGCAGCCTGCGTTTCGTACAGGGAAAGCTTGGGTTCGTACCCGGCGGGGATGACCGTATGATTCATAGGGCTTCACTCCTTGAAAAAAACTGTTTCGCCACCGCTGCCAAAGGCAACGGGGACGGAGGACGATCAAAGGATCCTGCGCACAAACGGGATGCGGCGCACCAGCCACACCAGCAGCAGGGCTGCGGCAAACACTGCCGCCTCCCACACCAGCACCGCCGCCATGGGCGGCAGCACAGCCAGCAGCGGTTCAAACAGCCGCTTTTCGCTTTCGGCAATGAGCAGATCCTGCAAAAGATAGATACCGAAGGCACAGCCACCCAGCCCGGCGATCACTTTCCCGGTGCGGCTGCCCACCTCTCTTTCGCCTGCGCATCTTGCCAGCAGCATCAGACCCACAGCCTCGCAAAGCACCGGCAGAGCAGGAATCATTCGGTGATCCATAAACCAGTACTTGGCACCGGGAGCCACTCTGCCAAATTCCAGCCATGTAAGCAGCCATGCCACTACCAATCCCACCCCCGCCAGTGCGGCAGCAATGGGCAGCGTGTGCCGGGAGAGCCGGGTGCTGCGTACATGATCGCCCGCGAACAGCAGCCCCACATAGCTCAGCGGGATGCAGGCCATGATGTGCTCCGGCACTGAAAGCCATGGTATGTAATGCCCCGCCAGCGGCAACGCAGCGCCGAGTGCGAAGCAGCAGGCCATAAGCATGAGCCGCTGCCGCCCGTTGAGCCGCCTGCGCAGCCACTGCCACAGCGGCATGGTGATCAGCAGGGCAAGGTAGAAATACAGATACCAGAACCCGTCTGTGATCTGCATCCCCACGATCTGCCCCAGCAGGATATCCAGCCGCAGGGCCCTGGGCCACAACCCCCAGTTGACCCATGCATCGTAGAGAAAATACACATAGGAGGCGCACACCAGCGCCGCCAGCACCCGCCCCACACGCAGGGCGGTCTTTCGGAGGCCGTCCTGCCTTGGCAGCAGCACAGCGCCGGAGATCATCACATACAGGGGCACTGCCGATTTGCTCAGATAGTACCACAGAACGGACAGGTGCCATGTAAGCTGCCCGGGCTCGCAGCCCTGAAAAATGCGGCTGTTGGTGTGGTTAACGATCACCAGAAACGCCGCAGCGATCCGCAGCACCTCCAGCCACAGCACACGGGGCTTGCGTTCCTGCTTGGTCATGGTTGCCAACCTCCGTTTCAGCAGGGCATCAGCCCTCGCTGTGCTTTGCCAGCCACGCCTTGCCGCGGCAGATGCTGTCCTCCACCGCAACGGGGGCGGGGCCGCCTCTCAGGCTGCGGCGCTCCACGCAGGCGCTGAGGGAGATGGCTTCGTACACATCCTCCTCAAAAGCCGGATGGGCGGCACGCAGTTCTTCCAGAGACAGATCGTCCAGCGCACGGTTTTCCTTGACGCACTTGCCAACCAGAGAGCCGCTCACATGGTGCGCATCCCGGAAGGGCAGACCCTTCAGCACCAGATAATCCGCCAGATCGGTGGCATTGGTAAAGCCCAGGCCTGCGCTGCGCTCCATTTCCTCCTTCTTGAAGGCGGTGGTGCGCAGCATCTCGGTAAAGGTGGGCAGGCACTTCATCAGGGTATCGTAGGCATCGAAGAAGGCTTCCTTATCCTCCTGCATATCCTTGTTGTAGGCAAGGGGCAGGCCCTTCATCACCGTCAGCAGCGCCATCAGGTCGCCGTAGACACGGCCGGTCTTGCCGCGGGTCAGCTCGCAGGCATCCGGGTTCTTCTTCTGGGGCATGATGCTGGAGCCGGTGGCAAAGCCGTCATCCATGATGGCGGTGGAGAACTCGTTGGTGCTCCAGAGGATCAGCTCCTCGCAGAAGCGGCTCAGGTGCATCATGCAGGTGGAGGCGGCAGCCAGAAAGCTGATCAGGAAGTCGCGGTCGCTTACGCCGTCCAGTGCATTGTCCGTCACCTCGGAAAAGCCCAGCAGCTCTGCCACCCGCTCCCGGCTAAGGGGATAGGTGGTGCCTGCCAGCGCACCGCTGCCAAGGGGCATCACATCGGCTTCGGCATAGGCGTTCTCAAAGCGCTGCACGTCCCGCTTGAACATCTGGAAATACGCCATCAGGTGGAAGGCCAGCGTGATGGGCTGCGCCTTTTGCAGATGGGTATAGCCGGGCATGATGGTATTCTTGTGCTCGGCAGCCAGCTCCAGCAAAAGGCCGCACAGCTTCATCAGCAGCGCCTTTACCTGCGTATTGGCCTGAAGGGCGTACATGCGCACATCCAGCGCCACCTGATCGTTGCGGCTGCGGCCGGTGTGCAGGCGCTTGCCCGCCTCGCCGATGCGCTCGGTGAGCAGCGCTTCTACAAACATATGCACATCCTCTGCGCCCATGTCGATCTCCAGCCTGCCTGCACGGTAGTCGGCAAGGATGCCCTCCAGCCCGGCCACGATGGCACGGCTGTCCTCCATGGAGAGGATGCCCTGCTCACCCAGCATGGTGGCGTGGGCGATGGAACCGGTCACATCACATTCCAGCAGCCGCTGGTCAAAGGGGATGGAGGACTGGAAGTCGTCCAGCAGCGCATTGGTGGGTTTCTCAAAACGTCCTGCCCAAAGCTTCGCCATAAAGCGATCGCCTCATTTCTGTCCAAAATCAAACTTTATTATAGCATAGGCCTGCGCAAAGTGCCAACGTTCCAGCGAAAAATGCAGGGAAAGTGCGGGGAGACGCAAGGGGCTCCGCCCCCTTGACCCCCGGCAGGAGGCAGTGCCTCCTGCACCTCCGGTTTGCAGCCATTGCATGGCTGCAAGGAGTGTTGCCGAGGTTCACAGCATACCCATGCGCTCTTTTGCTGAAGGCAGTTGAGATTTACTTGACCAAAATACACCCATGCACCTTTTTGCAGATGCATGGGTGTATCGTTATTTACCTTATCCCCTGCGCTATGAAAATGGCGCAGCGAGCGGGATTCCAAAGGGCCTCACGGCCCTTTGGCGGGGTGCAGGGGCAGCGCCCCTGCTCATCGTCCCTCTCAGTCGATCACAGCTTCCACCTTGATGGTGTTGCCGGTGCCCTCGGGCAGGGGCACGATCTGGCCTTCGATGGCCTGACCGTTCACCTTCAGGGTGATGGTGCCCTTCTCGCCGCCGGCATTGTTGCGCACGGTGATATCGTACACATTGCCGCGGAACTCACGACGGATGCTCAGATCCTTGATCTCGGCGGGCAGGCAGGGATCCACCATCAGGCCTTCGAACTGGGGCTTCACGCCCAGAATGGCCTGAGAAATGGTGAAGAAGTTCCATGCGGAGGTACCGGTCAGCCAGCTGTTCTTGGCTTCGCCGGGCAGGTAGCTCTCCTTGCCGTTGATGGTCTGGGCGTATACATAGGGCTCGGTGCGGTGCAGCTTCTGATCCTTGATGTAGGCAGGCGCGATGCGCTTGTAGAGATCGAAGGCACGGTCGCCGTGACCCAGCACGGTTTCGCCAATGATGATCCAGGGGTTGTTGTGGCAGAACACGGAGCCGTTCTCCTTGTATCCCGGGGGATAGGAGGACACTTCGCCCAGCTCGAGGTGATACTCGGTGTAGGCGGGGTAGAGCAGCACGATGCCGTGCTCGAACTCCAGATACTTCTGGGTGGCATCCAGTGCCTTCTGAGCCATGCCGTTATCCTTACCGATACCGGCCATGACGCACATGCCCTGAGGCTCGATGTAGATCTTGCCTTCCTCGCACTCATCGGAGCCCACCTTGTGGCCGAAGGCATCGTAGGCGCGGAGGAACCATTCGCCGTCCCAGCCGTCCTTCTCCACGGCCTCGATCATGGCCTGCTTCTCGGCACGGACGAAGGCAGCCTCTTCCTTGTCGCCGTACATATCGCACAGCTTGGCATAGTCATCGGCAACGCCAACGAACATACCGGCGATGAAAACGCTCTCGGCAATGCCGGTGTCGTTGTTGGTAACGGTCTGGAAGCTTTCGCCGGGCTCGGCGGAGAAGCAGTTCAGGTTGAGGCAGTCGTTCCAGTCGGCACGGCCGATCAGGGGCAGGTTGTGGGGGCCCTTGTGCTCGGCGGTGTAGCGGAAGGAGCGGCGCAGGTGCTCCATCATGGTCTGAGCCTGAGCGGGATCGTTGTCGAAATCCACCATCTCGTCCAGAATGGTCATATCGCCGGTTTCCTTGATGTAGGCGTTCACGGCATAGATGAGCCACAGGGGGTCATCGTTGAAGCCGGAGCCAACATCCATGTTGCCGCGCTTGGTGAGGGGCTGGTACTGGTGGTAGGCGCTGCCGTCGGGGAACTGGGTGGAGGCAACGTCGATGATGCGCTGACGGGCACGGTCGGGGATCAGGTGAATGAAGCCCAGCAGGTCCTGGCTGCAATCACGGAAGCCCATGCCGCGGCCAATGCCGCTCTCGAAGTAGCTGGCGCTGCGGCTCATGTTGAACGTGACCATGCACTGGTACTGGTTCCACAGGTTGACCTGACGGTTCAGCTTCTCGTCGCCGCTCTCGATGTGGAAGTGGCTCAGCAGCTGCTGCCAGTAGGCCTTCAGCTCATTAAGCTTGGCATCGAACTGGGCATCGGTCTGGAACTCTTTGAGCAAGGCGTGAGCGGGCTCCTTGTTGATGACGCCGGGAGCCACGAACTTCTTATCTACGGGGTTCTCGCAGAAGCCCAGCACAAACACGAAGCTGACGGTTTCGCCGGGCTTCAGGGTGCGGCGGATGCAGTGGCTGGCAATGGGAGCCCAGCCGTGGGCATCGCTGCCCGTGGGCTTGTCGTTCATGACCACATCGGGGTTGCCGAAGCCGTTGTACAGGCCGATGAAGGCTTCGCGGCTGGTATCATAGCCATCCACCTCGGTGTTGACGGAGTACACGGCAAAGTGGTTGCGGCGCTCGCGGTACTCGGTCTTGTGGTAGATGGTGGCGCCGCCGTTCTCGAACTCCATCTCAGCCAGAGCGTAGTTGCGCTGGAAGTTGGTGGAGTCGTCCTGAGCGTTCCACAGGCAGAACTCGATAAAGCTGTACAGGGAGAGCTTCTTTTCTTCGCTGCTTTCGTTGGTCAGCTTTACACGGGTCACTTCGGCACGGAAGCCGCGGGGAACCATTACGGTCTGCTCGGCCTTTACGCCGTTCTTGGAGGAGGTGATGGAGGTGTAGCCGGTACCGACGCGGCACTCATAGCTGTCCAGCTTGGTCTGGGTGGGCTGCCAGCCGGGATTCCAGACGGTGCCGTTGTCGTTGATGTAGAAGTAGTGGCCGCCGGCATCGGTGGGCACGTTGTTGTAGCGGTAGCGGGTAAGGCGCAGCAGGCGGGCATCCTTGCAGAAGGTATAGCCGCCGGAGGTGTTGCTCATCAGAGAGAAGAAGTCTTCGCTGCCAAGGTAGTTGATCCAGGGATAGGGCGTATCCGGTCGGGTGATGACGTACTCGCTTCTTGCGTCATCAAAGAAACCATATTCCATGTGGTTTGGCCTCCTTTTATGCATGGGGGTGCCTGCCGGGGCGTGGGTGCCGCAACAGATTTTCGTTGGTAAAACGCGAGTTTTCGTTCCGTTTTCGCAACAGCCGCGCAACCATGGGGCCACCGCCGCTGCAAAACTATGAACGCAACAACTACAACGTTTTCGTCACACACAATATACTATAATTACCGTCAGATTGCAAGCACTTTTCGGACAAAATATCCCTCCGTTCTGCAGAATTTGCCCACTGCCGCCTCCGCAGCAGCAGCCCCTGCATACCCGCTCGCTGCTGCTTGCTTTTCTTTCCCCGGCGCTTTATAATGGGAAAACGAAGTATGCGTTACCTGCATCGGGAGGGAAAACAAATGAATGTTCTGGATATCATCGGCCCGGTGATGATCGGGCCATCCAGCAGCCATACCGCAGGTGCCTGCCGCATCGGCTATATTACCCGCAAGCTGCTGGCGCAGGAGCCGGTATCGGCGGAGATCGATCTGGCAGGCAGCTTTGCCAAGACCTACCGTGGCCACGGCACGGACCGCGCCATCGTTGCCGGGCTTCTGGGCATGCGCCCGGATGACCGCCGCCTGCCGGACAGCCTGACCATCGCCCAGGAGCAGGGTTTTTCGTATACCTTCCGCACCGTCAGCCTGCCCCGCTGCCACCCCAACACCGCCATTATCCGCCTCAAGGGCAGCGATGGCAACTCGGTAGAGGTGGAAGCGGCCTCCATCGGCGGCGGCAATGTGCTGGTCACACGGCTCAACGGCATGGAAAGCGCTTTTGCAGGCCAGAATGATACGCTGATCATCCCCCACCGGGATACACCGGGCGTGATCGCCACAGTGAGCCAGATCCTGTCGTTTTCCGGCACCAACATCGGTAACTTCAAGCTTTCCCGCCCCGCCAAGGGTCGCCTTGCCATGATGACCATCGAGGTGGACAGTCTGGTGCCACAGGAGACCATCCGTGCGCTGCGGGCACTGCCCAACGTGGAGAATGTGGTCTATCTACAAGCGAAACCGGAGGATGACGGACATGCCTGATTACAATTCCGTAGTCGAGCTGGCGCAGAGCGCCACCGAAAAGGGGCTGACCCTCGGACAGCTGGTGCTTGCCGACCAGGCGGCGCAGATGGAGATGAGCGAAGAGGCGCTGCTGGGCATCATAGACCGGCGGCTTACCGTTATGGAGCATTCCGCAGCCAATGGCCTCAGAGAGGATCTGCGCTCCCACAGCGGGCTGACCGGCGGGGATGCATGGCGCATGCACCTTGCGGAAGGTAAGGCGCTGAGCGGGGCTTTCTGCTCCAAAGCCATGGCAACTGCGCTGGCGGTGGCTGAGTACAACGCCGCCATGGGCCGCATCGTGGCCAGCCCCACCGCAGGCAGCTGCGGCATCCTGCCCGGCGCGCTGCTGCCCATGATGGAGCTGTTCGGTGCACCCCGGGACAAGGTATGCCTTGCCCTGCTGTGCGCCGGCGGCATCGGGCTGGTGATCGCCCAGCAAGCCACCATTGCCGGTGCAGAGGGCGGCTGTCAGGCCGAATGCGGCGCTGCGGCGGCTATGGCGGCAGCCGCACTGGTGGAGCTTTCCGGCGGTACGCCGGAGATGTGTCTCCATGCAGTCGCCATGGCGCTGAAAAACCAGCTGGGGCTGGTCTGCGACCCGGTAGCCGGGCTGGTGGAGGTGCCCTGCATCAAGCGCAACGCAGGCGGTGTGATGTGCGCCATCGCTGCCGCCGATCTGGCGCTGGCAGGCATCCGCAGCGTGATCCCCGCCGACGAAGTGATCCTCGCCATGGG
>JAZQHO010000229.1:0-7819 GCA_045540635.1 Candidatus Limiplasma sp.
GCTTGGCCTCCGACTTGGGTTTCCCGCAGCGGTTTTTGCTGCCTGCCGGAAGCCCCTCTTTCCCTCGAAGCTTGACATTTTGTTAAAACAATGTTACTATAGGTGAAAGCACAAACGTTTGCACATCCTCGTTACCGCAAACAGCGAAGGAGCAATAAAATATGAAAGTGACCATCAAAGACGTAGCCAAAGCGGCGGGCGTCTCTCCCTCCACAGTCAGCCGTGCACTGCACGACAACCCCCGCATCAGCGAGGATATGCGCAAGCAGATCAAAAAGATCGCCGACGATATGCACTTCCACCCCAACCAGATGGCACGCAGTCTGGTCAGCCGCCGCAGCCGCATCATCGGCGTGGTGTTTCCCGGCGAAAACGGCGAGAGCCTGAACCACTCCTTCTACCCCTCTGTGCTGCAGGGGCTGGGGCATGTGGCGGGCTCCCGGCACTACCATATGCTGCTGGGCACCGGTGCCGAGGGCGATTCCATTGCCGAGGCCGTGCGCCAGCTCACCGACAGCGGCTATGCCGAAGGCCTCATCCTGCTGGCTGCCGAGGATGTGCCTGCCGCCGATACCGCCGGGCTGCCGATGGTCACGCTGGGCCACCCCACCAATGCCGAGAACGGCTATTATGTGGATAACGACAACGTAGCCGCAGGCAAGGCCGCCACCCGCTACCTGCTGGACCGGGGGCACCGGCGCATTGCGCTTTTGGGCTACGATAAGCAGTTCATGGTCACTGCCGACCGCCGCCGGGGCTATCTGGAGGCGCTGGAGGAGGCCGGGCTGCCTTGCCGCCCCGAGGATGTGGTGCCCAGCCGCTACCTCTACAACACCACCGACGAAAAGCATCTGCGCAGCCTGTTCGAAGATACCGACCGCCCCACCGCCGTGGTCTGCATGGACGACGCACAGGCCATCACCCTCTGCCATATGCTGGGCGATATGGGGCTCTCCGTGCCGGAGGATGTAAGCCTCATCAGTTACAACGACACCCCCGCCGGGCGGCTCAACAACCCGCCCCTCACCTCCATCAACGTGGATCCCTACCAGCTGGGTCAGAAGGCCATGGAGCTGGTCATCACACTGGTGAAGCACCCGGAGACCCCGCCCACCGGGCTTATCGTGCCCTTTGCCATCGTGGAGCGGGAGAGTGTGCGCACCTTTTATTGAAACCCCGTATTCCGTCAGGAGGAAAACCAACATGCGCAATATCCATTTGGACGCCGTATACCACATGCCGTGGCTGGAGTACCGCCACGCCACCCCCGAGGGCAAGGTGGTGCTTCGCCTGCAGACCGGTCGGGGCGATTTCAGCCGGATCATCGCCAAAGTGACCAGCAACTACGACTACCCGGAGTTCTTTACCAACGCCATGCAGGTGGAGATGAAGGTAGCCTACCGGGACGAGTTCCACGACTGGTACGAGTGCACCTTCACCCCCAAGGATGTGCGCGTCAAGTACCTTTTCGTGCTGGAAAGCGACGAGCTGACCCTCAAGCTGGATGCCGCCGGCATCCATTTCGGCAGCGATTATTTTGAGGATATCAGCGAAGCCTTTGCCTTCGCCTACGCCTATGCCGCACCTGCCATGCCCGAGTGGGCCAAGGGCTGTGTGGGCTACCAGATCTTCCCCGACCGCTTCCGCAGAGAGGGCGCGGAGGAGCCCGGTCTGGAGCCGTGGAGCAGCGACCGTGTGCAGAACGAGTTCCGCTACGGCGGCAACCTGCGGGGCATCATCAAGGCGGTGCCCTATCTGAAGGAACTGGGCGTTGAGATGGTCTACTCCACCCCCATGTTCCTGAGCGATTCCTCCCACCGCTACAACACCTTCGACTATTTTCAGATCGACCCCCTGCTGGGTACCGAGGACGATCTTCGGGAGCTGTGCGACGAGCTGCACAAAAACGGCATGAAGCTCATCATGGACGGCGTGTTCAACCACAGCGGCGTGGAGTTTGCCCCCTTCAAGGATGCCAAGGAAAAGGGCAAGGGCAGCAAGTACTACAACTGGTTCTTCTTTGATGATACCGAGGCGTGCGGCTACCAGACCTTCGGCCACTGGCCCTACATGCCCAAGCTGAACCTGCAGGATCCGGAGTGCGCCGAGTACTTCCTCAACGTGGGGCGCTACTGGATCGAGAAATGCCACATCGATGGCTGGCGGCTGGATGTGAGCCCCGAGGTCTGGCCGGATTTCTGGCGGCAGTACCGCAAGATGATCAAGACCGCCAACCCCGAAGGCATTATGATCGCCGAATGCTGGGACGACAGCCGCGAGTGGCTCACCACCGGCGATATGTTCGATGCCACCATGCACTATGTGCTCTCCCGCAACATCTGGAACCGTTTTTGCCACCATAAGATCAGTCTGGAAAAGTTCGACAGCTGCCTCAACCGCTCCCTGATGCTCTACCCGGAGCGCATCAATCAGGTGCTGTGGACCTTCCTTGGCAGCCACGATACCGCCCGTGTGCGCACCCGCGCCGGCGGCGACCTGCGCATGCTGCATGCGGCCTCCTTCTTCCAGTTCACCTTCCCCGGTGCGCCCATCATTTACTACGGCGATGAGCTGGGCATGCAGGGCGCCGACGATCCCTACTGCCGCTTCCCCATGGAGTGGCACAATGTGGAGGGCAACCCCACCCACGCCCACTACAGGAAGCTGACCCATCTGCGGGCGGCCAACAGCGCACTGCGCACGGGCAGTTTCCGCACCTGGCAGGTAGAGGAAAACGGTCTCTACGCCTACCTGCGCCGGAGCGACGACCAGCAGCTGCTCTGCCTGCTCAATACCTCGCTGGAGCCGGTCAGCGGTATGATCCGTCTGCCGGAGGGCATGGCGGATGCACAGACCCTTGAAGAACTGTACGGCGGTGTAAAGGTAGCGGCGGCTGAGGGCATGGTCAAGGTACGGCTGGAGGTGGGCGAGGGCATGATCCTTGCCGCACCCAAGGCGTAAAAACCACCGGCAGCGCTCCATGCAGCAAGCCATACCGCAGCGTATGGCTTGCTGTTTTTGTGCCGCCGCCTATACATAAAAAAGGCAGCGGCATCTGCCCCTGCAAGTATTGATTTTACTGCCCGACACGATTACAATAACATCATACCAAAGAGCGCAAGGAGGCATCCCCCCACATGAAAGAGCTGGTGGAAGCGGTACGGGAGCACGGTATCGGCATCGGTACGGATATCGTAAAGGTGGATATGTTTCTCAACCACCGGATGGATACGGAGCTGTATGTAAAGATCGGTCAGGCTTTTGCAGCAGAGTTTGCCCATTATCAGCCCGAGCTGGTGCTTACGGTAGAGGCCAGCGGCATTGCCGGGGCGCTGACCACCGCCATTGCCTGCGGCAACATTCCTGTGGTGTTTGCCAAGAAGAGCCGCACCCGCAATGTAACCGGCGATGTATACGAGAGCCGGGTGTTCTCCTTTACCCATGGGGTGGAAAACCACATCCATGTGGCAAAGCAGTACCTGCCCAAGGGCGCAAAGGTGCTCATTGTAGACGATTTCCTCGCCAACGGCGAAGCTGCCGAGGGTCTGTGCGAGCTGTGCAGGCAGGCCGGGGCTCAGGTGGTGGGCATCGGCGTGTGCGTGGAGAAGAGCTTCCAGCCCGGGCACCAAAAGCTGGTGGAGGCAGGCTACCATGTGCATGCGCTGGCCAAGGTGATGGGTATCGAGAATGGCAAACTGATCGTAGAAGAATAAAAAACAGGGGCTGTTGCCGCAGAACACAGGCAGCAGCCCCTGTTTTGTTGTGCTATTCCGCCTGTGCGGGCAGGTAGGGCAGCACCACGCCCACGCCCTCCTGATAGGGAGGCAGCTCCATTTTGGTATCGTCATCCACCAGCTTCATCACAGCCAGCGCATCGTCGCCGGTCACGGGTACGGGCTGGTAGTTGTTGCCCACCACGCCGGAGCAGTGCATGGGGTGCAGGGTGATCTGCTGCCCCGCATACACACCGTCCTCAAAGGTGAGCTGCGCCACCGCCACAAGGCTGGGCAGCATATCGGCGGTAATGTAGCGGTCGCCGCCAAAGCAGAAATTGCCGAGGCTGTAGAGCACATAACGGTTGTTGAGCACCTCCACGCCCTGGATCACATGGGGGTGGTGCATAATGATCAGATCCACGCCGTCCCGGATGGCGGCCTTGGCGCTGCGGCTCTGGGTGGATACATGCTCCGGAGAGTATTCCTTGCCGATGTGCAGGTTCAGGATCACTGCTGCGCAGCCCTTGTCCTCCTTCAGCTCCCGCACGATCTCGTCCAGCTGATCCATCCGGTTGTAGAAGGCATCCTGCAAATACCCCAGAAAGGCCACCTTTACGCCCTCTTTTTCGTAGATGTAGACGGTATCGTCCCGCATCCAGCCGATGCCCGCCGCATCCAGCGCCGCTTTGGTGCTGGCCAGCCCGGCAGCGCCGAAATCCATGGCGTGGTTGTTGCCGAGGGTGGCTACCTCCACATCTCCGGCGGTCAGAAAGCCGGTGTAGGAGGTAAGGCCGCGGAAGTTGTACTTGCGCCCGCCCCGGCGGTCGGTATCATCGTCCTGCAGGACCCCTTCCAGATTGACGATGGTCAGATCGTCGGCGGTAAAGAGATGCTGCACCTTGGCAAAGGGATAGTCATACCCCATGGGCGCTGCCACATTGGGGAAGGCAGTCTCGTCCTCCCACCAGGTCCAGTCGCAGCCGAGGGTCACATCCCCGGTAAAGGTAAAGGTCATGGTCACGGTCTCGGCGCAGGCTGCAAGGGGCAGGCACAGCACCAGCAGCAGCGCAGCGAACCGTTTGCTCCAAAGGTGTTTCATGGCGGTATGTCCTCATTTCGCAAAAATGGGGGGGTAACGCCCACAGTATACCATAGCCGGGGGAGGGCGTGCAATGCGGGTTCTGCCTCCTTCGGGGCAGGCATACAATAGCCGCAGGCTGAGAAAAAAGGATGGTGGATGAAAACATGAGGTGTGTTCTTCTTTTGGTCTGCGTGCTGGCGCTGTGCCTGCTTCCCGCCGCCGGTGCGCAGACCCTGCCCTATCAGGACGGGATCTATCAGGATCTGGCACCCGGCTACAGCGGCGAGGTGATCATTACCGTAACGGTGCGGGATGGGCGTATCGTGGCGCTGGATGCCAAAAACCGCAATGGCGGCGAGAGCGAGTACTTCTTCAAAGCCCGGGATGGGCTGGCGGAGGCGGTGGTCGCCGCACAGGGCATTGAAGGGCTGGAGGCAGTCTCCGGCGCTACGGGTACCTCCACCAGCATCCTGGAGGCGCTGCGGCTCATCCTTAAGCAGCTTTACTATACCGGACAGGTACAGTAAAGCTGCAGGATGCTTTTTACACCCGCTTGCGCCCTGCTACGCTTGAAAACATCCGCCCGCTGTGTTACGATAGGGGTATCAAGGAGGCGTATGCTATGAACATTCGTGAATCGGCAGAGGATTATCTGGAGATGATCCTGATGCTTTCCGAACAGAAGGGCGAGGTGCGCTCCATCGATATCGCCACGGGGCTGGGGGTCTCCAAGCCCAGCGTCAGTGTGGCGATGAAGCACCTGCGCGAGAACGGCTACATTATGATGGATCAGAACAACCTGATCACGCTTTCGGAGAGCGGTATGGCCATTGCGCGCAAGATCTACAACCGGCACAAGACCATCACCCGTTTTTTGATGCAGCTGGGGGTGGACGAGGCCACCGCAAAGGAGGATGCGTGCAAGATCGAGCATGACCTGTCGCCCGCTACCTTCGAGGCCATCCGCGCCCACACGGAGGATGTGGAGTAAGCTGTTCTGCGGGAGAGAGCTCCCGAAAGCCCCCTTCGGCACATTGCCGCAGGGGCGCTGCTTTTTGGGCGAAAATTCGGTTACGAAGGAAGTGTGGTACAAATGGCATTGTATACCGGCCCTGTGCGCACCCTCTCGCTCATTGAGGGGGCAAAGCAGGCACGGGGGCTGTGCGTGATCATCGATGTGTTCCGGGCATTTTCGATGGAGTGCTGCCTGTACGATCTGGGGGCGGCGCTGGTGCGCCCGGTGGGCAGCGTGGAGGAGACCCTCAGCCTGCATGCCCGGCTGCCGGGCAGTCTGCTCATCGGCGAGCGGGGCGGCGCAAGGATCGAGGGCTTCCACTTCGGCAATTCCCCTTCTGCCGTGAGCCGTGAGGCGGTCGCAGGCCGCACCATCCTGCACACCACCAGCGCAGGCACCCAGGGCGTGGTCAATGCGGCGGGGGCGGAGGAGATCATCACCGGCAGTCTGGTGAATGCAGCCGCCATCGCCGCCTACATCGCACAGCGGCAGCCTGCGGAGGTATCGCTGGTGTGCATGGGCAAAGCGGGCATCGCTCCGGCGGCGGAGGACGAGTTGTGCGCCGCCTACATCGAAAGCCTGCTCCGGGGCAAGCCCATGGGGGATATCGCACACCGGGCGGCGCAGCTTAAACATGGCGGCGGGGCGCATTTCTTCGACCCCATGCAGCAGCACATCTATCCCGAGGCGGATTTCCACTTCTGCATCCGCAATGATGTATACCCCTTTGTTTTGCGGGTGGAGAAGGATGCTCTGGGCTATTATTCCAAGCTCATCCCGGTGGGCTGAGGGGGTTTTTGCAATGGCGAATGATTTTCGTTCCGCCCGCTTCTGGGCGCAGGAGATGATCGGCGCAGCGCTGTTTGAGGGCGCAGTGGCGGTGGATGCCACCATGGGCAACGGACACGATACGCTGTGGCTGTGCCGTCAGGTGGGGGAAAGCGGGCGTGTGTATGCCTTTGATGTGCAGCCGCAAGCGGTGGAAAACACGGCAGCCGGGCTGGAGGCGGCAGGCATGCGGCAGCGTGCGGAGCTGTTCTGCGTGGGGCACCAGCACATGGCGAGCCATGTGGACAGGCCTGCGGATGTGATCATGTTCAATCTGGGCTGGCTGCCGGGTGCGGAGCATGGCGTGACCACCCTGACCCAGACCACCCTGCAGGCGGCGGAGGCGGCGCTGAGCCTGTTGAAGAAGGACGGCCTGCTGACCATCTGTATCTATCCGGGCCACGAGGAGGGCATGCGGGAGCTGGAGGCGCTGCTGAGCTGGGCTGCGCAGCTGGATCCCAAAAAGTACGATGCACTGCTGAAAACCTATCTGAACCAGCCCAACCACCCGCCCAGACTGCTGGCGGTGCGGCGGGTGAAGTGATGGGGATGGATAAACCGGCATTGTTCAAACACGAGAGGCAGGAAAAATGGGAACGGTTGAAATTCGAAAAGTGGATCAGGGCACGCCTTTGGCAGAGGACTTGCTGAACTTTGTAAAGAACTTTTCTTGGGTGGATGTAAAAGAGCATACGGTGAGAGTGCTTGAAAACTGGGAATTTGAAGAATGGGAAACGCCATTTGCAGCAATGGTGAACGGGCAGGTCGTCGGAATGGCGACCCTTATGAGAGATGACTATTACCCGTTGCCGGAGATCTTTCCCTGGATATCCACATTGTTTGTAAGTGAAGAATACCGCGGCAACAGGATCAGCGGAAAACTGATCGATTTTGCCAATCAATATGCCGGGAGCATCGGCTTTGCAAGAACCTATATCCCGACAGAATACACCGGTTTGTATGAAAAATTCGGCTATCGCTATGTAAAGGACATCGTAAACTACGGAAATGGAATCGACCGTTTGTATGTCAAAGAACTAAAATAAACGGTTCGCCGGCGCAGTGCCATGCAGCGCTCCGGCGCATTGCATTTGTATACCCGTATAAGCAAACGAGCATCCGCGACGGATGCTCGTCAGACTGTTGCAAAGCCCAGAGGTATCGGAGGGCCGCAGCCCT
>JAZQHO010000230.1:0-6466 GCA_045540635.1 Candidatus Limiplasma sp.
GGAGATTCAGCGCACCATGACCACTACTGGTGTGGCTATCTTCCTTCCGTTCATTACACAGGAATTGTTCCAGCGTGATCCGGAAGCCCTGTACTACGGTCTGAACGCCCTGACCAACAACCTGATCATGGCGAACCGCAAAAGCCTGAAAAACCCGAATGGTCTGATTCTGGGTACTCCCGGCAGCGGTAAATCTTTCTCTGCAAAGCGTGAGATCGCCAATGTTTTCCTGGCAACGCAGGATCATATCATGATATGCGATCCCGAAGGCGAATATTACCCGCTTGTCAATCGCCTCAAAGGTCAGGTAATCAGGATTTCGCCCACCAGTACGGATTACATCAACCCGCTGGACATCAACGTTAATTACTCGGACGGCGATGATCCCATCCGCCTGAAGTCTGACTTCATTCTGTCCCTGTGTGAGCTGGTTCTGGGCGAGCAAGAGGGTGTTGGCGCTCAGCAGAAGAGTATCATCGACCGTGCGCTGCGGGAAATCTACAAGCCATTCTTCGCTGATCCTGTGCCTGAGAAGATGCCCATTCTGGGCGATCTCTACAACAAGCTGCGCAGCATGGAAGAACCGGAAGCTGCGGAAGTGGCGACCGCTCTGGAGCTGTATGTAACCGGCTCTCTGAACGTGTTCAACCACCAGACTAATGTGGAACTGAATAACCGCTTGGTGTGCTATGACATCAAGCATCTGGGCCAGAACCTCAAAAAGCTGGGTATGCTCATTGTTCAGGATCAGGTCTGGAACCGTGTCACGATCAACCGTGCGCAGCGCAGATCCACCTGGTACTACATGGACGAATTCCACTTGCTGCTGCGCGAGCCGCAGACAGCAGCTTACTCCATCGAAATCTGGAAGCGTTTTAGGAAGTGGGGCGGCGTTCCTACGGGCATCACGCAAAACGTGAAGGATTTGCTGATCTCCCGCGAGGTTGAAAGCATCTTTGAAAACTCCGAGTTTATCATGATGCTCAATCAGGCTCCCGGTGACAGCGCAGAGCTGGCCAAGCGTCTGCACATTTCCGACCATCAGCTGAGCCATGTCACGCAGGCCGGTGAAGGTGAAGGGCTGCTGTTCTTCGGAAATGTCATCATTCCCTTTGTTGACCGCTTCCCCAAGGATACGGAACTCTACCGTATCATGACCACAAAACCGAGTGAAATGCTGAAGGAGGATGAAGCTGTATGATGATTTTCCTTTCTCTTCTGGCTCTGCTGGTCCTTGTGATCATGCTCTCCGCCTGCCGCGCCGCCTCCATTGCGGATGACAATATGGAACTTGCCTTCGCGGAATGGCTGGAAGACCATCCTGAGAAGAAGGCTGAGTTCCAGCATCTGCAGAAGAAGACAGCCGCCTGATGGGAGAAGGTGCGAAAATGAAGGAAGAAAAGCAGCCTTCTGCACCCCGGCTTCAGTTCAGGGATGAAGATCAGCAGTTTCCTGAACTGAAAAAGCCCATGCAAGCTGCTGAAAGCGCAGCCGACAAACGGGATCGGATGAAAGCTCGCTTGCGGCATGAGCATGGCCTGAAAAAGCAGACAGCACCAACTGTCCCCAACGCAGCCCCCGCATCCTCTGGCGAAACTGCCAAGCCAGCCCCGCCCCGTCTTCTGTTCTCTGACGATGGCGGCGTGAAAGCTCCGAAGAAGCATGGACAGGGCATCGTCAAACAGACGGTATCTGCCGAGGTACACCGACAAATGGTTCAGGATGAGGATGACAACACGGGGCTTCAAGCCGTTCATAGCACAGAACGTGCCGGTCATAGCACGCTGAGTACCGTTCAACACATGCATCAATCCAAGCTCCAGCACGATCACAAGCGGCTGGTCAGGGCGGAAAAGAAGCTGGATCATGCCAATATCCGGTTCCTGCAGAAGGAGCAGGAGGTCAAGCACCCGGAGCATACCGGCAGCAACCCGATCTCCCGTGCCAATCAGCGGCGAGCCATCAAAAGGGAGTACCTTGCAGCCAAGGCAGGGCGCAGCACCGGATCTGCTTACGGCGCGAGCAAGAATGCCAGTAAGGCGGTCAAGAAAACGGCGTCTTCTACGGAATCCGTGGGCAAGTTCATCGCCAAGAAGAAGCACTTCCTGCTGATTCTGGGGCTTGTGGCAATGCTCATGTTTGTGATGAACGCCCTTTCTTCCTGTACGCCGCTGCTGGAAGCCGGACTTCATGCGCTGGTGATGGGTACATACCCGGCAGAAGAACGGGATGTAAAAGCTGCGGAGCGGGTGTACAAGGGAAAAGAAGATGACCTGAAACGTGAGCTGGAACGCTATGAGCGTCATCACCCCGGTTATGATGAGTACATCATCGAAGCCGATACGGATGACATCTGGCACGATCCCTACGCCCTGATCGCCATTATCTCTGCCTACCACGGCGAGGAATGGACGATTGATGATGTTTACGGCATCATCGACATGCTGTTTGAGTGGCAGTACAAGGTAACGGAAACTGTGACAACGGAGACACGCTCCCGAACAGAAACGCGGGAGGATACCCGGCTTGTCACCGATCCCGACACCGGACGCAGCTACTGGGAACGGTACACCTACGAAGTCACTGTGCCGTATGCCTACACAACCTGTACGGTCACGCTGGAAGCGGAAATCCTGTCACACGCTCCTGTGTACATCATGTCCCGTGAGAAGATGGGCATGTATGCGCTGTATATGTCCACCCTGGGCAATATGCCGCATCTGTTCAGCGGTCCCCATGCGTCCACGCTGAAAGACCCGCTGGTGTATGATGTGCCGCAGGAACTGCTGGACGCCGATCCGCAGTTTGCTCTCCTTGTAGAGGAAGCCAACAAGCGGCTGGGCTATCCCTATGTATGGGGTGGATATGATCCGTCCACATCCTTTGACTGCTCCGGCTTCATCAGCTGGTTGTTCACATCAACTGGGGTGAACAACATCGGTCATATGGGTGCAACATCCCTGTACGGATACGGCGATCCTGTGCGACCGGAAGACGCAAAACCCGGCGACGTCATCTTCTTCCAGGGAACCATGGGAGAAGGCACAGAAGGAATCACTCATTGCGGATTGTATGTTGGCAACAACATGATGATCCATTGTGGTAATCCCTGCAGCTATGCTGATCTGACAGATTCGTACTGGCAGACACATTTCTACGGATACGCCCGTCTTTACGACCATTGATAAGGAGGGATGAAATGAAACGGCGTAACCAGAGCAACCGCGCCCTGCTTGAGAAACATAAGCAGGAGCTGGCATCCATCGAAGAAAAGATGGCTGCTATGACAGCCCGGAAAACTGAACTCCTGGCTATGATTACGGAAGAAGAAAACGTGGAGATCGTCAACATGGTTCGTGCCGGAGCCGTGACACTTGAGGATCTTCGCAAGATGATGGAGGGACAGCGAAACAGCGTTGTCCCTGTTTTGATGGCACAACCCACCGATAAGGAGGAGATCGAACATGAAAATGATGAATAAGCACAGTTTTAAGCGCTGGCTGACGATGCTGCTGTGTGCCATGCTGGTCTGTGTGTACATGACCGGCAGCATTGCCGCTGGTGAATCCACCACGCCCACCGATCTGGAGATCGTCGAAGAGGATGAATCCTACTGGCTGGACGAGGTAGAGGGCGAGGTCATTCTGGACGACCCCGCTTACTTTATGGACGCAGATGGCGAGGAGCCTGCCGTGGACACTGGCGCAGAAGTACCCAGTGAGGAAGCGAACGATAAGGCAACCGAGGACGCCGCTGGCGGCGAGACGCCTGCAACGCCCGATACCCCCACCACCGAAGGTGAGGTTGATCAGACAACCGGCGATGATGCTGCACAGCAGCCCTCTGACACGCCCTCGGATACACCCTCTGATACACCTGCTGATGTCCCTGTTGGGGAACCCGAAACGCCGCCCGTTGATCTGAAAATCCTCTTTGAGGTTAAGATCAAGGTGCCGTCCACCTGGCGCAACAGCTACTCCGCTCCTGTCCGTATCAAGATCACTCCCAGCAGCGATGTCATGTGGGATAAGGTCAAGTACCGTGTGGGCGACGAAGACTGGGAGGAACTCAAGGATAATGTGTTCCTCTATGATGGCTTCTATTACACCGATGTTGATGTGTATTACAACGCCAAGATCGTTGTTCGCCTCTTCGGTGCAGAAGGTGAATACTTCGACACCAAGGCCGACATCAACATCTTCGATCACTATGCCCCCGAAGTGACTGCCGGTTTCAAGGATATGGTGCTGCATGTTGAGGCGGTGGATGATCTGTCTCAGGTGGCTGGCATTCAGGTCAACGGCCTGCTGTTTACCACGCTGACGGACGGCAAGCTGGATGTGCGTATGGAAGACCCGCTGCTGGGTTACAAGCAGCTGGCGATCCGCGCCTATGACTATGCTGGCAACTTCTCCGATCCGGTCACACTGGACAACCCCTACTATGTGGAGCCCACGCCGGAACCCACCAACACCCCCAAGCCTACCAAGAAGCCGACCACGACCAAGAAGCCCACGAATACGAAAAAGCCGTCCAGTTCCAGCGGTTCTTCTTCCAGCGGCACCAGCTCCAAGCCCACCGCTACTCCTGTGGTCACGGAAGCCCCTGTTGTTACCACGGCTCCCACGCAGCAGATCATCTATGTGACGCCCGATCCCAACTACTTCAACTACATGCAGCCTACCGTGACGGCAGAGCCTGAAACGGTGTATGTTCCCCTCGGCCCCGGTCAGCCCTACAAGTCCGAAGGGAATATGCAGACGCTGGATATGCTCTATTCCGCGTCCACCAACAAGCAGTTCATCACCGTTCAGACCCGCGCTGGCGAAACCTACTACATGGTAATCGACTACGACAAGCCCATCGACGAGGAAAACGAGATTTACGAAACCTACTTCCTCAACCTTGTTGATGACCGCGATCTGATGAGCGTCGTGTCGGAGGATGAGATTCAGCCCACGCCCACGCCTCAGATCGTGTATGTCACGCCTGAACCCACGGAGGTTCCTGTCCAGCCCACTCCCATCCCCGTAGAAGATGACGAGCCTGCTGCACCGTCTTCTGCCACCCTCCTGCTGATCGTCGGCATTGCCGCCATCGCCGGTGCTGCGTTCTGGTTCGTCAAGGGCAAGAAGAACAACGCTGCGCCCAGTATGGATGACTACGAAGATGAGTACGAGTTTGAGGACGAAGAAGATGAATCCGATGCCTGATACCACCATCCGGGAGGGGTACGCTGAGTACCCCTCCTTCTCTGAAAGGAGTGTGAACCATGCAGCTGATCGTTGCTGAGAAACGCACCGTTGCTGACGCCATCGCCAATGTGGTGGGGGCATCTGTGAAGCATAGCGGCTACATTCTCGGCCCTGGTCGCATCATTACCTGGTGTGTCGGGCATCTGGTCGAGCTGGCACCTGCCCACAAGTACGATCCCCGCTATCTCAAATGGAAATGGGATGATCTTCCCATTGTGCCGGAAACATGGGAATACTGCGTCAGCGAAAAGAGCAAGCAGCAGTTTATGACGATCAAGAGACTGATGCTTGACCCCACGGTGGATGAAATCGTCTGTGCCACCGACGCCGGTCGTGAAGGTGAGCTGATATTCCGTCTGGTCTACAACATGGCAGGTTGCACAAAGCCCGTGAAGCGGCTCTGGACTTCCTCTCTGGAAGAAAGTGCAATCTGCTCCGGACTTCTGAACCTGATGGATGGTTCTGACTTTGACACGCTTTATCAGGCAGCTTTGTGCAGGGCGCAGGCTGATTGGCTGGTGGGCATCAATGCAAGCCGTCTGTATTCCCTGATGTACGGGCCGACTCTCAATGTGGGGCGTGTGGTTTCGCCCACCCTCGCCATGATCGTCTCCCGCGAAGCTGCCATCCGGGCGTTCCAGTCGGAACCCTTCTACACGGTGCAGCTGAGCTGCGGTTTTCTGGTGCAATCCGAGCGGATCAAAAGCAAGGAAGAAGCAGAGGCCATCTACCAGAAGTGCAATCTGAAATCGGCGGTGGTGAAAAGCGTCACCAAGGTCAAGAAAACCGAAAAGCCGCCCAAGCTCTACGACCTGACCACCCTGCAGCGTGACGCCAACAGAATGTTTGGCTACACCGCCCAGCAGACGCTGGAGTACATGCAGACCCTCTATGAACAGAAGCTCCTGACTTATCCGCGCACGGACAGTCAATATCTGACCAGCGACATGGAAGATATGCTGCCGGAACTGGTGGAAGAAGTGGAGGAAGCCTTTCCGTACACGGCGGGTCTGAATCTCCCCATCAATACTGATCAGGTCATCGACGATGAAAAGGTGTCCGACCACCACGCCATCATTCCCACACGGAGTATGCTCAAAGCTGATCTGAAATCTCTGGCAACCGGCGTCCGGGATATTGTTCAGTTGGTGGCAGTTCGACTGCTCTGTGCTGTGGGCGATGCCCATGTATATGAGGAAACCTGTGTGGAG
>JAZQHO010000231.1:0-5524 GCA_045540635.1 Candidatus Limiplasma sp.
GGCTCCCCTTATATAATTGGTGCAATTTACTTCTGCACTTCTTCCATACCAACAGCCACAGCGACGGTAGCGCCAACCATGGCGTTGTTGCCCATGCCGATCAGACCCATCATCTCAACGTGCGCAGGCACAGAGGAGGAACCGGCGAACTGAGCGTCGGAGTGCATACGGCCCATGGTATCGGTCATGCCGTAGCTGGCGGGACCGGCAGCCATGTTGTCGGGATGCAGGGTACGGCCGGTGCCGCCGCCGGAAGCAACGGAGAAGTACTTCTTGCCGTTTTCGATGGCCCACTTCTTGTAGGTGCCGGCAACGGGGTGCTGGAAGCGGGTGGGGTTGGTGGAGTTACCGGTGATGGAAACGTCCACGTTCTCCATGCGCATGATCGCAACGCCTTCGGTAACATCGTCAGCGCCGTAGCAGCGAACCTTGGCCTTCTCACCATCGGAGTAGGGGGTTTCCTTGACGATCTTCACTTCGCCGGTGTAGTAATCCATCTTGGTCTGCACATAGGTGAAACCGTTGATGCGGCTGATGATGTAAGCAGCGTCCTTGCCAAGGCCGTTCAGGATAACACGCAGGGGCTCCTTACGAACCTTGTTGGCAGTACGGGCGATACCGATAGCGCCTTCGGCAGCGGCAAAGCTCTCGTGGCCGGCCAGGAAAGCGAAGCACTTGGTCTCGTCACGCAGCAGCATGGCAGCCAGATTGCCGTGGCCCAGACCAACAGCGCGCTGGTCGGCAACGGAACCGGGAATGCAGAAAGCCTGCAGGCCAACGCCGATAGCCTCGGCAGCCTCGGCAGCAGTCTTGCAGCCCTTCTTGAAAGCGATGGCAGCGCCCAGGGTGTAAGCCCAAACGGCGTTTTCGAAAGCGATGGGCTGAGTGCCGCGAACGATCGCGTCAACATCCACGCCCTGATCCTTTACGTACTGCGCCATCTGATCCAGATCAGCAAAGCCGTACTCCTTGAGAACGCCTTCGATCTTGTTAATTCTTCTATCGAATCCTTCAAAAGTAGCCATTTCTACTCACCTCTTATCAAATTCAGATCACTGATGACGCGGATCGATGTACTCCACAGCCTCGTTGAAACGGCCGTAGGAGCCGATGTTCTTTTCGTAAGCTTCCTTGGGATCCATGCCCTTCTTGATGGCATCCATCATCTTGCCCAGGTGCACGAACTGGTAGCCGATCACTTCGTGGTCCTTGTCCAGACCCAGCTTCAGCACGTAGCCTTCGGCCATCTCCAGGTAGCGAACGCCCTTCTTCAGGGTGCCGTACATGGTACCGATCTGGCTGCGCAGGCCCTTGCCCAGGTCTTCCAGACCGGCGCCGATGCTCAGACCGTCTTCGCTGAAGGCGCTCTGGGTACGGCCGTACACGATCTGCAGGAACAGCTCACGCATAGCGGTATTGATAGCGTCGCAAACAAGGTCGGTGTTCAGGGCTTCCAGAATGGTCTTGCCGGGCAGGATCTCAGCTGCCATAGCAGCAGAGTGGGTCATGCCGCTGCAGCCCAGAGTCTCGACCAGAGCTTCCTGGATGATGCCTTCCTTAACGTTCAGGCTCAGCTTGCAGGCACCCTGCTGGGGAGCGCACCAGCCTACACCATGGGTAAAACCGCTGATGTCCTTGATCTCGCGGCTCTGCACCCACTTGCCCTCTTCGGGGATGGGAGCAGGACCATGGTTGGGGCCCTTCTTCACGCATACCATTTCTTCGACTTCTCTTGAATATTGCATCGTCGTATCCTCCTTGCCAACATAGTTGTGATGCGGGCACATACAATGTAAGTATAGCACATTTTCCCGCAGGTAAAAAGCACTTTTGCCATTGTTGCAAAAATTTTGTTTCTTTTTTGTCAATGGTTGTCACTGCTGGTTAGGTGTACGGCTGATTTTTTCATGGTTTCAGTGCATTCATTTTCAATTGAACAAACAAAAGGGCTGTGGTATACTGCATGTTAGATTTTGGTTGGAGGCGGTTTGCAATGCAAAAGCTGAGGGAGCAGATCGAAGCCTATGTACCCAAATGCGAGCAGGAAGCCGCCGACAGGCAGCTGATCCTCGCTTTTATGGACCGCAACCCGGATTGCCTCAGCCGCACCAATCCGGCAGCGCATTTCAGCGCCTCCGGCTGGATCGTAAATCAGCAGCGGAGCAAGGTTTTGCTTTGCTACCATAAGGTATACGATTCTTGGAGCTGGACAGGCGGTCATGCGGATGGCGAAGCCGATCTGGAAGCGGTCGCTATCCGGGAAGCCAATGAGGAGACCGGTGTTCATGCGGTTTCGGTGCATCCGGGTGAGATCTTTTCGCTGGAATGCCTGTATGTGATGGGGCATGAGAAGCGAGGAGCGTATGTCCCCTGCCATCTCCACCTGAATCTGACCTATCTGCTGGAGGCGGACGATAAGGAGGCCCTAACCGTTAATCAGGCTGAAAACAGCGGCGTCCGCTGGTTTACAAACGAGGAAGCGCTCGCCGCGCCTACCGAGCCTTGGATGGTAGAACGTGTGTATCGTAAACTGGTAGGACGTACCGCTGCCGAGCGTAAAGGCGATCAATAAAGCAAAAAGGAGAAACACACCATGAGCCGATTGGGAGATCTGTTGCGCACCGAGCGCCTTGCCCGCAAAATGACCTTGAAGCAGGTGGCGAAGCTTGGTGGCGTAAGTGAAGGCTATTTGAAGGATGTAGAGGAAGGTAAGAAGATCATTGCTGATGATCAGGCTCGCCGTATCCTCAAGAAGATGGGGCTGAAGGAGCAGACCGAGGCCGGATTCTCTCTGGACGATATCGCTGCTACGGTCGATCTGCAAACTACGGTCACTACAGCCCCCAAGCCTGCCCCCAAGAAGGAGCGCCATCTGGACAGTGAGACTGTTTACAGCACCTCCGATGAAAAGCAGGTGACAGGCGGTGTATGGCTGGAGGCACTCACCAGCGTGCTTAAGCGTGTTCCTGTCTACAATGCCGTTCTCAAAGAGATCGGGCATCGTCTGCTGCCGATCATGGACGGACGCATTGAGGGCGCAGCGCCGGATAAGGTATTCTATTTTTCCGCACCGGATGACAGCATGCGCGGCTTCCGCATCCTCCGGGATGATGTTTGCCTTGTCGTGCCCGCCGCCAGCCCCATCGACGGTGCCATCATGCTGGTGGAGCAGCGCGGTCATCGCAGCCTGCGCAAGGTAAAAAAGCTGGATGCGGTCACTGTGCTTTTGCAGGACTATGACCGGGAATACAGTGCTGAGCCTTGCGCTATTCCCGATGTTATGTTCCTTGGCCGTGTTGTACGTGTGGAATTTGATGTTTGAAGCAAGGATCTGCTGCAATGAAACAAGCCGCTTATGTACGTGATATGACGAAGGGCTCGCCCCTTCGTCTCATTATTGGTTTTGCTGTACCGCTGATGATCGGCAATCTGTTTCAGCAGTTGTACAATGTGGTGGATACCACGGTGGTGGGTCACTGTCTGGGGGATGGAGCCATCGCTGCCATTGGAGCAACGGTCTCGCTGTATTCGCTCCTCATCAATCTGGCTATCGATCTGAACAATGGCTACGGGATCGTGGTCACACAGCGCTTTGGTGCCCACTGCCGGGATGAGATGCGCAAGGCAGTAGCCGGTATGCTGGTGCTGAATACTGCATCCGCTCTGTTGCTGACCGGCTTTACCCTCACCTTTATGAAGCCCCTTCTGCGCTTTATGAACACGCCCGCCGAGATCTTTGATCTGGCATACGCCTATATTGCCGTTATCAGCGCCGGCATCCCTGTTACCATTGCATATAACATGTTTGCCGCCATTCTGCGGGCAGTGGGCAACAGCCGCATGCCGCTGGTGTTTCTTGTATTGTCCAGCCTGCTGAATGTAGCGCTGGATATCCTCTTTGTCTGGGGGCTCCGGATGGGCATTTCCGGCGCTGGCTGGGCTACCGTGCTGGCTCAGATGGTCTCCGCGTTGCTGAGTGGCGCTTATGTATGGCGCAATTATCGCGAATATCTACCTAAGCGCAGCGATTTCTGTATCCCGGGCAAATTGCTGCTTACGCTGTTTACCACTGGCTTTGCAATGGCGCTCACTTCATGTGCGGTGGAGCTGGGTACTGTATTCTTCCAGCGCATTACCAATCTGCTTGGTCAAACGCTGATCACCGCCCATTCAGCAGCACGACGACTGCTGCTGATGTTCCTGCAACCGGTTATGAGCCTGTCTGCCGCCAATATGACCTACGTGGGGCAGAACTGGGGCGCAAGGCAGCCGGAACGTATTCGTCCCGCGATCCGCTTGGTAATGGTCATGGAGCTGATCTGGTGCTTCGCCTCTGTGGTATTGATGTTCCTTTTTGGCGAAGCCTTCATTCTGTTCACCACCGGTACCGAGAATCGGGAGGTACTGGAAAATGCTGTTCTGAGCCTGCGCATCCACTTCTCCATGTTTCCGGTGCTGGGCATTCTGTTCTGTCTGCGCAACAGCATGCAGGCCATCGGTCAGAAGGTTATCCCTGTGCTTTCCAGCTGCATTGAACTGGCAATGAAGCTGCTGGCTGCCTTCTGGTTGATCCCGGCTCACGGCTTTATCGGGGTTTGTATTACCGAACCGGTTACGTGGGTGCTGATGACCTCCTTTCTGGGAGCTGCCTATCTGCTGCTGAGTAAAAGGTGGTTTGCCGGGCTCGAAAGCCACGATCTGTGTTCGCAGGAGGCGGTTCAATGAATATCCGTAAGGCTCTGGAGGAGCAGCTGGGTGCAAACGAGCATATCCGTTTGAACACTCTTGATGTGGATCCGGAGAAGATTCTGGCTGTTATGATCAACGAAGTGGTTCCAATGGATCCTGCACAGGATTTTTACGGCAGCAGCGGTGAGGCCTACCTTTCCACCACGATCCCGTTGTTTCGGAAAGCCGGTCTGCCGGTGGAGGGGATCAATGATATTCTGCGCCTTGGTATCTACATTACCAATGCTGTCAAAATGCCTAAAACCGCCTATACCATCGAACCGGAAAGCATAGAGGAGAGCCTGCCGTATCTGGAGCGGGAACTGGCGTTATTCCCCAATGTAAAGGTGATTATGCTCATGGGTGATGTGGCCAGAAAAATGTACAACCGGATCGCACGAAAAACCGCAAAGCGGAATCCGATCCCTTCGGGGGCAACGTATAAGCTGCGCAGTACTGCATTTTATCATGGTCAGATCCGCATCATGCCGTCGTATATTATGACGGGTGGCAACCTGCTTATCGAAAAATCGAAGGTAGCTATGGCGGCAGAAGACATTGCCGAGATGGCTGCGATCATCGGCGCAGCCGAACGGTGAGCGGCTCAGAAACCGAGCATATAGAAAAAACCCCTGAAAACATGGTTTTCAGGGGTTTCAGCCTGTCAAAAAAGGTCGCAAGCAGCGGCCTTTTTTGGTATAATAGAAGCAGGTGATGATAATGCTGAAGAAGGAAATGGAACAGCGTCAAGCAATCGAAATGCTGTGTACCGATATGCTCGTCCCAAAGGATCATC
>JAZQHO010000232.1:0-4457 GCA_045540635.1 Candidatus Limiplasma sp.
GGCCGCAGCCCTTCGATTGTCAATCCGAAACCAGCGGCGTGTACGGTGGTTTCGGAACCCTTGCGTAGCAAGGGATTCCTATCGCCGTTTGCCGCCCGGGGAGCCGTAGGCTCCTAGGCAAACGGTGCAAAAGTCGTCAAAAAAGCCGCCGTAGGCGTGTTTTTTGACGAGCTGTCAGGGCAGAGCCGACACTCTGCCCTGTTTCTCAAATCCCCCCCAAAAAAACTGCAACAGGAGTGATTCATCACATGGAAATGACATGGGATCTGTCCGTATTCTACAAGGGTTTTGACGATCCGCAGCTGGAGAGCGACATCCAGCGCATTCAGGAGCTGAGCCATTCCGCCGCCGCCATCGCCGCCGAGGAATGTGACGATGTGGAAAAGCTGGAAAAGATGGTCGCCGCCTCCTCTGAGCTCAGCAACCTGATCAGCAACGCCTACGGCTTTACCCAGCTGACCCTTGCCACCGACTGCACCAACGAGGATGCCCTGCGCTATCTTGACCGCCTCAGCAACATGATGGTGGATGTGCAGCTCAACTCCAGCGCCATCGTGCGTCTGGTGGGCGGCATCGCCGATCTGGAGAAGTGCATCGAAAGCAGCGAGACCCTCAAGGCGCATGCCTTCATGCTCCGGGAGACCAAGGAGCAGGCCGAGCACCTGCTGCCCGAGGAGATGGAAAAGTGGATGCTGCGCATGTCTCTGGATGGCGCAGAGGCCTTCTCCAAGCTCCGTGACCGCCTGATGGGCAGCCACACCGTGGAGCTGGATGGCAAGAGCCAGCCCCTGCCCGCCGTGCGCGGCATGGCCTACGACCCCGACCCCGCCGTGCGCAAGGCCGCCTACGAGGCCGAGCTGGCCTCCTACGCTAAGGTGGAGACCCCCATGGCCTTCTGCCTCAGCGGTATCAAGGGCGAAGCCCTCACCATGTGCGAGGCGCAGAAGTACCCGGATATCCTGACCCGTCAGCTCAGCGAGAGCCGCATGGACCGGGAGACCCTCGATGCCATGCTCACCGCCATCCGCGAAGCCCTGCCCGACTTCCGCCGCTATCTGCGGGCCAAGGGCAAGCTGCTGGGCCACAACGACGGTCTGCCCTTCTACGATCTCTTCGCCCCCGTGGGCGAGGCCAGCCTGCGCTATACCGTGGAGGAAGCTCGGGAGCTGCTGGTCTCCACCTTCAGCAAGGTGCATCCCGAAATGGGCGCTTTCATGGCCCATGCCTTCGATAACCGCTGGATCGACTTCCTGCCCCGGGAGGGCAAGGAGGGCGGTGCCTTCTGTGCCGGCTATCACCAGAAAAAGATGTGCCGTGTGCTCACCAACTTTGTGGGCAGCTTCTCCGATGTGAGCACCCTTGCCCACGAGCTGGGCCACGGCTGGCACGACCGCTGCCTTGAGCGCGTGCCCGTCCTTATGACGGATATCCCCATGCAGCTGGCAGAGACCGCCTCCATCTTCAACGAGACCCTGCTCAGCCACACCGTGCGGGAGACCGCCGATGAAAAGACCCGCTTCGTGCTTCTGGAGAACAGCCTGATGGAAGCCACCCAGACTGTGGTGGATATCTACAGCCGCTTCCTGTTCGAAACGGGTGTGTTCGAAGCCCGCAAGACCCACACCCCCAGCGCTCAGGAGCTGAACCAGATGATGCTGGATGCGCAGGAGGCCGCCTACGGCGATGGTCTGGATAAGGACATCCGCCACCCCTCCATGTGGGTCAACAAGAGCCACTACTATAACGTGGGTCTGCATTTCTACAACTTCCCCTATGCCTTCGGCCTGCTGTTCGGTCTGGGCGTGTTTGCCCGCTACCAGAAGGAGGGCGCTTCCTTCCTGCCCAAGTACGATGCCATGCTGGCTGCCTGCGGCAGCGGCACCATCGCCGAGGTGGCTGCCTCTGTGGGCATTGATGTGCGCAGCGTGGACTATTGGCGCAGCGCGCTGGATGTGGTGCGCAGCGAGGTGGATGAGTTCGTCAGCCTTTGCAAGTAATGGCTTCCCGCCAAGGGGCATGGGATGCTTGCCTGTGTCAAGCAAAAATCAGACCGATGGCGCAGCGATGCGCTGTCGGTCGGTTTTTTCTGCTCCTGTAATACGCTTTATATGATGTGAGAAAGGGCTGTGCAGCACACCGTTGCGGGCATGTTAGCGCCTGTTGCCGGTATGTGCAACCCTGTTGCTTGCTTCATTTCCGCACTGGCTGTATGGTTGAGGCATCCAAACGAAAGGAAGTGTTCCCCCAATGCTTGGTAACAACATTGTCACCTACCGCAAGAAGCTGGGTCTCTCCCAGCAGCAGCTGGCCGACCGCATGAATGTGGTTCGTCAGACCATCTCCAAATGGGAAAAAGACCTTTCCGTACCCGATGCGGATGCCCTCGTCCGTCTGGCGGATGCGCTGGATGTGACCGTACCCGAGCTGCTGGGTCAGCCTGTGCCGGAAAACGCTGGAACTCCCGAATACGCAGCCGTGCTGGCGCAGATCGCCGAACAGATGGCGGCTCAGAACCGCCGCCGCAGCCTGATCTGGAAGATCGTGGCATGGGTGCTGGGGATCATTGTGGTGCTGCATATTCTTCTGTTTGCAGCCAGCGCGCTCTTTGCCTTTGATGCTTATTCCTCCGGCGATACCGCCGGAACGGCAGAAGTGATCGAATATATCGATGAAGAGCCTGCCGGCATCGGTGCAGATCCCGAATGATGCCGCAAGGCTGCCTGCGGCATTTCCGCTTCCAGCCACGGTAGTGGAGAAAACATCCGCATCAAAAAAGCAAGCCTTCCGGAACACGGGAAGGCTTGCTTTTTTTCTATGCATTCCGAGCGGCTTCCACGCCCTTATCGGGCTTTCTTTTTCAGATACGTCTCCCGGAATTTGCGGATGCCCATCACCAGCAAAAACAGGGTAAGCGCCAGCAGAAGGATGCCGAAAAGCACATTCTCCTTCAGCGCAAGAATGGATGCCAGCAGCATCACGCCGATCACGGCGGCAGAAAACAGCACGATGATGCCGATCAGCACATACCGCAGGGGCTTGGGCACCCGGACGCTTTTGCTCAGCTCCACAGTGCCTTCGGCAGCCAGCTCCAAAAGCAGTTCAAAGAGAAACTCCATGGTCATACCTCCGTTGTTTGGTCATGTTCCCCGGAATACCTTCAGTCCTCCGTGTACTCCATCAGGTCGCCGGGCTGGCAGTTCAGCGCGGCGCAGATGGCCTCCAGCGTGGAAAAGCGGATGGCAGTCACCTTGTTGTTCTTCAGCTTGGAAAGGTTCACGTTGCTCACGCCCACCTTCTCCGAAAGCTCGTTCAGCGACATTTTCCGCTCCACCATCACCCGATCCAGATGCAGAATGATCCGTCCCATCGGTCAACCTCCTTATACCATGCCATCCACATCGTTCTGCAAAGAAACGCCGTAGGCGAAGAAGCGGCTCAGGATCAGCACCATCAGCCCCATCACCAGCCCCGTCAGGTCCAGGGAGGGATCCAGCAGAGTGTCGCCCAGCACAAACTTGCACAGCAGCGTCAGCAGCCAGCCCACCACAGGGGAGATGATGGCCAGCCAGCCGATGCGCTCGATGCGCTTTACATTGGCGGGCTGGAAGGGGGAGCCGGTCTGGGCGGAGACCAGCACATTGTGCATGGTGCGGAACATCACCGCCATCAGCGCCAGAGAGATGCAGGCGCCGATGAGAGCAACGACCAGCGCAGGCAGAACGGTCTCCAGCGCTTCGGCGCTGGAGGGGATGGTCAGCCCGTTATAGTGGATGCTTTCGCCGGCGAACATATTCGTGCAGCCCCCATCGCTGCTTCCCACGCAGGCAACAGCACAGAACAGGGTAATGGCCACGCCCAGCCAGCAGACGATCTCGATGATGCGGGTGGCGAATTTGCCAACCCTCAGCAGCTTGGAATTCTTGAGTCGGTTCATGGTATTTCATCCTCCGTTATGCTTGTACGGTAAGCGGGCAGCGCCCGCAGTTGCTTCTTTATGTTGTGGATAACCGTTTGCTTTTTCCGGCAGGAGGCCAACCCTGCCGGAGCTGTCTTGCGCTTCGACAGTTGAAAGGATACTACCGGCTGCAACGTTTGTCAATAACTTTTTATCGTTTTTCGATAAAAATATTTCGATAAATGATAAAACACACGGTAGGATGAAGCTTGCAGGCCTTTCTGCAAACAAAAAAACAGCTGCATGATGCATCATACAGCTGTCAGACTGTCAAAAAGACCCCAGAGGTATCGGAGGGCCGCAGCCCTCTGATTGCCAATCCGAAACCAAGTCGGATCGTAGCCATGTCGTTCTGTGAGCCAAGGAGTTGGGGAAACATGTTGTCTTCCTTAAGACCGCTTGGCCTCCGACTTCTGCATGATGCATCATACAGCTGTCAGACTGTCAAAAAGACCCCAGAGGTATCGGAGGGCCGCAGCCCTCTGATTGCCAATCCGAAACC
>JAZQHO010000233.1:0-20457 GCA_045540635.1 Candidatus Limiplasma sp.
ACATGTGGTGTTTATCCTGGCTACCACCGAACCGCAGAAGCTGCCGGCAACCATTCTGTCCCGTGTGCAGCGCTATGATTTTGGCCGTATTCCGTCCGAGCTGATGGTGGACCGCATGCGTGAAGCGCTGGCGGATTTGAACATTACAGCGGAGGATGAGGCTCTGCGGATGGTTGCACGCGCTGCCGAAGGTGCGATGCGCGATGCATTCAGTATTCTGGATATGTGCGTAGCCGGTGCGGAAGCCGGCAGCATCACCGCCGTACAGGTGCGTGATGTACTGGGCACCATCGACAAGGATTTTCTCTTTGCCTATGCCGATATGCTGGCTGCTTACGATGCAGGCGGCGTGATGCGCAAGGTGGACGAGCTGATGCGCTCCGGCAGGGAACCGCAGGTGTTTCTGAGGGAGATGGCGGCGCATCTCCGTGCGCTGCTGACGGTGAAGGCCGTGGATCAGGGCGCGGCCTCCATTCTGGATGTGACCGACGAGGACGAGAAGCGCTACCGCAGGCAGGCGGAGCAGTTTTCCGATGCAAGGCTTTTGCGCATCCTTGAGGATTTCGTCAAAGCGGAGGGCGAGCTGCGCTTTGCCTCCACGCCCCGCATCGGTCTGGAATCCGCTTCGCTCAAGGCCTGCCAGCGCAATGCGGGCGAGAGCAGCGAGGCGCTTCTGGAGCGCATTGGCGAGCTGGAGAGCATGCTTGCCCAGTTGCAAAGCAAGCTGGACAGCGGTGCCTATACGGTAGCTGCCGCAGCGCCGGAGGGAGGGGCAAAGCCGGCCGTAAAGAGCGGCGCCGCTGCCCCGGCGGAGACACCTTCCGCCCCTGCCGCCCCGGCAGCAAAGCCCGTTCCCGGAGATGCCAAGGCTGTCTGGAAGGAGTTTCTCAGCCTTTTGAGCAAAAACGAACCGCCGCTGCTGGGGTTGGTGCGCAACGAGCGCTTCCTTGGCGAGGAAAACGGCGTGTACCGTCTGCAGATCTCCTATGCTAAAAAGGATTTTTCCTACGTGAAGCTGAACCAGCCCGCCCGTAAGGAAAAATTGACCCAGATGCTTTCGGAAGCTGCCGGAAAGCCGGTGTCGCTGGAGATCCTTCTGGAAGGCGACCGGAGCAGCATGGCGGTCAACCCGGCAGCCGAGGGGGCACAGGAGACGCTGATCGCCACCTTCGGGCGGGAAAATGTACAGATCGACGAGGGAAAAGCATAATGAAAAAATCCTTTCATAAGACCCAGATGCGCAAGGAAGGGGTCAATTACAAGCACGATCTGGGGCAGCATTTCCTCTACGATGAGGCGCTGCTCTCCGCACTGGTCAAGTCCACCGGTGTGGGCAGCGCAGACAAGGTGCTGGAGATCGGCCCGGGCAGCGGCATGCTCACCTATCAGCTCTGCAAGGAGGCTGCACAGGTGATCGCCGTGGAGGTGGACGAGGATGTGCTCCCCTTCCTGCGTATGAAAACGCAGGAATTTGATAATCTGACCATCGTGGTGGGGGATATCCGCCGCCAGCCCATCCGTGAGCTGTGCGCGCCGCTGGGCGAGGATTTTTATGTTATTGCCAACATCCCTTACAACATCACCACCCCCATTCTGGATCTGCTCTGGGAGAGCGGACTTCCCATCAGACAGCTGTCGCTGATGGTGCAGAAGGAGGTGGCGGACAAGCTGCTGGCGCTGCCGGGAGACGATGCCTATGGCCTCCTCAGCGCCCGCTGCCGCTACTGGGCAGAGCCGGAGCTGGAAGCCGTCGTGCCTGCGGAGGCCTTCACCCCGCCGCCCAAGGTGGACAGCGCCTTCATCCACCTGCGCATGCGCCGGGAGCCGGTGGCACCTGTCGCCAACGAAAAGCTGCTCATGCGCATGATGAAGGACGGCTTCAACCATCGCCGCAAGACCCTGACCAACGCCCTCAAGGGCACCGTGGACGGGGAAAAGCTGACTGCCGCCATGGAGGCAGAGGGCTTGAAGCCCACCGTCCGGGCGGAGGAGCTGACCGTGGAAAACTGGATCGCCCTTGCCAACGCCTGCGCGGTGTAAGCTACCAGCTTTCTTCGGTTTTGCATAAGCTGCGTATTTTGCAGCCTGCAAACAGCAAAAGGCATACTGCCGCCGGCAGCGGATAGACCCACTGCCGGGTAACGGCTGCCAAAGCTGCCATGCCCAGCCCGTACCACAGGTAACGCCGGGCTTTATCCGGGGCAAGCATACCGCCCAACAGGGCGGTCAGGGTCTGGCTACGGTGCCGCCGCCCCTGCGCCATGCGCCGGAGCTGCTCATCGGTGGCAGGGGCAGCTGCCCCCGCCAGTGCCACCAGCTCCTGCCGGGTAACGATGCGGATGGGCATCTCCAGATCCTCCGCATAGGCGGCGGCTTCCTTACTCACCGGGGCGGTAACGCACAGAAGGCAGCGCTCCGCCTCCTGATCGTGGGCATCCCGCACTGCTTTGATGATCTGCTGCACATTGATGGGCAGGCTTTCATGCTGGGCAATGAGCCGCACCAGCACACGCCCGCCCTTCCATTGCCCCAGCACACCCCACGGCAGCGCTTTTTCCATGCGGATATCCGCTTTGGGCAAGAGCCACAGGGCAGCCTGAAAGGCAGCATGCCTGGGCGAGAGCATCATCAGGCGGCTCAAAGCCAGCTCGCCGCCGATCATCTGCCGCATCTGTTTTTCCCGGCGCTGCATGCGTTTTTTGCCCAGCTGGCGCACCGCCAGCCAGATGAGCCCGCCCATGGCGATGCCTGCGGTGATGGCGGTGGGGCACACGCCCCAGAGAAAAACGAACCATGCCGTGCCCGCAAGGGCGGCCAGCAGCGCCCGCAGCAGCTTGTCGGCAGCCTCTGCCAGAGGTGTTTTGGGCTTGTATGGATGCATGTGCGTTCACCTGCTTTCGGAAAATAGCTTTCCCTTTCAGCGTTTTTTTAGTATAATCATCCAATCACTACAGAAAAGGAGGGGTGGCCATGCCCAAGGAAAAGATCGGCCTCATGGGCGGCAGCTTCAATCCGATCCATGAGCGGCATTTGGAAATGGCCTCCTGCGCCCTCAAGGAAGCAAAGCTGGACCGGGTGCTGTTCCTGCCCACCGGCAACCCGCCCCACAAAAAGACGGGGCTGGAGGAGGCGGAGCACCGCTACGAAATGACCCGTCTGGCGGTAAGCGGCATCACCGGTTTTGAGCCCTGCCGGGTAGAGCTGGAGCGCAAAGGCACCATCTATACGGTGGATACGCTGGCGATCCTCAAAAAGCAGTATCCCAATGCGGAATTGTACTACATCATCGGGGAGGATACGTTTTTCGACCTGCCCAACTGGCGCAAGCCGGATAAAGTTTTCGAACTGACCCGCTTTCTGGTCTGCCGCCGGGATACCCACGACCCGGAGGAGGATCCCCGCTGCGGCAAGCTTCGCAAAATGGGCTGCAAATACAGCTTTCTGAGCCTGCCCCCCCGGGATGTATCCTCCACCGATGTGCGGGCAGAGCTGATGGCGGGCGGCGACCCGGATGAGCTGAAGCCGCAGGTGATCGAGTACATCCGGCTGATGGGGCTCTACGGGCAGCAGCCCAGCCCCGCCATGGGCGAAGCGGCGTACCTCAGGCTGAAAAAGAACCTGAGTGAAAAGCGGTTGATGCACTCCCTGCTGGTCTGCTGGACGGCACGGCGGCTGGCCCGGATCCACGGTGTGGATGAGGACAGGGCAGCCACGGCAGCCCTTTTGCACGATTGCGCCAAGTGCATGCCCCTTGGCACCATGCAGCAGATCGCCAGAGAAAACCGCCTGCTCATCGACAAGATGACCCTGCAGAGCGGCAACCTGCTCCACGGCCCCGTGGGCGCCGTGGTGGCGGAGCGGGATTACGGCATTACCGACCTGAATGTGCTGGCGGCCATCCGCTGCCACACCACCGGCAAGGTGGGCATGCTGCCGCTGGATATGATCGTGTTTCTGGCCGACAAGATCGAACCCTCCCGCCGCAGCTACCCTGCGCTGGAGGAGGTGCGCAGGCTGGCGCAGGAGAGCCTGCCCGCGGCCATGAGCTACTCCCTCCGTTCCACTCTTGAATATGTGAAGAGCCAGAGCGGCGTTCCCCACCCCGCCACCCAGCAGGTGGCAGACTGGCTGGATCGTCTCATGGCACAGCAAAGGAGCAATGAAGATGAATAACGAACTGGTTCAAAAGATCGCGGCTATCCTGTACGATAAGAAGGCCAAGGATATCGTTGCGCTGGATGTGCACGACCTGACCGTGATCACCGATTGTATGGTCATCGCCAGCGGCCGCAGCGCGCTGCAGGTCAAGTCTCTGGCGGATGAGGTGGAGGAAAAGCTGAGCGAGATGGGTCTGGAGCCCGTGCGCAAGGAAGGCCAGCAGGAGGGCCGCTGGGTGGTGCTGGATTACGGTACTGTGCTGGTGCATCTGTTCCATCCCGAGGAGCGGGAGTTCTACCGGCTGGACAAGCTGTGGGAGAACGACCAGAACCGCATCGCCCTTGGCTTTGATGCGGAGGACGACGATTGATGGAGTACCGTATCGTAACCGCCGAAGATCACGCCGGTCTGGCAGCTGCGCTGGCGCAGGCCTATTCCGAGGCCCCATGGAACGAAGGTTGGACGCAGGAACGTGCCCTCCGGCGTGTCCGCGGCATACTGGGCAACTATGAAGGGATGGGGCTCAAAGCCGTGGAGGATGGCCGCATCGTCGGCGGTCTGCTGGGCTTTGTGGATCCTTATGCAGATGAGGATTTCTTCTACATCTCCGAATTGTTTGTAGTGCCCGAAAGAAAACGGCAGGGCATCGGCAAGGCGCTGATGCAGGCCGTGGAGCCGTATCTCCGGGAAAGGGGCATCGGTGTTGTACAGCTGATGTCCATCGAGCCCAATGAGGCGTTTTATGCCAAATGCGGTCTGGAGAAGGACAGCGTTTCGGTGCTGTATAAGAGAGTGTAAACACATCCCCCCCGGGAAGCGGTCGCTTTCCGGGGGGTGAATCGTTGTGCCGGAGGTGACGATATGCGGCTGAGGGATCTGCGGGTAGACCGGGAACTGACACAAAACGATATTGCTGCCTACCTGAAGATACGAATGAAGCGGAGCCGCCGAAGTGCAGCTCCGCTTTTGCTCAGGACTGTTTTGTTTCCTCTACCAGATACCGCACCGTCTTGCCGGTGCTGATCGCATATTCGATCTCCGACCGGGTGCTCTCTCCGATATAGCCACCCTCATTGATGACGAAAATCTCGTCCGCCATATCGATCTTGCGCTTGTGCATATCGTCCAGCATAGCTTTTGTGCCCTCCGTCCATACCTCGCCGTCGCCGGAATGACCGAACAGACCCACGCTGATAACGATATTGCCTTCAAGGGTCAGCCGCTTCTGCTCGCGCAGAAACGCATCCTTGAAGCGGGTGCTTCCGCACAGGGTGATCACCTTGTATTTGCCGGTCATGGTTGTACCTCCGTTTGATGATGGAGTGACTTACACGGGCTGCGCCAGAAGATGCAGCAGCTTTTCTGCATATTGCTGTGGATGATTCAGGCTCAGTGCACCATGCCCCAGCCCTCTGCATTCCTCCAGCACTGCTCCGGGAAGCGCCTGTGCAATCATTCCGGCAGAACGCTTCATGATGGGCCGCTCCTTGCCGCCCACCAGTACCAGCGCTTTTGCTGTACAGTCGGACAGGCTTTCTTTGATGCGATAGTCAGCGTTGGCTTGCAAGAAAGCAATCATATCACTTTGGGCAATGGCGGCGCTGTCGGTAAAGTATGGCTCGAACAGCCCGGGCTGTATGCCAAGCTGCCGGAATTGAAGCTTGGCAAACCAGCGCTGCCGGATAAGCGGATAACACAGGGAAAAGCTTGGGGCAGTCAAGGCCTTTGTCAGCGGCATGGGCAGTGTCAGTGCACTTTCAATAATGGCATAATCACAGATGTTGCTGCGCTGGGCCAGCAGCTCCAGAAGCACCTGCCCGCCCAGAGACAGGCCTCCCGCCAGCAGAATATGCCCGCCGAAATGCTCGTCAATATAGGCAGCGATCCGGGCTGCATTGACTTCGATGGTGGTAAAGGGAGCATCGCTGCCGGAATGTCCGTCCAGCACAGGCAGCACCACATGAAAACGGTCTGCCAGCAGCATGGCGGCCTGTTGATAATTCCACCAGCTCAGCCCGCCGCCGTGAAGCAGCAGGATGACCTGCGGATGATCTGAACCATACTCAATTACTTTCATAACAAAATACCTCCATTCCAACAAAAACCTCTGCGGGGGCTACAGCCGCACAACGTTTGTGCGCAGCATCAGCCCGGCAGGCACGCCTGCCCCCAATGCCCACAGATCATAGGCAGCGTTATCCAGTGCGTAAAGCGGGTTTTCGAAATCTCCGTCCGCTGCTTTGGCGACCACCGGGATGCCGCTTTGGCGGAGATGGGAGAGCAGCCCTGCGCTTTCCTTGCGGAAGCCCAACAGCCGCACATACTCCGGCAGGGGGTGCTCCGTGAGCAGCTGCTCCGTTACCCCCAGCAGCCCGTGTGTGCACAGGCGGCTGAGCCGGGATCGGGCATAGCGCTTGGTTTTGAGGGCTTCCAGCAGTCCCTCACGGCTGACTGCCTGATGGGCAGCTGCTGCCAGACGGTGCTCCAGCCCCTCGGTGCAGAGGGGCAGCGCTTGCAGTGCAGCCGGGGTCATGCTGCGCAGCTTGTAGAGGAGCACACTGTCCAGTGCATCCGGGCGGCAGACGGGCTGTCCGTCTCCGGGGCAGGGCAGGGGATAGCCGCTGGCGTTCCCGGCACCGGCGGTATCACCGCTGAGCCATGCACGGCGCACAGCCGTGGCGGAGGGGTACGCCGCAGGGGCTTCTGTTTCTCCGTAGGCGCTCTCCGGCAGGGCTGCATCGTGGTACCCGCCTGCCCGCTGCACCGGCAGCGGCTGCAGATGGCTGCCCAGCCGCAGCATGGCACGGCGGTAGCACAGGGCGAGGATCAGGTTGGGCTGCTGCCACAGGTCATCGGGGATGCCGCTGTCCTTCAGGCAGGCGAGAAGCGCTGCCCCCTGCGCCGTTGCAAAGGATACGCCTTTGTCCAGCTGCGTGCGCAAAAGCTGTGTGTACCCTTCGGTGGGGTTCTCCAAAAGCTGTGCGGCGGCGGTCAGATCCATGGCGGCATCCTCGGTGCCGTAGCTCAGATGGGTAACGAAGCCCAACTGCGTAAGGATGTGTACCCCGCCAAGGGCAAAATGCTCCGCATCCCGCACCGCAAAGGCGCAGGGCAGCTCCAGTACCAGATCGGCCCCGGCACGCAGGGCGGCTTCCGCCCGGAAGGCGGGGGAGAACAGGGCGGGCATGCCCCGCTGGGTAAAAGGGCCGCTCATCAGGCAGACGATGGCTGCCCCCGGCAGCTTTTGCCGGATCAGCTCAAACTGCCGCTTGTGCCCCCTGTGAAAAGGATCGTATTCGCAGATGATGCCAACAACAGGCCGTTCCATTGCAGCGCCCGGAAAAAACCCTGCGGTTTTTTGGGCTTCCCCCCCTTCCCTTATTCGCTAAAACGATGTATACTAATATGTGGAATGTGTGTACAGCTTGTATTGTAGCACATCCCACCCCAAACGCCAACCGCTGTTGCACGGCGTTTTGCATAGTTACCGGTATCATCATTGCAAGAAGGAGACAGTCAGATGAAAATTCTTATCCTCAACGCAGGCTCTTCCTCCCTCAAGTATCAGCTCATCGATATGGATACCAACACCACCCTGGCCAAGGGCCTGGTGGGCCGTATCGGTATCGGCGGCAGCTCCATCAAGCAGAAGGCCAACGGCCAGGTCTTTGAAGTCGTTACCGACATGAAGGACCACACCGAGGGCATCGAGTGGATGCTCAAGGGTCTGCTGGATCCCGAAAAGGGCGTGCTCAAGAGCATGGACGAGATCGATGCTGTGGGTCACCGCGTGCTGCACGGCGGCGAGAGCTTTACCGCCAGCGTGCTCATCAACGATGAGGTCAAGGCTGCTATCGAGGCCAACATTCCTCTGGGCCCCCTCCACAACCCCGCCAATTTGCAGGGTATCCTCGCATGCGAAAAGGTAATGCCCGGCACCCCCAACGTGGCTGTGTTCGACACCGCCTTCCACCAGACCATGCCCCCCAAGGCCTTCATGTACGGTGTGCCCAAGAAGTACTACACCGATCTGCATGTGCGCCGCTATGGCTTCCACGGCTCCAGCCATCGCTATGTAAGCAAGCGCGTGCGCGAGTTCCTCGGCATGGAGAAGGAAGGCAGCCGCGTGATCACCGTCCATCTGGGCAACGGCTCCAGCCTTGCTGCCGTTAAGGATGGCAAGTGTCTGGATACCTCCATGGGCATCACCCCGCTGGAGGGCGTGCTGATGGGCACCCGCTGCGGCACTCTGGATGCTGCTGTGGTCGAGTATCTGGTGGATAACACCGATATGGACGTGAAGGGCGTTCTCAACATGATGAACAAGGAGAGCGGCCTGTTGGGCATCAGCGGTGTGAGCAGCGATATGAGGGATGTGGACGCTGCCTGCGCCGAAGGCAACCCGGATGCCATTCTGGCCCGCGATATGCTGGTCTGGAGCGTGCGCAAGTACATCGGTGCCTATGCTGCCGAAATGGGCGGCGTGGATGCCATCGTGTTCACCGCCGGCATCGGCGAGAACAACGGCAAGCTCCGTGAAATAATCATGGAAGGCTTCGAGTATATGGGTGCCAAGATCGACACCGCCAAGAATGCTGCCTGTGCCGATGGCAACGCCTACGAGTGCGTCATCTCCACCGACGACAGCAAGGTGAAGGTCTGCGTCATCCCCACCGATGAGGAGTCCGTCATCGCCGGCGATACCCTGTGCATCGTTACCGGCAAGCCCATCGAAGACTAATGAATAACAGCCCCCTGTGGGCAGAAAGCAGCCCCCGCCGGTTTTCATCGGCGGGGGCTGTGTCTTTTATTTCACCTCTCTTTTGGGGTGGGAGGTCAAAGTCTCCAGAAGGGCGGTATAGCCATCGCCCTCCTGCCGGATCAGCAGGGTGGCAACCGCCACCGTGCGCTGCTCCCGATCCTGCACGCACAGCGGCAGGCGATAGGGTCCGGCTTCGTCCTGCGGGGGAATGAAGAAAAGATAATGCCTGCCCTCCTCCATGGCAAGGCCGGAGATGGCTTTGACCGTCTCCGCAGCTGCTGTTCCCTGCGCGCCATCCATAATGGCAATGGTAAAGGGCTCCCGGACATCCTTGGCGGCGTAGGAGAATACAAAGCCCCACAGACCGCTTTCCGCTTCAAACATGGAAACGGGGATCTGCACCCCCTGCGTAAGCTCGGCAGCAGAGACCGGCTTGCCGCTTTCCTGCGCATAGGCGGTGATCACAAAGGGAGAAGCCCCCGGAACGGTCTTTTTGAAAACAGCCCACCCCAGCAGCAGTACAACGGCTGCGGCACAGGCTGCGGCAATATAGCGGCAGGCATGATGCCTTTTTGCTTGTGGGGCATAGGCTTCGGCCCCTGCGATCAGCCCGTCGTCGATCAGGCTCAGGGCATCGGTCAAACGGTTCATCCTTCAAAACCTTCCTTCCTCAAAAAGTCTCTCAATCTGTGTCGGGTACGGAACAGCATGGATTTGACACGGGCATCGCTGATCCCGTAGCGCTCTGCGATGGTTTTGACGGGGTCGAAGAACCAGTACTTGCGCAGAAATACATTCCGGGCCAGCTCGTTTTCCGCCCAAAGAAAGCGGTTGATCGCATCAGCCAGCTCCCGCTGCTCCATCTGCGGGGCAATGCTGATCTCGGCCGGCAGGGCTTCCGCCTCTGCGGGCAGCAGCCCCGCACCTGGTGTGCGCTTCTTGGCATTTGCCGCCTCCAGCTTTTTCAGCGCTGTGTTGCGGGCGATCCGGCAGGTAAAAGCCAGCAGACTGCCCGGGCGCACCGGCGGGATCCGGTTCCACAGCGCCAGATAGGTATCGTTCACGCACTCCTGAGCATCCTCATTGCTCAGGTGCAGGTTTTTAGCCAGCCGAAAGCATAGCCTGCCGTATTTTTGGTCAATGGCCTCAATGGCGCTCTCACTGCGTGCAAAGAACAGCTCAACGATCTGCCCATCCTCCATGATGCTCCCTCCCTCTTTTGCATATTGGAAAGGCCTTTCACCCGATAAGTACGGTTTTTTCCGCACTTGGTTGCATACCGAGAAAATAACAGCCCGGTACATGCTATTGTAAAGACGATCCACTGCTGTGGAAAGGATAAAACGCATCGCCCCGCCAGCAGCTGCATAGAAAAACACCGATCCGCCAGTGGGAGTGGTGGAAAGGAAGGAGTTATCCTTCACTTTACATCATGACGGCAGCTGATTGGCAGCGAACAACCAGAGATATACCGCAAACGTAAGCCAGACAAGGCTTGCGGTTGCTTGTACTGCTGTGATAGAATGAGAGTAATAAACTTGGATCTACGGAGGAGACTTATGGCCAAAAATGACAATGCGCATTCTCTTAGGTTGCTTGATAGCTTAAGAAGAAATATCGGAGACAATGTAGCTGATGAATTCGGCGAGAGATATCCTTTATCAAAAGCAGCCAATATCGAAAAGAAATATGATTGGGCAAAGAATGTATGCGAATATTTAGACGGGCATTATGGCACCGAAACGATTATAACGCTAAGAAAAGAGTGTAGGTGTAATGATGGAAAGTCAATAGCAAACAAGATTTTGAAGTATTTGAATCAAGCCGATAGCATCGAACAGTTTGTGAAAGCATTTAATCAGAATGAGACATTTGCATCTTTTGAATACATATCTGACAACAGAATTCTGTTTTGTTATCCTGAATGCTATTGTGCTTGCATTAAAAGAGTAGCAGGAGAAGTGTCAAGGACATGGTGCTATTGCACTTTAGGAAATGCAGAAGCAATCTTTCAGGAAGTGTTTAAGAAAGAAATAAAAGTTACCTTGCTTGAAAGTATCAAGACCGGTGGAAATAGATGCGTGATTGAAGTAGCATGGTAATTTCAAACACCAATCTGTCGAGCGAATTCAGAGGGTATACTTGTCAGGACTTCAGGAGGGCGCAATTATACGCACTGTGCCAGTGCATTGCGTTTGTACAGCTACATAAGCAAGACGAGCGGTATGTACACCGGATGCTCATTGTCTCATTATGGGATAAATTCATCCTTAACAACCCTCCCCCCAGTGGGTGTTTTTTTCACGCTGCCTGCAGCTCTTGAGCCACGCCCCCGATCTGTGCTATCATACCATCAGAAACTCGATTGTAAAGGAAGTGTACGCTATGGCATACGAACAGATCGCCGCTTTGGCAAAGGCGGTGGAGAACAACATCAGCCGGGTGATCATCGGGCGGGAGCGGGAGATCGAGCTGCTGCTGGCTGCTGTGCTCTCCCGGGGACATGTGCTTCTGGAGGATGTACCGGGCACCGGCAAGACCACCATGGCAAAAGCGCTGGCCAAGTCTCTTTCCTGCGCCTTTGCCCGTGTGCAGTTCACCCCGGATCTGCTTCCCGCCGATATTACCGGCATGCGGGTGTATGAGCAGCAGAGCGGTACCTTTACTTTTCTCAAGGGCCCTGCCTTTACCAATATTCTGCTGGCGGATGAGATCAACCGTGCCACGCCCCGCACCCAGTCTGCCCTGCTGGAGTGCATGGAGGAGCGGCAGATCACCGAAGGCGGCATCACTTACCGGCTGGAGGAGCCGTTTGTGGTCATCGCCACCCAGAACCCTGTGGAGACGCAGGGCACCTTCCCCCTGCCGGAAGCCATGCTGGATCGTTTTTTGATGAAGCTCTCTCTGGGGTACCCCACCGGCGCAGAGGCTGTAGCCATGCTGCAGCGCTTTCTCCACGATCAGCCGCTTAAGGCGCTGGAGACGGTAGCCACCGGCGGTGAGCTGGCAGCGGCGGCGGAGGAATGCAGGAAGGTGCGTGTGGAGGAGGATGTGCTGCGCTACATGGCGGAGCTGTGCGAGGCAGCGCGGGATCCCGAAAAAGTGCGGCTGGGGCCTTCGCCCCGTGCGATGCTGGCGCTGATGCGCACCTGTCAGGCGCTGGCCGCTATCCGGGGCAGGGGATACGTGATCCCCGATGATGTGAAGGAGCTGGCGGTGCCTGTGCTGGCACACCGCATCATCCTGCGGGGCGTGAGCTATCAAACCGATGCAGCCGGCTTTGTTGCCGGGCTGCTGAACCGTGTGGCGGTACCCACCGAGGTCGTTCCATGAACGTGCCGGTGGTTCTGCTCGTACTGGTGGCGGTGTATGGTCTCTTCGGGCTGGTCACAGTGCGCTTTGGGCTGAAGGGGTTGCAATGCACCCGCAGCTTCTCCCGCCAGACGGCTTTTGAAGGTGAGGAAGGCGAGCTGGTGGAGGTGGTGCGCAACGACCGCCCCATGCTGGTACCGTGGCTGCGGATGGAAAGCAACCTGTCGCCCTATATCCGTCTGGGCATGCAGGAAAACGTAAACAGCAGCGATCAGCGGCACTATTCCAGCCTGTTTACGCTGCTGCCCTTCCAGCAGGTGCGCCGCCGCCACCGGGTGCGCTTCCTGCACCGTGGTGCTTACGATCTGGGCAACGCCACCCTGACCGTGGGGGATGCGCTGGGGCTCTTCCAGTCCTGCCGGGAGCAGAGCATGCACGTGCCTGTGCTGGTGTTCCCCCGGCTGCTGGAGGAAGATCAGCTGCCGCAGCCTTTTTTCCTGCTGTCGGGCGAGGCGGCTGCCAGCAGGCGGCTCCTGACGGATCCTTTTTTGATAAGGGGCATACGCCCCTACCATCCCGGCGATCCTGTGCGGGATATCCACTGGCCTGCCACAGCCCGTATGGGAGAGGCGCAGGTGCGTCAGTTCGATTACACCACCGGCATGAAGCTGATGGTGATCCTCAATGTGGAGCGCACCGGCGACCAGTGGGGCGAAAAACTGATGGATTACGAAGAAAGCGCCATTGAGTACGGCATCTCCATGGCGGCTACGCTGTGCGTGCGGGCGCTGCGCTCCGGGCTGGCCGCCGGGTTTGCGACCAATATGCCCCTTGCCGGAGAGAAGGAGAGCCTGCTGATGCTGCCCTCCGGCGGCCCTGCCCGCGAGGAAGAGCTGCTCACCGCATTTGCAAGGCTCAGCATACTGCGTACGCAGCGCTTTCCCTATTTCCTCAAGACCCTTTCCGACCTTACGGATATGGATATTGTAGTGCTCTCCTGCTACGGCAGCGAGGAGATCGGTCTGGAACTGGAGGCGCTGCGCAGCCGTGGCAACCGTGTGCTGCTGCACCTTTTGGAGACGCGGGAGGGGGGCTGCGCATGAAGCTGAAAATGAACGGTTTCTCTGTAAAGGCACAGCATCCTTTGCTGCTGGCTGCCGCTACGGCTCCGCTGGCGATTTTTCTGACCGCTGCGATCCACCCTCCGGCTCTGAAGGGACTGCCCGTACTGCCGCTGGCCTGCGTGGCGTTTTGCTGGCTCTGCCTGCTGCTGCCGGGGCGCTGGCGGGTATCCGCGGCGGCAGCCTCGGCACTGGCGTTGTCAGCGCTGGCGGTGGTCGTGCTGCCGGTGCGGGAGGCATGGGCGCTGCTGCTGTTGCCTGCTGCCTACAGTGTGCTTCTGTTTCTGTTCCTGCCGGTGGCGGCATGGCCCCGGGAGCGGGAGCTTCCGCCTTATTTCGCTGTCGGTGGAGCGGTGGCACACCTGCTTTTGCATCTTGCGGCAGGGTATTCCGCACGCACGGGCTCTGCTCTGTATGAACCGGCAGCGGGCTTCCGGCTGGTCAGCTTTCTGTTGTATGTAGTGCTTGCACTTCTGGCGCTGAACCGCAGTAGCCTCTCCCGTGCCGCTCAGGATCGGGTGCAGGTGCCGCAGCGCATGCGGCGGCAAAACATTGCCCTCACACTGGGGCTGCTCATGCTGGCACTTGTGCTGGCGGCATTGCCGGCCATCGGCGCTTTTCTGCAACGGCTCTGGAATGCGCTCTGGCGTGCGGTGGGCGCAGCTGCGGCGTGGATCGCTGCCCTGCTGAGGACCGACACCGCCGGCTCCGGCGGCGGAGGCGGGGCTCCCCTGCCGGGCGGCTTTGAAAATGTTGCCCCGGCAGAGCCGAGCCTTCTGGAGCAGATCATCGAGAAACTGCTGGGTGTCATTGCGGTAGCTGCTGTGGCTGCGCTGGTGCTGTTTCTGGCACAGCGGCTGTACCGGCTGCTGCGCCGCCTGTTCGGCTGGCTGCGGCAGCGGTTTGCACGCTTCGGGGCGGCTGCCGTCAAAGACTATGTGGATGAGATCACCGATACAAGGGATGGCGCGGCTTACGAGCCCACCGGGCTGCTGCGCCGTGTACGGGAGAGGTTCTACCGGCAGGATGAAAGCCGGATGGATCCCACCCAGCGGGTGCGCTACCGTTACCTGCGGCTGCGTCTCAGGCACGGGGAGTGGCTGCCTGCCGCCACAGCCCGGGAAACACTGCCTGCCGCTGCGGCACAGCTGTACGAGCGTGCCCGCTACGGCGCACAGCCCCTTACCGGGCAAGAAGCGCAGCAATTCCAACAGGAAACCAGACAACTTTGACATGAGCCCGCCGTAGATTTGTACGGCGGGCGCTTTTTGATTTTGTGATCGTTGGTATATGCTGCGAAGCAAACAACGGCATTTCCCGCTGCCCCAAGGGAGGCCGCTGCTCCGGCGCTACTGCTACAGTCCCGGCGGGAAGAATGTGCTGGAACTTGCTGTGGCTCAGTCCCTTCGCAGGGCGGCACGCCCGGCAAGCTTGGTTTCCACATAGCGGAAACCGGCTTCTTGATAGATCCTTTCGGCAGTTTCGCCGTCGGGCCACAGGAAGCAGTTGGTGATGCCCCTTGCCCGGCATTCGTTCACCAGATGACAGATCAGGCTTCTGGCAACGCCCCGCCGTCGGTATTCCTTGGCGATAAGCAGATAATCCAGTCGGCATACATCGCCTGCCGTGTGGCAATAGGTCATGCCCACGGGCTTGCCGGCGATATAGGCTGCAAAGAACAGCGTTGACGGGTTTTGCATGGCACGTTTGGCAACGGCTGTTTCCCACGGTTCATCTGCTTTTTCGAAGATCTCCCGGGCAAAAGCATCCTTCCATACGGTCTCCCGCTTTACAAGGATCTCCCCGGTGGGGCGGAGGGTGTTGGGGGCGGTAAGGAGCATGTACCGCTGCTCCTCTGTCCATACATCATAGCCGTGGGCAGCGAATACATCCCGGTTTTCCTCGAAATAGCCTTCGTCACAGACTGCCTGATAGACCGCTGGAGCAATGCCCTTCTTCTGATAAAAGCGGGTGATTTCCTCAAGCACGGCTCCCAGTTCTCCGATCCCATCCCGGTAGAGGAGAGCGTGGTTGGAGTCGAAAGAGTCTTTGTTTTCATCGTTGTAGAACAGCCAGCCATATGGCCGCTGCTCGTATGCGGTCAGCCGCTTCGGGAACAGATCCTCTTCCTGCCAGCAGTTTTCCATGTTCATGGCTTCCCTCCGTGGTTACGCCTCCAGCGCCGCCAGTAGCGGCTCCAGATAGCTGCGGTCGGTCCAGTCGGCGGTCTCGCCGGGCTTCATGCTCATCAGAGCGGCCTGCCATGGCTCATAGGTGGCAGGATCCTGCTTGGCACAGGCCTTCAGCAGCATTTTGCACAGGGTGCGGTCGCCAAAGTGCATCCCCGCCAGATCCCACATGCCCCGCCCGTAGAATAACGGTAGCTTGGCCAGATCGCCCTTCAGGGTACGGCTCATCCCTTCGCTGATCGCTTTCTCATTATAGGGGGATGCGCCTACGGCAAAAAGGAAGATCCGTTTGCCGCTCAGGGCGGCAAGGTTCTTCTTCAGAAAATCCAGTCCTGCCAGTCCGCCTGCATATACGCCGCCCATCAAAACGATGGTATCGTAGGTTGCGGCAGTCTTTGCATCGACTCCTTTGGTCTCTGTGCAGTCAAAGCCGGTGGCTTCCTTCAGCCACTGGGCATACTTTTGGGTCGCACCGTACTTGGAGCGGTACAGGATCAATCCGTTGTTCATGGCAGTCACCTCAATCGTTGTTTTCCGGGGCGGCGCTTTCCAGCCCGCCCAGTTGCTTTTCCATCTGCATGATGGTTCGGATCGTGGTAAGGATGTCCTCCGCCGGGATGCCGGCAAACATCTGCTGCAGCAGTGCGGCGCTGCGCTCATCGTTCTGCCGGCAGAAGCGCATACAGCTTTCCGTCAGTGCTATGCGCTGCCTGCGCCGGTCTGCGGGGTCAGTGGTGAGGGCAACAAAGCCTTTTTTCTCAAGCTTCAGCAGCAGCTGCTTGCAATTCTGGTGAGATGTGCCCATCACATCTGCCAGCTGCTGGATTGTGGGGCTCTCTCTGCACAGCGTGATGCAGATCACCGTGAAGAACTGCTTCCAGCTGATTTCGCCGATCAACCGATCTGCCACCGCCTGAAAGCGGTTATCGAAGGCGCTCAGCAGCCCCAGCAGAAAATAGGGGCTTTCTACACCGGACATATCCACTGCATCGTTTTGGGTCACTTCAAAGAGATACATGCTTCCTCCTTACAAAAGGTAATAGGTTACATTAAAAAGATAACATATTACCTTTCACCTGTCAACCGCATTTTCCACCGTCCGCATTTTTCCGGCAGGTGCTGCATAGGCTTTGGCAAAAAACTGGGGGAGGCAGCTATGCTGGATAGGCTCAAGCAAGCGGATATTCCACAGGAACTGGTACTGGGCTGGCCCCGCTCCGTACTGGTGGGGGATGAGAAGGTGCTGGTGGAGCAGCATCAGGGCGTGTATGCCTGCACCGAAAAGGAGATCATCCTCAAAACGCTGTGCGGGCATCTGGTCATTACAGGGCAGCGGCTTTCCCTCACCCGCTATGACCGGGACGGGCTTGTGGTGCTGGGCAAGATCGAGAAGCTCTCCTACCGGCCAAAGGGGTGAGGAGCATGAAGAAACTGTTGCACCGTCTGCCTCCTCCGGGGTGGCTCCGGCATCGTTTTACCGTTTCGGGGCTCAATCTGGAGCGCTTTCTCAACACCCTGCAGAAAGAGGGCATCGCTCTGCTGCGTGTCAGCCGGGCAGATCGGCACAGCCTTCACTGCATTTGCCGTACCGCCGATCTGGAGCGCATCGCCGCCATTGCCGCAGAGAAGGGCTGGCGCTTCGAAAACGCTGCGCCGGTGGGAGCCGCCGCAGGGCTCAGGCGGCTTTGGGAGCGTCCGGGTCTGCTGGCGGGAGCACTGCTGGCCTGCGCCCTTCTTGTGTTTGCCATGCAGTTCGTCTGGCTGGTGCGCATCGAAGGGGCGGGTGCCTACCGGGCGGATATCGCAGCCTATCTGGCAGAGGAGGGCTATCGGCCCGGTATGCGCAAAAGCGGTATGGATGCGCCAAGGCTGGCGCTGCTGCTCCAGCGCAGATACCCGGAGGTGGCATGGTTCCGGGTCTATGTGAGCAATGTGACCCTGACGGTGGAATGTACGCAGGGAGTACCGCCCCCGCCGCTGCCATCATCCGAACCCAGCGATCTGCTGGCGGCCCGGGACGGAGTGGTGCAGGCGGTGGAGGTGTATGCGGGTACGGCAATGGTGCATCCCGGTGACGCTGTGCGCAAGGGGCAGCTGCTCATCAAGGGCGAGGAACGGGGACAGGATGGGGAAGCAGTGCCCGTTTGCGCACGGGGCAGGGTGGTGGCTCGCTGCTGGCAGGAGACACAGGTGCGCATTCCGCTGGAGGAGACCGTCAGCCGGGAGACGGGTCGCAGCACAGTGCTTACCCAACTGTGCACCCCGTGGCGCTGCTGGCCTTCGGAGCTGGATGCGCCCGCCTATCTGACCAGCCAGCTGTACCGCACCGATATGCCCCTGACAGGCTGCTTTTTCCCGGTATGGCAGCGAAAGCTGGAATACCGGGAGCTGGCGCTGGAATCTGTTCTCCGGCCTGCGCATGAGGTAAAGCAGGAGGCGGAGAAGGCAGCGGCGGGCGCGCTGGGCAGGCTCCTGCGGGGCATGCGCATCACGCAGCAGTGGCTCAAGAGCGAAACCGGCAGCGACGGCTATGTATACGCCACCGCCCGGGGAGAGTTCCTCACCGATCTCTGCCTGCCCAGGGAAGTATCGCCTTAGCCCCGTATTGTAATGATTTGTTGACCAATCGGGCAGATTCATGTATGATATAGGTTGATAAACTGGCATCTGCCGTAGCTGCACACACAGGCGGCAGCGCTGCCATGATCGGAGGCATGCCCTTTTGACTAGCAATGTACGGGGAAAGATCGTGCTGGACAGCATGGAGGCTTCCCTTTCGCTGCTTGGAGCCAACGAACGTAATCTGCCCTTGATCGAGAACGAGCTGAAGGTAAAGCTGGCGCTGCGGGGCGCGGAGCTGGAGGTGGAAGGCACCGAAGAGGCGGTGGAGATGACCGCACAGGTGATCGACAAGCTCTGCCAGCTCTATGCAGCCCGCATGCCGGTGGATCGTACGGTGCTCCGCTATGCCCTCAGCCTTGTAAAGCGGGGCCAGCTGGACAGGCTGGACGAGATCCCTCAGGAGCCGGTGGCCATTACGCACCGGGGCCGCCCTGTGCGCTGCAAGACCTTTGGGCAGTACGAATATGTGAAAGCCATCCGGGAGCATGAGCTCACCTTTGCCGTAGGCCCCGCCGGTACAGGCAAGACCTATCTTGCCATGGCACTGGCGGTGGTAGCGCTGCGCAACAAGGAGGTGGAGCGCATCGTGCTCACCCGCCCTGCCGTGGAGGCGGGCGAAAAGCTGGGCTTCCTGCCCGGCGATCTGAGCCAGAAGGTCGATCCCTACCTTCGTCCGCTGTTCGATGCCCTGTACGAGATGATGGGCGCAGAGAGTTACCAGCGCCTGCAGGAGCGGGGCGCACTGGAGGTGGCGCCGCTGGCATACATGCGCGGCCGCACCCTCAGCGACAGTTTCATTATTTTGGACGAAGCCCAAAACACCACCCCCGAACAGATGAAGATGTTCCTGACCCGCTTTGGTGCGGGCAGCCGTGTGGTCGTTACCGGCGACGCCACGCAGACCGATCTTCCCTTTGGCAAGCAGAGCGGCCTTTTGCAGGCGCTGGAGGTGCTCAGCGATGTGCCGGAGGTAGCCATCATCCGTCTGGATCAGAGCGATGTTGTGCGCCACGATCTGGTGCAGACGGTGGTAAAAGCTTACGATGCATACGAAAGAAAGCGGAGGGGTTTGAGCGATGATGCCCAATAGACGTCAAAAAGCCGCAGCCCGCAAACGCCGAACGCTGCGGGAAGTGTTTTCCACAGCCGCCACCCGCACCACCATCGTGCTGCTGATCGGCACGGTGATCCTGTGTGTGCTGATGACCATCGCCATTGCGCCCAAGCGCTACAATCTGCGTGTAGGTGAGATATCCTATACCACCATCACCGCCACCAAGGATGTGGTGGACGAGGTGAGCACCGCCCGCCAGCGGGAGGAAGCCGCCTCCAAGGTGGAGCCCAGCTATGTGTTCAACGAGTCCGTCACCACCGAGGTGCTGCAGAATCTGGAGACCGTGCTTGGTCAGGTCAATTCTGTGCAGCAGTACGGGCGCACCATTCTGGAGCAGCAGCACCCGGGCGACCCTCAGGCGCAGCAGGCGTACCAGTTTAACGAAGCGGAGCTTACCTATGCCAAGGGGCAGCTTACCCAGCTCACCCTTGCAGGCTACCAGATGCAGACCCTGCTGCATGCCACCAATCAGCAAATGCTGGATATGAGCGAAGACCTGTCCGCTGCGGTGGAGAATATTATGAACACCACCATCCGCGAAGGGTACACCAGCGAGACCATCCAATACCTGCAGCAGATCGTGGGCTACAAGACCGAGATCGACCTGCTGCAGAACGTGGTAACGCCCATCCTTCGCAAGGTGATGCAGCCCAACATGCTTATCGACAAGACCGCCACCGAAGCCCTGCGGGAGGAAGCCCGCAAAACGGTGGAGCCGGTCATCTACAAGCAGGGGCAGAACATTGTCCGCGAGGGCGAGCGGGTCAGCTCCTACCAGATTGCCATGCTCTCTGCGCTGGGCCTGCTGGACAACACCCGCATCGACCTGACGGTGTACGGCGGCGCAGGGCTGATCGTAGCTGCTACGGTGATCCTCATGGTGCTGATGCTGCACATGCTCAATCCCGATGTGCTCAAGGAGCCTCGCCAGGTGATCGTCATCATGCTGGTGATGGTGATCTGTATGGGCCTGGGCGTGCTGAGCGTGAAGCTCATCAATGTCCACCTGGTGCCTGTGGCGCTGTGTGCAATGCTCCTGACCGGCTTGCTGGGCGCTCGCACGGGCCTGACGGCAGGTATTGCCATGTCGTTGCTCCTTGCAGGCCTGGCGGCCGGAAGCAATGGGGCTTATTCGGACGAAATGGTGCACCTGCTGCTGACGGGCATCGTGGGCAGCGT
>JAZQHO010000234.1:0-29105 GCA_045540635.1 Candidatus Limiplasma sp.
ATTATGATAACCACTCCCGCAATGTAAGTTATCCAGCCAGCATCAAAAAGTATTGCAAAGCCAATAAGCAAAAATGTAATACCCATAAGAAAAAACACAATTGCAGTCTGACGATAATAGGGCTTTTTATTCATTGTTTCCCGTTCTTTTTTGGATGCATAAATATAGGCATTATTAAACAGAAATCCTTTTTCCAGAAAAGAGCGGATGCTCACAATAAATAAAAATAACGAAACCATAACAAGTGCAATTGCAACGATGAAATCTCCCATTACTGAATAACCCTCCAAATTCAAGTTTATCGCTTTCGTTCTATCACAGCAGCACAAACAACAGCAAACCTTAGCGGGTTCGCTGCTGCGGTATTTCTTTGGTGCAAAAGGAAGGATAACTCCTTCCTTACCATTCCTCTCACCGGGAGCAACCCTTTTTCTACTCTTCAAAAGGGATATACACGCCCGTAGTAAACATCCGGTTGATGATCCGATAGCGGGGATGCCGCCGCCATGTGCCGGCAGTAGGGCCGTTGTACCAGTCAAACTCACAATCCGGGTGGTGCTGTTCCATAGCCCGCTGTGTTTCGCTGCCAAAGCCGCACATGCCGCCCCAGAACCGTTTCAGAGAAGGAAGTTGATACAGGGGTGAAAGATCCTTCAGTTTGCGGCTGTTGGCCACGTTCAGATCCATCAGGTTCTGCATGCCGGAAAGGGGCGAAACATCCCTCAGCTTGGTGCTGAACACCTCCAGATATTCCAGTTTGGGAAGGGAGGCCAGCGGTGAGATATCATCAATGTAATAGTTGGGGCCGAGTATGAGCACCCGCAGCTCGGTGAGCCCAGAAAGGAAGCTCAGATCCGTAACGCTGTTGTGCCCGATATCCAACGCCTTCAGCTTTGTACACATGCGCAGTAAGCTGAGTTCCTTCTGGTTGTGTACGTAATCGTCGGTGCGTTCATCCAAATCGCTGGTATGCAGGGTGGAAAAGGCTTCTGCATCGGTACGCACCTCATGCTTGGAAAAACGGATGGTAAAGCCAAAAAACACATTCGGGTAGGTATCGAAAAGCCATTCCTTGTTCTTTCTGGACAGGTCGCTATTGTACAGACGCACCTCTGTAAGCATGGGCAGCTTGTCGATGGCCTCGCCCAATGCAGCAACATCGGTAAGCTGTATACCGGCTGCATCAAAGTCCAGTACCGTTGCATCAGCCTCCACCAGAAGGCCGCATACATCGAGAGGCTCGGCGCAGGCCGAGATCGCCAGCAGCATCAGGCAGAGCACCAGAGAAAGGAGCTTCGTTCTCACAGGGTACTCGCCTCCTCTTGCGCCCAGGGGCGGATCGACCGCTGCGCACAGATGCCGAGCAGCACCAGCGCCGCCGCCATGACCACATAATTGATCCATGTGGGCCAAGGCATTTTGTCGATGGCATACTCAAGAAAAATGACCAGACCACAGGCAAGCACATAGCCGCCCCACAGCGGAAGGGTCTGTTTGCGCTTTGCAGGTGCAAGACGGTTGGTTCCCAGCACCATTACAACCAGAATGATCACAGCGCTGAGCAGCTGCTGCACACGGATAAAGCCCCATGTGATGGACTCCACCCGCAGGCTCTCGCAGAACACTTGCGAAGAAGCCCACCAAATGAGCCCCGTCAGCAGGCGGCGACCCTTAAGCTTATCGCCGGCGGCAAGCAGCGCCGCCATGATGAGCAGTGCAAACAGCGCTTCCAAATTAAAGATGGCTGCGCACCACTCGCCGTACATATTCTCGATGGCAAAAGGATAACGCTGCAGCCATGCAGCATCCAGAATATCGCCCCAGCCAAAATCGGAAAGCGCTTCTGCCAAGCGCAGGCAGGCAACAGCAAACAAGCCCACAGGCGCAAAGGCGTCAGAGACAGGCTGAAACCCTTTGCGGGTGATGAGCAAAGTGAAATACAGCGCTGCCAAAAAGCCCAGTACACCACCGCCAAAGGCATAGTCGTAAGGGGTATCGGGGAAGAGACGGAAACGGAAGCCCGGGCCTGCTACCAACAGATAGAAGCCCCGGGCACAAACCATGCACAGCACACAGCAAAAAGCGCTCATTACCAGACCGGTGGCAAGACCCAGCTTGCGCACAAGCGAAACTGCCACCAGCACAATGCAAAGCAGTGCGCAGGAGATCATTACTGCAGTTTCATAGCTGAAAGGAAAGGTAAGAGACATAAACTCACTCCTGATATGCGCTGGCAAAATAGATGATATCGCTCAGTTTGCGATGGCGCTGGTTCTTGACAGCGTTTACTTTTTCGTTGTGGAAGATCAGTGCGGAGGAATTGCCGCCATCCAGATTGTAGGCGTTTTCAACGCCGAGGGTCATCAGGAACTCTGCCCATTCCGGAAGGGTGAGACCTCCGCCGTAGGATTCGTGGTTGCCCTCGCTGACGGCGATCACATATTCCAGCTTGCCCTTGCCGACCTGCGCAATGGCGGTACGCTGGTGGCGACCGTCGGAGCCATTGAACTGGGCATAGTAATCAGAGGCCAGCTGCTGGCCGTTCACCACCAGACCCGGACCGAAGCTGAAGGTGTTTACGATATTCATGCCTTGGGTAAACTCGGCAAACTTTTCCTGCGTGGCAGCCTGCAGGATATGGAAATCGCCCTTGTCGTCAATAATGAGCATATCACGGCCCTTGGCCATCATATCGGCATAGAGAACACCCTGCCGCACTAAATAACAGGTGGAGGTTGTAAGCTGGTAGTAGCAGTAATCGCCGTTGACGGCAACAACAGCATTCATGCGGTTGGCCATATCCAGAACAGCCGCCACCTGCTTGCGGTCGAAGCCGTAAGCCGAAGCTGTGCGCAGCTGGCTGGGATCGGCGATCTTGATGCGTGCCACATAGCAGTCGCTCTTTACCCAGTGATGCTTTTCGATGGATACCTGAATGCTGGGATCCTCGTAATGGGAGTCATCGATATAGAAAGCCTCGTTGACCACTGGACCCGGGGTATCGTCTATCGGCAGGGGAACGATCTGCCCCTCCGCCAATGCAGAAGAAAACAGCAGCATAAATGCCGCAACCAATGCAAGCGCCATACGAAGCGTATGACGCACAGACCTGTTTACCACTCGAAATGCCACCTTCCAGCAGTTGGCTCAACAGCGCCGAACAGCACAGACAAGCTGTATACTGCGACAGATGAGAAACCACACGTTTTTTGCAATTATACCATCCATGTCAGAAAATGTCCATAGCTGCTGCTCAACAGCGCTCCTCCCGCAGTGCATACAAAAGCGGCGCGCTCACAGCGCGCCGCAGGATTTTCGGGCATCAGCGGCCCAGTTTTTCCATCATACCCGAGAAAAGAGAGAAAAAGTTGCTGTTGGAGGGGCTGCCCGCATCGGTGAAGAGGGAGCGGGCATAGGCATAGTCTCTGCCCTCCACACGAAATACGCAGCAATCATCCAAAGCCATATCCAAAAGAGCAGTGCTGCCATCTGCAAATGTGAGGGTGAGCAGTGCCGCCCCAAAAGGACAGCCGGATACAGCTCCGCCCTTATCCTCCGCATCGGCAAGCAAGGTGCCCATCTGAGCCAGCACAGCAGGATCTGTGATCTCTCCCTGATACAGCGTAAGACCGGTTTCCAGATCGGTATAACAAAGCACCGCATGGGTGATGTTCAGAAGCCTGCCAAGGCTGAACTCTTCGGTCTCCCGTGCCTGTGGGCGCTCGATCCACGCAGAGGCGCCGCGAAGGCTTACCACATAATACGCTACCGTGGAGTAAATGATCGGCAGTGTTTCGCCTGCGGAGATGAGCGCCACACGAGGAGCATAACGGCTGCCGAAAGCGTAGGCCGGTGTTTCAGTTTCGGTCACATACAATTCGGGGTTGACGAGCACATATTCGGCTTTGACCCAGCCCTCCACATGCTCACTTACATACACATGATACCATTCGCCCTCGCGCATGCTTACCAGCAGTTTTTGCCCATAGCTTAGCTGCCTCAGGGAGCGGGAATTGATATCCGGCTCCTTACGCAGTGTCAGGCTGTCGCAAAGCACGTAGGCATCGTATGCAAAGATACCGGTTTTGTTTGCAAAATTGATGTTATACTCGTCCGGCGTTACCACAAGTGCATTGGCAGAGCCAAACAGCAGCGTGCACGCCAGAAAAAAAGCAGCAATCCGCTTCACCGGTTTCACCTCCGTAAAATATCAATAATCAATAATTTGACGAAAACCACCTTTATCCCTTCTCTGTACAGTGAAAAAGCAGCATTGTTTTCCCAGCCAATTGATGGTATACTTATTTTTATACACTGCATCACAGGAGGGTTGCCTATGGCCGGCCGCACGAAGAATAGCAAGAACACCAAGACCACGATCGTACGTATCGTATGCCTTGCCCTCGCAGCGCTGATGATCTTTTCCGTCATCGCGAGCGCTATCTGGTACTGATCGCTCCCCATATTTCCCCGGTCTCTGCACGAACCGGGGCGTTTTTCTGCCGCCCTGCCGGGCGCAGCACCACTCAACAAGGAGAATGAGCTATGCGTACCCTGTTCCCCTATCTGAAGCCATTCCGCAAGGAATGCATCATCAGCCCGTTGTTCAAGCTTCTGGAAGCGCTGCTCGAGCTGTTTGTGCCGTTGATCATGGCAGCCATTATCGACAAAGGCATTCTGGCAAACGGCGGCACCGGCGATACCGGCTATGTGCTCCGCATGGGGCTTCTGCTGGTGGGCCTTGGGCTGCTGGGCTTTGCCTGCTCGGTAACTGCCCAGTTCTTTGCTGCCAAAGCGGCTGTCGGTTTTACTGCCAAGGTGAAATCGGTGCTGTTTTCGCACATTCAGAGCCTGTCCCACACGGAGCTGGATGACATAGGCACACCCACCCTCATCAACCGTATGACCACTGATATGAATCAGGTGCAGACCGGCGTGAACATGACGCTGCGTCTTTTGCTGCGCTCCCCCTTTGTAGTGCTTGGCGCTACTGTGATGGCTTTTACGGTGGATGGAAAGACCGCTCTGATCTTTCTGGCGCTGCTGCCGCTGCTGACACTGGTGGTAGCAGGTGTGATGGCGCTTACCCTTCCCCGCCACAAACAGGTGCAGAGCCAGCTGGACAAGGTGCTCTTGCGCACCCGTGAGAACCTGACCGGTGTCCGTGTGATCCGTGCCTTCAACAAGCAGGAGAGCGAGGAAGTTGCCTTTGCAGAGGAGAGCGGACTGCTCTTTACCCTGCAGCAGGGCGTTGGCCGTCTTTCTTCGCTGATGAATCCTCTTACTTATGTGCTGGTCAATGGAGCGCTGATCGTGCTGCTGTGGAGTGGCGCATGGCAGGTGGAGGGCGGCATCCTTACGCAGGGTGCAGTGGTCGCACTGGTCAATTACCTCTCACAGATCCTTGTGGAGCTGATCAAGCTGGCCAATCTGATCATCACCATCACCAAGGCGTTGGCCAGCGCGGGCCGTATCGAAACCGTGCTGATGCAGGAAAGCAGCATGCAGGAGCCCAGCAAGCCTGTTGCCGTCCCCGCCACTGCCAGGGAATGCGTGCGTTTTGACAACGTTTGCGCCCGCTACCACGGCGCAGGTGAAGAAAGCCTCTCCGGCATCAGCTTTACAGCGCTCCGCGGGCAGACCATCGGCGTGATCGGCGGTACCGGTTCCGGCAAGAGTACGCTGATCAATCTGATACCCCGTTTCTACGACGTTTGCAATGGTACTGTGCTGGTGGATGGTGTGGATGTAAAGCAGCAATCCATACAAGCCCTTCGTGACAAGGTTGCCGTAGTGCCCCAGAAGGCCATGCTCTTTAAAGGCACCATTCGGGAAAACCTGCGCTGGGGCAAACAGGATGCCACTGACGAAGAGCTGTGGCGTGCGCTGGAAACCGCACAGGGTGCCGAAGTGGTGCGCAGCAAGCCCGGTCAGCTGGACGAGATGATCGAGCAGGGTGGGCGTAACCTGAGCGGCGGTCAACGACAGCGTCTGACCATCGCCCGCGCGCTGGTGCGCAACCCGGAGATCCTGATTCTGGACGACAGCGCATCCGCACTGGACTACGCCACCGATGCCGCCCTTCGCAAGGCGCTTCGGGAGATGGATACCCCGGCAACCGTGTTTATCGTATCCCAGCGTGCCAGCTCCATCCGCTTTGCCGACCAGATCCTTGTACTGGATGACGGCGTGCTGGCCGGTATCGGTACCCATGACGAGCTGTTGGCAAGCTGCCCGGTTTATCAGGAGATCTATTATTCCCAGTATCCAAAGGAGGCAGTCTGATGACGAAAACCGCAAACCGCAAGCAGACCCTTCTGACGGTGCTTGATTATGTAAGGCGCAGCTGGGGCTATCTGGCGCTGTCTCTGCTGCTGTGCGTGCTTACCGTAGCCGCAACCCTCTACATCCCCATTCTGACCGGGCAGGTGATCGACCTGATCCCCTCAGCGTTGCAGGTACAGTTTGACGGCATTCTGCCCCTGCTTTTGCAAATGGCGCTGATGATCGGCGTTACCGCACTTGCCCAGTGGCTGATGGGGCTGTGCAACAACCGGCTCACTTATGCCACGGTGCGCGACATCCGCCGGGATGCATTTGCGCATTTGCAGCGACTCCCCCTTTCTTATCTGGATAAACACCCCACCGGCGATGTGGTCAGCCGCATCATTACCGATGTAGACCAGTTTGCCGACGGGCTGCTAATGGGCTTTACCCAGCTGTTCAGCGGTGTATTGACCATCATTGGTACGCTGGGGTTCATGTACTCCGTCAACTGGATGATCGCCACCGCCGTTGTGGTCATCACGCCCCTCTCGCTGGTGGTGGCCTCCTTTATCGCCAAGCGCACCTATGATATGTTCTCCCTGCAATCCAAGACCCGCGGTGAGCAGACAGCACTGATCGATGAAATGCTCACCGGCCAGAAAGTGGTTCGTGCCTTCGGCATGGAGGATGAGGTGCAGGAGCGCTTTGACGAGATCAACGGTCGGCTGAAGAATGCCAGCCTCCGGGCTATCTTCTTCTCCTCCCTTACCAACCCCGCCACCCGTTTCGTCAACTCGCTGGTGTATGCCTGCGTTGGCGTTGCCGGTGCGCTGGTGTGCATTCTCGGCGGCCCTGCCATGCTTACGGTAGGTCAGCTCTCCGCATTCCTCAGCTATGCCAATCAGTACACCAAGCCCTTTAACGAGATCTCAGGTGTTGTAACCGAGCTGCAGGCTGCCCTTGCCTGCGCTGAGCGTGTCTTTGAACTGATCCGTCAGCCTGCCGAGGTGCCCGATAAGGAACCAAAGCTGGAGCTTGCCGATCCCAGCGGTGCTGTGGAGCTAAAGAATGTCAGCTTCTCCTATGTGCCCGAGCGCAAGCTGATCCAGAACCTGAACCTGCAGGTGGAGCCGGGCCAGCGCATTGCCATCGTAGGCCCCACCGGCTGCGGCAAAACTACGCTCATCAATCTTCTGATGCGCTTCTACGATGTTAACGAAGGCACCATCACGCTGGACGGTCACAGCATCGTGGATATTACCCGCCACAGTCTGCGTGAGGGCTACGGCATGGTGCTGCAGGAAACATGGCTCAAGAGTGGCACCATCCGGGAAAACATCACCATGGGCAAGCCCGAGGCCACCGACGAGGAGGTCATTGCCGCTGCCAAGGCAACCCACGCCCACAGCTTTATCCGCCGTTTGCCCAAGGGCTACGATACCGTAATTACCGAGGATGGCGGCAACCTGTCACAGGGTGAAAAGCAGCTTTTGTGCATTACCCGCGTTATGCTTTGCCTGCCCCCCATGCTCATTCTGGACGAGGCTACCTCCTCCATCCATACCCGCACGGAGCAGCACATCCAGCGTGCTTTCGAAACCCTGATGACCGGGCGCACCAGCTTTATCGTTGCCCACCGGCTTTCCACCATCCAGAATGCCAATACCATTCTGGTCATGAAGGATGGCAATGTGATCGAACAGGGCAGCCACGAAGAACTGCTGAAAAAAGGCGGCTTCTACGCAAACCTGTACAACAGCCAGTTTGCACACTGACAGGAAAAAGCCCCGAAAATTTGACCCAACGGCAGGAATGTGCTATAATACTTTGTTGAAACAGGCATGATTGGCACAGACCAACCAGAAGATACAGACAAAGAAAGGCTGATACCATGTCCGGACATAGCAAATGGCATAACATTCAGGCCAAGAAGGGCAAGACCGACGCGGCCCGTGGCAAGATCTTTACCAAGATCGGCCGTGAGATCGCCATCGCCGTGCGCGAAGGCGGCAGCAATCCCGAAAGCAACTCCAAGCTGCGCGATATCATCGCCAAGGCAAAGAGCAACAACATGCCCAACGACAACATCAAGCGTTCCATTATGAAGGCTTCCGGCGAGCTGGGCAATGTGGATTACGAAGAGATCACCTACGAAGGCTATGCCCCCGGCGGCGTGGCCGTGATCGTAGAGGCCATCACCGACAGCCGCAACCGTACTGCCAGTGATGTGCGCCACTGCTTTGCCAAGAACGACGGTTCTCTGGGTGTTACCGGCAGCGTGGGCTTTATGTTCGATAAGAAGGGCGTGCTGGTGATCGAGCGTACCGCCGACATGGACGAAGACGAAATGATGATGACCGTGCTGGCTGCCGGTGCCCAAGACATGCAAGTGCAGGATGACGTTTTCGAGGTTACTACCTCCCCTGCCGACTTCTCTGCTGTGCGCGAGTCTCTGGAGAACCAGGGTATCAGCTTCCTGAGTGCCGAGGTGCAGATGGTGCCCCAGAACACCGTTGTACCCGCCGATGAGGACACCCTCAACAAGATCCTCAAGTTGCTGGAAATGCTCGAGGACAACGATGATGTGCAGAACGTGTGGCACAATGCCGAGCTGCCCGAGGAAGAAGAAGAGGACTGATCCCTTCCGCCTTCCCCATATACAAAAGCACCCGCCTTCTCAGGTGGGTGCTTTTGTGTTACTGCTGCTGCCAGTATTGACGGATCGTTTCCACGGACAGACGAACTGCCCGGTTTACAAAAGCAGCGTATTCATCACGGGTCATTGCCGTGTAGGGATGCTCTGATTTGCTTCCTTTGGGAATGTTGGCCAGCACACCGATCTTTCGCACGATGGCGCCGGGTGGCAAAAACTCCAGCAGATCCGGGAACGATTCAAGGCCGACGATCTCTGTCAGAAATCCGCTGCCGGGGTTGGCAGACAGGTATTCACGCTCGATGGCTCCGATCTCTTCAAGCCGTTCTGCTTTGGGAATGATCAGCTTGACGGAATCCCACGTTTCCGGCATGCCCTCCCCCGCTGCCGCCAACTCCGGGATCGCTTTGATGCGCGTCCACGCAGCGCGCACCCGGGCTTCATCCCGAATGGTGCGCTGGAACTCCGCATCGGTGACAAGATGAGTGAAATATCCCCACAAAAAGGAAGCTTCCTGTATCGTCTGCGGGTTTCTGGGCAGCAGATATTCAGCAACGAACCGCTGGCAATCCGCTGCATTCTTGCGTTCTGCGCCCATCCAGTGAGTCATTTCCCGGGGCGGGGTGAAGCCGCTCCAATCGTCATTTTCCACGTTGCAATCGGGAGCGATATTGCCAACGCAGTATTCATGTCTGCAAAGCTGCGGCAGCTCTTCCAGCACGCGGTCTGCAACCATCATATGAGTCACCCAGAAAGGCACGGGACAACACCCCTTTCGTCAAATGTGAAAATCGGGAAAAACGCCGTTCTGTGCGCAACGGATCAAATTCTGCGCCTCGGCAAGCACACGCTCTCTGCCTTTTGGTGAAAGCATCCAGTTATTGCGACGGGTATTCCGATCCTGCGCCGGGCAGGGATGCACCTTGATATGCGCCGGGTACAGATACCGGGCTACACACAGACTGCGGCGCATGTGGCATGGGCTCGTGACCAGCAGCAGGTTGCTGACCCGGTTGAGCCAAAAGGCACGTTGCAGCTCGGTCATGGAAAACAGAATATTCTCGACTGTATTGAGAGAATTCGTCTCCAGCAGGATATCCTCCTCTGCCACGCCCAGCTCCAGCGCTTTAAGCCGCATCCGCTCAGCCTCGATGCCATTCCCTGCTTCGCCGCCGCACAGCATCACTTTGCGTGCCCTGCCTGCATGGTAGAGTTCTGCTGCCACCGGCACACGGTACTCCACAGCTTTGTTGCTGCCCAGAACGATGATGCAATCCCCATGTGAGCCATCATCCTCCAGACCTTCAAAGAGCAGCTTATCCAGCAGAGCATCAGTCAGATGTTCGATCGTCAGCTGAGATACCAGCATGCTCCGTCCTCCTTTGTACCGGCTTTACTCCACAACAGCAAAGCCCTGCTCCAGAAACGCCTCCAATACCTGCCGTGCATATTCGAAATCCACCTGCCGGGTCATCATGCCCGCGTAGGTGATATCCTCCATGGCTTCGGTAGGCGGCATCTGCAGGCCTTCCGGTGTAACGCCCCGCAGCTCGAAAGCCAAATTGAGGGCTTCCATCATATCGGAAAGAGTCATATTGGTCTGTACCACGCTGCCGCGCACAGCGTTGAGCAGATCCATAGCCATGCCCAGATCCGCATCCGCATACTTCTGCGCCAAGGTGGAGAGCACTGTGCGCATACGGCGCATGCGCCCGTTATCGCCATCGCCGCCCACCTTGCGGATGCGCATATAGATGACCGCCGCATGCCCGCCGAACAGATACGTACCGCCCTTGCCCATGCTGGGCGTGGTACTGTCGCGACTGATGCGGTAGCGGTTCAGATAGTCCGCTTCCGCATCGGTAACGGTAATGTATACGCCGCCCATGGCATCAATGATATCCTGCACGTTATCCATATTGAAAACGATGTACTTATCCACCTTCACACCGAAATGAGTGGAGAGGATACGGCACATGGCTTCCATGCCGTAATTCTTGGCGATGTAGGTAAAGCGGCCGATCTCTCCATCGGGACGCTGAATGAGCATCTCGCGGGAAAAGGTGGTAAAGATCAGGCGCTGGGCAGCGGTATCCATGGTTACGAGAATCGTGCCGTCCGTATTGCTCATGTTGGCGGCAGAACCCTCCCAGCTATCTACGCAGGTGAGCAGAAAATGGTGCTGACCGGCAGGCGGATCGGGCAGGGTATCATAATCCAGCGGATAAATGGGTCTGGGCTGATCGGCTGTTGCGGTAACGCAGCAGGAGAACAGCAGACAGACGAGCAGAACAGCAGACAGAATACGCTTGAGCATAGTGTGCTCCTTTCGTTGGCATGAAGAAGAATGCATGGCTGCCTTTGCAGGGGCCATGCATTCTTTATTACGCTGCCCGATCAGGAAAACCCTGCCGAGCGGCTGATTTTTTAGAACTGTAACGTTATTTGCAGAGCATTTCCAGCAGCTTGCCGGAGCGTGCAAGGAAAGCGGTGATCTCATCCTTCTCCAGCGGACGGGTGGACATACGAGCCAGATCATACAGCTGTGCAGCCATCATATCCCGCTTTTCGCCATCCTCCTGAGCGATCAGGCTCTTGACCACGGCGTTCTCGGCATTGAGCACCAAGGTGTAGCGCTCGGGCAGCTTAAAGTCCTGCCCGTAGATCTTGCCCATTTCGCTGAAACGGCGGCCCTGCTCATCCTGCACCAACATGCCGGAGGTGTTCTCGTTCTTGAGGGCGGTCAACTGCACAGTAAGCTCCTGATTGCCGGTGGCTGCGGCAAAGAGGTCTGCCAGCTTCTTTTCGTTCGCCTGATTCTGCTGCTTTTCCTCTTCGGTCTGCTCCTTGGCAAAGGTAGCAGCATCCGCATCCACGCGGGCAAAGCCGAGACCCTCCACGCCTGCGGAATACTCCATAAAGCTGACGAAGTTCAGGTCGATGAGGGCATCCAGCACCACCACATCGATACCCTCCGCCTCGTACTGGGCAATGCTGGCGCTCTGACGGGTGGGATCGCTGGTGTAGATGACCTTCTTACCCTCCAGCTTGCCCTCGTTCTTGCTCAGATACTCGCTGAGGGTAACATGGGCACCGGCGGTGGTCTTGTACAGCAGGGTCTCCTTTACCTGTTCAAAGAACTTGTTATCCCGCATGCAGCCGTACTTGACAAAGGGATGGATATCCTCCCAGTAGCCCTCGTACTTCTCGCGCTCGGTGTTGAAAAGGCCGGTCAGCTTGTCGGCCACCTTGCGGGTGATGTAGGCGGAAAGCTTCTTTACATAGCCGTCGTTCTGCAGGAAGCTGCGGCTCACATTGAGGGGCAGATCGGGGCAGTCGATAACGCCCTTAAGGAGCATGAGGAACTCGGGGATGACTTCCTTGATATTATCTGCCACGAATACCTGTCCGCTGAAGAGCTTGATCTCGCCCTCGCGGGTGCCGAAATCGTTGGTCAACTTGGGGAAGTACAGAATGCCCTTCAGGTTGAAGGGATAATCCACGTTCAGGTGCACATAGAAAAGCGGATCCTCGTAGGTATGGAACACATCGTGGTAGAACTTCTTGTATTCCTCCTCGGTGCAATCCTTGGGCGCTTTGAGCCAGAGAGCGGGGTTGGGGTTGATACGCTCAGGCTCCTTGACCTCGATGGCGGGAGCTTCTTCGCCCTCGGCAGCCTCGTCCGCCTTGGGGGCTTCCTCCTTGAGCACCTCCAGATAAACGGGGGTGTTCATAAAGCTGCAATAACGATTCAGCACCTGACGCACGCGGTACTCATCTGCAAACTCCTTTTCTTCTTCGGAGATATGCAGGATGATATCGGTGCCGCGCTCAGCGCGGCTGCCCTCGGTCATGGTAAACGCCATACCATCCTCAGAGACCCAGCGCACAGGATCGGCGCTCTCGCTCTTGGTCTCGATCGTCACCTGATCGGCCACCATAAAGGCGGAATAGAAGCCCAGACCAAAATGACCGATGATGCCGCCCTTCTCATCGCCCTCATAATTCTTGAGGAACTCCTCAGCACCGGAGAAAGCCACCTGATTGATGTATTTTTCCACTTCCTCGGCAGACATACCGATGCCGTTATCGCTGAAGCGGATCTCCCCTGCCTTTTCGTCCACGGTAACGGTCACTTTGTACTCAGCATCATTGCCGGGGGTGAGCATTTTTTGCTTGGTGATGGCATCGCACCCGTTGGATACCAGCTCGCGGATAAAGATATCCTTGTCGGAATACAGCCACCGCTTGATGATGGGCATGATGTTCTGTGCATGGATGGAAATGTTGCCCTGTTGAAGTGCCATAAAATACGCCTCCTGTAAAGCCTTTGGCTCTGAACATAATAACGGGGCATGGGTGGAAAAGCACACCATTGCCTCTGAGGGTATTGTAACAGAGAAAAGTGAGAAATGCAACAAAAAGTTAGCACTCGTTGCAAGCGAGTGCTAACAGTCGTTCCTTTCTTCAATTTGCTCAGCCGTTGCCATCTCCCGGGCCGCCGATGTATTCCACGACACCCTCCGGCAGAGAAATACCGACCGTATAGCGGCATTCGTGAGTACTGCGAATGACCAGATTGAACCACCACTTGGGCACGTTTTCTACACCTTCCTCGGTGATGTATTCACCCCGCAGGTAGTAGTTGGGCAGTTCTTTGTAAGAAATACCGTATTTCTGACAGATGGCTTCGGCAGCGATGCGGCCTGCATCGGTAATGGTCATGGATGCCTCTTCCGGCGGCGCATTGTTACCTGCGGTGTTCTTCGACAGCGTAACGGGCAGCACATAGGAGTTATTGCCTTCTTCGAATGTGATGCTCATGCCGGGATCGGGCTTTTCGGGCTCATCGGCGGCTTGGGCGGTGGGTACCTCTGTAGCCATGGGGCTGGGCGGAACGGGCAGAGCCGAATGATCTATGTCAACAAGGGTAAACCCATCCTCCAGAATGACAGGATCAACTGCCAGCACAGTACCATCCCGTGCATCCAGCCTGAGGGTGATCAGCTGCTTCACCTCCCCGGGCCGGTAGCTGCAATAGGCCTCATACCAGCCCCAATCGGAGTAGAGATCCGCAGTGGAGCAGGTTACATTGGCAGGATCTGTGCCATAGAGGGCAGCAGCAGCAACCGTTGCAGCCTCCATAGCCCACTCACGGGAGATAATGGCTTCGTTGCGGTTTAGGTAAGCATCCGTGGTGCGATAACTCAGATACTCGCCATAGCGATCCGTCAGGCATTGGTACAGGTACTCCTTCTGCTGGCCGTATTCACTCTCCAGCTCATACAGAAATTCATTGGACAGCCCATCGGCAGAGACGGTAAAGGTGGTACAGAGGGTCTCGCTGTCCAGCGCTTCGACGGTGTATATACCGCCCTTCATTTCATCAACCGTAACAGAGGTACGGGAAAACAGCTGATTTCTTAGGCCGTTGACTGCATGGCTGAAGAAGGTACCGTCGCCAAAAGTGGTGTTCTTCAGATCCATAAAGCCTACCATACGCATGGTAAAGGGTTCAATGGCAAACGAAAACACTCCGCTGGTGCCATCCATGGCTCTGCCGTAGATGTAGCGTTCCTCAAGCGTATAGCGCTGCTCATCGATGCGCACGGAGGTGATATGCGGGGCACCAAGGCAATCCTCGGCAAACTGGCGCACATAAGCCTCCACCGGCGCTTTGACAAGTTCCTCCTCGAAAGAATAAAGATCGCTGGCAAGGGGATAACATTCATTCCAGTAAAGCAGTTTGCCGTTGGAATCGAAATACAGCTCAAAGCCGTTGGGCATATCCGGCGCATCGATACGCCATTCCCCCTCAAAGGAGCTGATACGCAGATCACCATACTTCTCCGGAGCGCCGGTCATATTAGCAAGATAGGGCGTGGCCAGAAGCTCCTGTGCATATGCAAGCGCATCTTCTTTACTGCTGATGGGTCGTGCATCCAGCTGTACGTTTTCCGGTACCCGTACATCCATTCTGCCATCCAGCGAGAAGCGCCGCAGCGCCTTCTGCATTTGCAATTCCCACGGTTCCTCCGGTACATCGGCGGTAAAGAAGGCAAGCCCTGTGCACAGCACCAGCGCCGTACCCAGTACAGCCACCAGCCAGAGAAGCTTTTTCCTGTTTTCGATAATGGCCTTTACACGCTGCTTGAGGCGCTTTCCGGTCATGGTCATGCCGGTGGCAAGCACGCTCATACGGGGCGCATTGCGCTTGGCTGCCGCTAATACCAGCGTACCGGCATAGGCGCTGCGCTCATCGGGGGTCATGGGGGCAGTTACACGCTCATCGCAAGCCAGCTCGCAATCGGTGCGCACACAGCGTGCCGCGATCCATACCAGCGGGTTGAACCAGTGTACGATGCAGCACAAATTGCGAAGCGCTGCCCACCACGGGTCTCCTGCCTTCAGATGGCAGATCTCGTGGGTAAGCACCTGCGGAAGCTCCTCGTCCGAAAGCGTGAGCGGCAGTGCGATATACGGCTTAATGACACCCACAAGGCACGCGCTGGGCAGGGGATCCACAAACAGGACGGGAATCGGCTTTACACCGCGCTGCTTGCAGAGGGTGCGGTATAATTCCAACTGCTCCCCCTCCAGCTGCCCCACTACATTCTTTTTCATTTTGCTACGGAAACGCAGGTTCTGCACAACCATATAGAGCAGCACGCCTGCATCTGCGGTCAGATAGGCGATCAGCACCCATTTGCCCACCCAGCCATAGCTGGAGGCCACATACAGATCGTAGACCACATCGGCAGTATCGGACAGAAGTCGATTTTCAGCACCTGTTTCGATGGCTGCATCCTGCAGGCTGTAAAATAGCCGTGCTGCTGCATCCTGCGTGCGCACACGGATCTGGTCCGCTACCGGTCTTGCTTCCAGATCGGTAGAAAGCGTAGGGCGCAGTTCATTCATCAGCGGGTTGGGCAGAGCGATGGGCACCAGCAAACGTACCGCCACCAGCAGCCATGCCGCATAAACAGCACGATTGCCCAGTTTCTCCCGAAACAGCTTGCGAATGAGCAGTACCAAAAGGATCAGCAGACTGCCAAACAGTGCTGCTTCCAGAAGATAGTTGAAAACCGTCATGGAACGAATGGGAAAGCCTTTATTCTGTTGAAAAAACGAAAAGAGTCGTTGATCCGGCATCGTGTTTCTGCCTCCTTTGCAACCAAGGCTTCTTTGTTTATTTTTGACCGGCAGATTTGATCATCTGGGTAAGCTCTTCCAGCTCCTGCTGAGTGATCCTGCCATTTTCCACCAGACCGCTGACCATCAGTACAGCATTGCCGCCATACAGGTCTCTGACCAGCGCATCGGTTTCTTCAAGAGCAAAACCGGCTTTATCAACCGCAGGCGCATAGGTCTTGACCGGACCGGTCTCATCTACTGTTATGGCACCTTTCGCCTCCATGCGCTTGAGCAGGGTGATGACCGTGTACTTGCTCCAATGAGTCTCCCCCTCCAGCGCACGGGTCAGTTCCATCATGGTCTGAGGGTGCATGTCCCACAGCTTGAGCATGATCTTCATCTCCGCATCGGTGAGGGCCGGTTTCTCGCGCATATCGCTTCCTCCTTCGGTATGGGTTGAACACATGTGTTGGACGTTTGTCCACCGGCATTGTACATTTGTACACCGTATGCTGTCAATCTTTGCAAAGCGAATACTTGTAACAAAGCGGTAGAAGAACCTGAAAGTGTATATATGAAAAGCCCTGCGCATTTCTGCACAGGGCTTTCAAGTGTTACAAAGCTTAAATAGTCTTGAGAGACTCACGGATCTTGTCGAAGATATTCATATAGTCCTCACGATAATCGCGGGGGTACATGATCTCGACGCCGTAAAGCATGCTGTTGATGCAGACATAGTGGATGCGCCCGCCCAGACGCACGCCGTTGACCAGCTCGCCGGAATAGTTGGCATATACACCCTTGCCGCCCATCAGGTGACGGGTGGCAGTAAGGCTGGGCTCCCAGATGGAGAAATTGGTAGCGCTGATATCGTTCAGGCGTGCCTTTACTTCCTTCTCCAGATCCTTCTGGTCGTAGTTGTTGTTGACAGGTACAGCAACAATGGTGATCACGCACTGCTGGTTGCCGTTCATCTGGCTCTCGGGTTCGGTTACGGTAAATACCTCGGTGAGAGAATCATCCACATACCAGCCATCGGGGGCTTCAAAGGTGAGGCCCAGTGTACCGGCGGTATAGGTCACATAGTTAAAGGTGATAGGCGGACGGGGCGTCGGTGTAGGCAGATCCACCGGATCCAGCGGGATGGGAGTGCTGCCGGCATAGGTATGCTCGGTCTGCTGCACCACGGTATAGTTGCCGCTGAGACTGTCGGACAGATCGAAGGGCTCCTGAAAATCTTCCTCCATAAGCGGATCGGTCTCGCTGAAGCCCTGATCCTCCATGTACGGATTATCGGTAAACACACTGCCCTCATCCGGCTCGGATGCAGGCTCGGATTCGGGTTCGGATACGGGCTCGGGATCCGGCTGTGTGACAGGCTCGTTGGCAGGCGGGGGTGCGCTGAGGTTCTGCTGGATCTCCGGAAAAACGGTCTGGTTGGAAGAGCCGCCGCCGGAGCAGGAGCTGAGCAAAACAACGGCCATCAACAGGCACAGTGACAGTTTCCATTGACGTTTCATCGTTTATCCCTCCTTGGAATGACGATATTGTAGCATTACATGCTATCTGCGGTCAAGCATCGGCATCGCCGTCCTCCTCCAGAGGACGGTAGAGGCGGCGATCCAGCGACCAGATCTTTTCGCTGAAAACGCCCGGCTTCAGCTTGCTGATAGCGGTTTGCATCTCATTCATACGGGCATCCAGAAGGTCTACCCAATGCAGGGCCTCAGCCTCAGGGAACATGGGCTTGCGAGGGCTGCCGAAATCAGGTTCGCCATGGTGGCTGAGCATCATGTGTTCAAGGAGCAACACTTCCTCACTGTGGATATCCAGTTCGTTGGCTGCTTCCTGGATTCGGGTAACACCCAGCACCAGATGCCCCAGCAACAGTCCCTCCCGGCTGTAATCCCGCACAACGCCCATCTGGTCGCTGTCCATTTCTTCGGTCTTGCACAGATCGTGAAGGATCACACCAGCGAAAAGCAAGTCTGCATTCAGCCACGGGTACTGCTCCGCCACCTTCTTGGCAAGGCGGAGCATGCCGGTGGTGTGGTGGAGCAAACCGCTGCGCTCTGCATGGTGAATACGCTGTGCAGCGGGATAGTAGTGCAGTTTCTCGCGGAAGCGCTCCAGCAGATGCAGTGTCAGCCGCCGGAGCGGCACATTGGTAAAAGCTTGCGCCGTTCCGATCAGCTCGTCCATCATAGCTTCGGGTGCTTCCGGCGCACAGGGTGCCAGTGAGGAGAGATCCACCTGATCTTCGGGCAATGCATCGCGGATGCGCTCTACACGAAGCTGCAGGCGGCCGTTGTACTCCAGCGTACTGCCGCGCACCTTGATAACAGAGCCGGGCTGCGGAGGCTGCACATTGCCATCCCATACTTTGGCATTCACTTCGCCGGTACGGTCTGCCAGATTCATATCCAGATATTTGGCGCCATTGCCGCCGGTGCGCTGGTCGGAGGATCGTACCAGCAGAAACCCTTCAAAGCGCTGATCCTTGGTTAGCTCGCAAAGCGGCAGTTGTGCCATAAACATCTTCCTTTACAATGGTTATTGATCGGCGTACTGGGCTACCTTGGTGCCCGGCAGGTTGGTATAACGGGCAAACTCGGCTTGCCATTCCACATTAACGGTACCCACAGGGCCGTTACGCTGTTTGGCAACGATCACTTCACCGGCGTTATCGTCGGGTTTGGGCGCTTTTTCATCTTTGCTGTTGGCAGAAGCATAGTAGCCTTCGCGGTGCAGGAACATGACCACGTCGGCATCCTGCTCGATGCTGCCGGAGTCGCGCAGGTCGCTGAGCATCGGGCGCTTATCGTTTCTGGCGGCAGGGGCGCGGCTCAGCTGAGCGCAGGCCAGCACGGGAATACGGAGCTCCAGTGCAATGGACTTGAGCTGACGAGAGATCTCGCTTACCTCCAGCTGGCGGTTCTCGGCACGGCTGTCGGTGGTCATCAGACCCAGATAGTCGATCACGATCAGATCCAGCCCCTGCTCCATCATCAGGCGGCGGCAGCGACTGCGCAGCTGAGAGGGGGTAAGGGATGATGTATCGTCGATATAGATGCGGCAGTTGCTCAGTTCGTTGATGCAATCGCCGAGTTTGATCCATTCATCATCGCTGAGCATACCGCTGCGTACCCGCTGCATGTTGATGTTGGCAGCGGAGCAGAGCAAACGCATACCGATCTGCTCTGCGGGCATTTCCAGCGAGAAGATGGCAACGCATTTTTTTGCCTTAACGCCAGCATACTGGGCAACACCCAGCGCCATGGAGGTTTTACCCATGGCAGGGCGGGCACCCACAAGGATCAATTCGCCACCGTGCAGGCCGGTAAGCATACGGTCAAGGTCGTACAAGCCGGTGGGTACGCCTGCAAGCTTGCCCTTGAGACGGCTCAGCTCCTCAATGGTATCGAAGGTGCTCATCAGCACCTTCTGGATAGGCATGAGCGACTGAGCGCCGGTACGGCGCATAACGATATCGAAAATACGCTTTTCTGCATCCTTCAGCACATCGGTCAAGGGGTCGGTCTGGGCATAGCATTGCTCGCTGATGCGTTGACTGGCATCGATCAGCTTGCGCAGGGTGGCTTTTTCCAGAACAATCTCCACATAGGTGCGCATGTTGGCGGTGGTGGGCACAAAGCGCAGCGCCTGTAGCAGATACGAAGCACCGCCGATGCTCTCCATGGTGCCGCGGCGGGCAAGCTCGTTGCCGACAGTCATCATATCAATGGGGTGGCCGGCAATGTGCAGGGCATGCATAGCAGAGAAGATCTCCTTATGCTCAGGGCTGTAAAAGTCCTCCGGGGAAAGGTTTTCAAAAGCAAGGGATGCTGCACCGTTATCCTGCAGCATAGCGCCGATAACGGACCGCTCAGCATCGATACTGCTGGGTGGCAGCACGGCAGCGAAATCCTGAGCTTCCACGGATACCTCTCCCCCTTTCCAATACGTTTCTTACGTTTCTGTGCTTACTTGGCAGCAGGCTCCACCTTCAGCTTCATGTTGGCCTTGATGCCGGTGTATACGGTAACGGAGATGATATACTCACCCACCTGACTTACCTTCTCGCAATCGATCTTGCGCTTGTCCACCTCTACGCCATGCTGCGCCTTGAGGGCATCGGCGATCTCCTGCGTGGTAATGCTGCCGTAGAGACGACCCTTATCACCGCACTTCACGCCCAGCGTGACTACCTTGCCCTTGATGGAATCGGCAGTTTTCTGTGCTTCGGCACGGCGCTCAGCTTCCAGCTTGGCTTCGGCAGCGCGCTTGCGCTCGATCTCCTTAACAGCACCGGCACTGGCTTCCACAGCCCACTTGCGGGGGAACAGGAAGTTGCGGGCGTAGCCGTCGGATACATTGAGTACATCATCCTTCTTACCGGTACCCTTTACATCGCAGAGCAAAATAACTTTCATGGTTCTTCCTCCTCATGGTTATCAGTTTCATGGTTGTCATCTTCCGTATGGCGGCGGAAGGAGAACAGTTTTTCCCAGCAGCCCACAATGAACAGCACCAATGGCATGAACAGATACAAAGCGGCTGCAACGACCCCCGCAAGCGGTTTGCGGTCAGCATCGTCCTTTGCAATGCGTCCGCAGATCACCGCCGCACCCTGCAGCTGATAAAGCGCAACGAAGGTCTGGTACAAAAGCATCGAAAGCAGCCGGAAGGTACCCTTCGCGCCAACTGCAAACAGGTACTGGAGCATGAACAAAAGCAGCACAAAATGCCACTTTTCAGGAATGCGCAGCATAGAGAAGCCCGGTGTTACGGCGATGCATACCTTGCCAGGTTCATCCTTGTTTACCAGCAGCACGGCATTCCGCATTTTCTGTACCCTGAGACCTGTAAACAGCCCGAGAATGATGCTGCCATGGGCGAAAAGGGTGGGCAGCAGATCATTGACCAGCTGCGCCACACGGCTGTGCAGAGAAAGGCGCAGTTCATTGAGGAACAGCGGATCAAGCAGCAGATTGAACAGCGTAATGCGGCTGTAGCCAGCGGGTACAGGCAACATACCGGTCGCCAACGCTTGGTGAAGCAGCTGGGTTCTTTGGGGATGCTCCATCACAAAAGATACGGCATGATCCGCCGCCAGTTCCGAAAGCTGCTTTCCCCCACCTGTGCTGATGCCAAGCAGCGCAACTGCAGCCGCCAGCGCCGCACAGAAGGTGTACACGAAGAAAACGGAGGGATTACCAGTTTTCTTCTTGCCCAGAACAGCCGTCAGCACCACCGGAAGCAGGGCTGCCAGCAGGATGCCCAGTGCATAGACAGGCTGCCCGCCGTAGAGCAGGGCAGCGATTGCAGGCACTGCTGCTGTAGCATAAGCCGTCCACTGCTCCTTGCCGCTGATCAGCGGGCAGGCGAAGAGCGGCATAAGCAGCGCCACAGGGAGGCACAGCACCGGAATGACAGCGGTCAGCAGCGCAAGCGCACAAAGCACGATCTGCTTAACAACGATCAGCCTGCGCTGAGGGTGAAGGGAAATCGCCTGCATGCACTGCCTCCTTATGTGCGGATCATTACCGAAGGGCTATCCTTTATTATACTTTGAAGAGCTCTGTAAGTCAATCGGTGCAGGTTCAGGCAGCCTTTTTTTGCCGCTCGATGCGGTTCACACTGTCGCGGGTAAGGCTGTAGACCACGGAGGTGAGCGGAATGAAAAGGATCATGCCGGCGATGCCCAGCAGACCTTCGCCCACGACCACTGCAAACAACACCCAGATAGAGGGCAAACCGATAGCATTGCCCATCACGTGGGGATAGATCAGATTGCCTTCGATCTGCTGCAGCACAAGGAACATGATCACAAAAGCCAGCGCCTGCGCCGGATTGGCCACCAGAATGAGGAACGCGCCAACGATGCAGCCGATCCACGCACCAAGAACAGGAATCAGCGCCATGATGGCAATAAAAACGCTGATCAAAAGCTCATAAGGCATGCCGAAGAGCGTCATGCACAGGAAGAACATCACGCCAAGGATGCTGGCCTCCAGACATTGACCGGTCATGAAGGAAGCAAAGGTCTGTTGGGAACGGCGGCACACCAATACCAGCCAGTCCATCTTCTCTTTAGGCAAATAGGCATAGCCCAGTCGCTTGAACTGAGTGGCGAGCCGCTCCTTGGAGAACAGGAAAAACACCGTGAACATTATGGTAAAGAACAAATCCAGCATAGACTGGTAGACGCTGCCGATAACGCCGGTAGAAAACGCAACGCCATTGAGAGCGAATTTGAAGATCTGCTCGAGCTGCGCATTTAGCTGATCCTCCGTAGGCGGCACCAGAGCGGCAGTGATGTACTCGCCAAGGTCGATATCCTTGGTCAGCAGCCATTCGTTCAGTTTTGCGTAGGCATTGGGCAGCAGGTCTATGATGCTCTCGATGGTCGTAATGATTTCATTTACCATATAGGGCAGCACAAGACAAACGATCAGGATCAGGATAGCAAACACGCAAAGCACTGCCAACGGACGTTTTGCTTTGCGACCCAGTTTGGACTTGTTCAAAAAACAAAACACACGGTTTTCAAAAAAGCGCATTGGCACATTCAGAAACAATGCAAGGCATCCCGCCACCAAAAAGGGCTGAAGGATACCCAACAGCTTAACGAACAGCTCGCCAAACCAGCCAATATGCTGCGATACAGCAAATAAAGCGATCAGGATGGTCCCGATCAGAAGGATATCCCGCATTTTCTTCCGTTCCATAATTCCCTCCGAAAAGCAGTGGCCCCGCCAAGCGGCAATGTAAGGGCTAAAAAGCTCCCCTTCTATCCTACCACATTCACCGGATTTTGTTAACTTTTTCTTGAACCATTTTACATTTTGTACACAAAATACCGCTGCAAAAAGAACGGATACGGCACATTGGCACATATCCGTTCTGCATCGCCCGAAGGTATGAAAGGAGAAGCACTCAGGGCTGCTGCTCGGGCTCGATGAGGATGATCATATCACCGATATGCCGCTTTGCATCGGCAGCCGTGGAAATGATCTCCCCGTTGTACCAGAGCATGGAGGAGCGGCCGCCGTCCAGATTGTAGGCATTGGTGCAGCCAAGACTCTCCATAAAAGCTGCCGTTTCCTCCAGCGTCATACCGCCGTTTTTCTTGCCTTCCTCCAATGCACTCTTGGTGCTGCGGCCATCGATCTGCACAAAGCAGTAGTGCCCGGGCTCATAATAGCCGATCACCGAGCGGGGGTTGGCGTAACGCACATTGGAATCGCTGAAGTCATCGTAAGCCTTGCCATTTTCGTCCAGCAGCGCAGGCCCGAAAAGGAAGGTCTGCCAAATGTCTCCCACCTGAGCAGCCACCTGATCGTGATCCACATTTTCGCCCAGAAGAGTGACCATCTCGCCGTTACGGTAGAGAATACACAGGTCGCGTTTGCGGTTTCGTACATCCCGCTCCACGATACCATTACCGATGACCCAACCGGCCGTAAAATTCTGTGCACTATCGCCGGTGAGCGCCAAAATGGCATTGGTACCCTCCACGATCTCCGGCACGGTCTCATGCTCGGTACCCCATTTGTCGGCACCGTAGATCCGGCGGATGCAATCAAGCGACTTGACCCAGATATCCGCAACATATACATCGGTACCGCAGGTGCGATGGGTGGTGATCTCAATGGCGATGTTCTGACTTTTGTAGCCGGTTTCCGTCAGGATGATGCTTTCGCCCGGAGCAAGAAAATGCTCATCGGCCTCGGCGCATGCTGCAAACGGCAGAACCATGGCAGCGATCAGCACAAGGGCAAGCACGGCCCGCAGCGTGTTTCGGAAGCTCATAGGTGGTTTCCTCCTGAAAAAAGTCGTTTGTACGGATGGTAATGTATCATGTGCAAGGCACGGTACGCATTATACTCCTATCCCGCTGCAAACACAAGCTGCAAAAGCAGGATCAGAGAAGAATGCAGATCATGCCGCCACTGCCCTCGTTGATGATCTTGGAAAGTGTCTCCTGCACCTTTTCCTGTGCATCCACCGGCATACGCATCAGTTTGTTGCTGAGGCCTTCCCGCACGAGTTCATGCAGACTTTTACCAAAGAAGTTGGTGTTCCAGATGCGCTGGTGATCGTTCTCAAACTCTTCAAGCAGGTAACGGACAAGCTCCTCACTCTGCTTCTCGGTGCCCACCACAGGCGAGACCTCCGTTTCGATATCCACACGGATCAGGTGCAGGCTGGGTGCATTTGCCTTGAGCCTCACCCCAAAACGGCTGCCCTGCTGTACGATCTCCGGCTCCTGCAGGCGTAGCTCGCTCATGGTGGGGGTTACAAGGCCATAACCGGTCTCACGCACGCTGCGCAGAGCATCTGCCACATGGTCGTACTCTGCCTTGGCTGCGACAAGCTCCTTCATCAGCCGGAGCAGATGTGCGTTGCCCTCGATCACCGTGCCGCATTCCTCGCCCAGAATACGGTTGAACAGATCCTCTTTGAACGGAAGAGAATAACATAGCCTGCCGGCTCCCAGCTCCACGCCTTCGCTCTGCAAGCCATCCGTATAATCACTCTGGCTCAGGCTTTGCGCAAAGCAACGGTGATCCCTCATGCAGTATGCTTCCTCTGCACCGCAGCGAAGGCCTTCCAGCACATGCCGGATGAGCCAGTGGTTCTCCTCAAGCGCGCTCAACCAGCTGGGCACAGTGATCGACACCTCCCGCAGAGGAAACTGATAGAGCACCTCTTCGAAAATATGGCGGATGTCTTCGCTGCCCATATTCTTTACATCTACGCTCAGAACGGGCACAGCGTATCGCTGAGAAAGCTGCTCCCTGAGCTGCTGCGTATCCTCGGCGGCAGGATGGCAGGAGTTGAGCACCACTACAAAAGGCTTGTTCAGCTGTTTCAGTTCTTCCACCACACGTTGCTCCGCATCCAGATAAGCCTGCCGGGGAATATCACAGATGCTGCCGTCTGTGGTCACGACCAGACCGATGGTGGCATGATCGGTGATCACTTTTCGGGTACCGATCTCCGCAGCCTGTTCAAAGGGGATATCATGGTCGAACCAAGGCGTATGCACCATGCGGGAGGCGCCGTCCTCGTCCGTGCCCAGCGCACCCTCCACCAGATAGCCCACACTGTCCACCATGCGTACCCGCACAGGCAGCTGATCGCCAAAGGAAACAGTAACCGCCTCACCCGGCACAAATTTGGGCTGTGTTGTCATAATGGTACGACCGCTGCCGCTCTGCGGCAGTTCATCCGTGATACGGTCACGTTTGGGGCCTTCGGGCATGCCGGAAAGCACCAGATCCTGCATCAAGCGGCTGATCATTGTGCTTTTACCGGTACGCACAGGGCCTACCACACCAATGTATACCTCGCCCTCAGTGCGCTCGGCAATATCCCTGTAGAGATTGAATACCTGTTCCTTCATTTGCTGTAGCCCTCCTTACCGTTGCTTGCCACAGCATATGCACAGCGCCTTGTGAAAATGATGGATGCATTTTCCCTTGTTTTGCGTTATACTGTTAGCTGGAATTTTTCTGCGATTTTCATTTTCGAAAGGAGGGCATACTATGTCTGCACTGGATGAAGCCATCGAATGTCTGGCGAACGTTCTGAGAGAGACCGAAGATTATCGTACATATAAGGCTCTGCGGGAAGCAGTGCTGGCCGATGAGGCTTCCGCAGCGCTGCTCCGCCGCTATCAAAGCGCCCAGACAGCGCTTCAATTGAATGCGCTTACCGGAAACGAACCCTCCCCTGAGGATATTTCTGCTTTTGAAGGGCTGAGCGCACTGCTCTACGCCAATGCCGATACTGCCGACTATCTGCTTGCCCAGATGCGCATGCAGCAGCTGGTAGCCGAGGTGATGAAACGGCTCACCTCAGCAGCCGGTCTGGAGCTGAGTCTGCCCGAGATCTGATAATAGCCTACACCAAACCAACAGGAGGACAGTATGCATAACAAGAACAACCACGATCCCGATTATGATTACGAATCCCTGCGGGACGAGCGTGAATACGGTTTTTATTGGTACAGCGGTCTGTGGAATCTGCTGCGCCCGATTCTGATCGGTGCCGGGGCACTGCTGCTGGTTTTCGGTCTTATCTCTACTGCATGGAATAAACTGAACGAGGCCTTTATCAGCCCAGTACAGCCCGGTGATACCACAGAGGTTGCTTTTACCGTCGCCAGCGGCAGCAGCCTTTCCCGGGTTTCCAAAAACCTGCAGGAGCAGGGGCTGATCAAGAACAGTTCGGTGTTCAAATACTACTGCGATTTTGCCGGTATGGGTCAGAAAATCCAGGCAGGCGACTATGTGATGAATCGCGGTATGAACATTTTTGAGATCGCCGATCTGCTCACCACCGGTGACGGACACCCCATCACCATGGATATCACACTCATCCCCGGCCATACGCTGGAGGATTTTGCTGCATATCTCAAGGAGCATGGAGTGATCGCAAACGAGGAGGACTTCCTTTCCATCTGCCGAACCGGCGAAGGGGTCACGGATTACTACTTCCTGCAAGCTGCGCTAAAGGACAAGAAGCTTTCCAGCCGCAAATACCTGCTGGAGGGTTATCTGGCACCCAACACCTATGAGATCTATACCAATGCAACGTCGCTGGACATCATCAAAAAGCTAATGGATCAAACCGACTATGTGTTCAACTCTGAATGGCAGGACCGCGCTTCTGAGCTGAAGATGAGCATCGATGAGGTGCTTACCCTTGCCTCTATGATCGAAAAGGAAGCTAAGAAAAGCGACTTTGCCAAGGTATCTGCTGTGTTCCACAACCGTCTGAACAGCGGCATGAAGCTCCAGAGCGATGTTACCATCCATTATGTTACTACCGAGAGACGTATGTCTCTGCGCTCCAGCGACCTTGCCATTGATTCGCTTTACAACACCTATAAATATGAAGGGCTGCCCATCGGCCCCATCTGCAATCCCTCGCCGGAAGCCATCAATGCAGCACTGTACCCGGATGAGAGCTACGTGGCAGAGAAATATCTCTATTTTTGCAGCAAGGATCCTGATACCGGTGAGTTGTATTTCAGTAAGACGCTGGAGGAGCACGAACGCGCCACCGAGATCTATGCTCCTCTTTGGCAAGCATACGATCAGGAGCGTGGACTGTAATACAGGAGTGGTTTAAAATGAAGCAAAAGATGGAGCTGCTGGCTCCGGTAGGCGGCATGGAGCAGCTAAAGGCAGCTGTACGCTTTGGTGCCGATGCAGTATACGGCGGCATGAAAAGCTATGGTCTGCGAGCCTTTGCCGGCAACTTTGACCACGAACAGCTGAAGGAAGCCATCGCCTTTGTGCACGCTCATGGGGCAAAGTTCTATGTAACGATGAATATATTGGCGCAGGATGAACAACTGGAGGGAATGGTGGAAGCGGCACGCACCGCAGTAGCCTGCGGCGCAGACGCAGCCATCGTCAGTGATCTGGGAGCAGCTGCACTGCTCCATGAAAGAGTACCGGAGCTGCCGATCCATGTAAGCACACAGGCTAACATTACCAATGCAGCCACTGCAAAGCTCTGGCATTCGATCGCGGGTGCAGAACGCATTGTGCTCTCCCGGGAATTGAGTATGGAGCAGATCACAGTCATGCGTCAGGCCCTGCCGCCGGAATTGGAGCTGGAAGCATTTGTTCACGGTGCGATGTGTGTGGCTTACAGCGGGCGCTGCCTTCTCAGCGCTGCACTGCTGGGCCGCAGCGGCAATAAAGGTGCTTGTGCTCAGCCCTGCCGCTGGCAATACCATGTAGTGGAAGAAAAGCGCCCCGGCGAGTACATGCCCATTTGCGAAGATGAGCATGGCACATACCTGTTCTCTGCCAATGATCTGTGCATGCTCCCCCACCTGCCTGCGCTTCAAAAGGCCGGCGTTGCCAGTCTGAAGATCGAGGGGCGCATGAAAACCGCATACTATGTAGCTACCGTAGTGAGCGCTTACAGACGCGCACTGGATGTTCTGGAAAACGAGGGAGAATCGGCGTTCTTGGCTGCGTTGCCGGAACTGATGGCAGAACTGGATAAGGCCAGCCATCGTTCCTCCAATACCGGCTTCTATTTCGGAGCGCCGGAGCCTCCCGCGGGGGCTGCGGGCTTCAGCCAGAGCATGGAGTATGTAGGCGACATTATCAGCGATGCCAACGCCGGCGAAACAGCCCTCGTACGGCTGAAAAACCGTTTTTACACCGGCGATACATTGGAAGTTCTGACCCCTTCCGCCAGCAAGCCGTTTACTGCGGCTTCCATGGTGCTTCACGAAACCGGCGAGACAGTCGAGACTGCCAGTGTAGCCGGTACCATCTTGCAGATGACTTTCCCCTTTGATGTGGGTTTCGGCGATCTGCTTCGCGGCCCTAACAGGAACCACAAATAGTTACATTTTCAGAAACGATAACACTTTTTTCATGTATCCAAACCGGTTGTCGAATGCGGCAGCCGGTTTTCATGTGCGTAGTAAAAAACCCACCCTGCCGTCTGACAGGGTGGGTCGGTTAATCAATGATAGAGCTTAGTCGGCCAGCACAACAGTGGCGCGCCACTGCCAAGTGGAGTTTTCTTCGGTGATCTCGAAGGTGAACTCTTCGCCTTCGCCGGCAGCTTCCCATTCGATCTTGTCTTCCATATCGTTATCGTTGTACTCCCAGATGATCTGGTAGTTGATGCCCTCGGCACCGGTAACGATAGCACGGAAGGTGATCTCGTCGCCGTAGTAGTAAACGTCCTGAGGATTCTTGATCTCGATCTTGACGTTGCAGTTGACGGGAACGGGAGTGGGTTCGGGAGCAGGCTCCTCGGTAGCCTCAACAACAGGCTCTTCGGTAGCTTCTACCACGGGCTCCTCGGTAGCTTCAACAACAGGTTCCTCAGTAGCTTCCACTACAGGAACAGTGGTGGGCTCAGAAACGGGAGCTTCGGTGGGTTCGGGAGTCGGCTCGGCGGTGGGTTCGGGAGTGGGTTCCGGAGTCGGCTCAGCGGTGGGTTCGGGAGTGGGTTCCGGAGTCGGCTCGGCGGTGGGTTCGGGAGTGGGTTCCGGAGTCGG
>JAZQHO010000235.1:0-3065 GCA_045540635.1 Candidatus Limiplasma sp.
GGTGCGGACGCTGTTTTGTATAACATCTGATTTACTCGCCCCGGAACACCTGAATGCACAGCGTGCCTTCGCCGGTGCTCTCCGCCACGATGCGGATGGGGAAATCGTAATCGTTCCGGAAAACAAAGTTCAGGTCGGTACTGCCCACTGCCGCATCCTGATGCATGGGCAGGTAGCGGGCGCAGCCGGGGCCATGGGGACGGCGGCGCAGAATCGTGATGCCGCTGAGCTGACGCACCGTGTTGTACAGCGTAGAGCTGCTCTGGCAGGTGCCGCCGCCATAGCCCAGCTGGCTGCCGCCGTTGATGAGCACCGGGGCGGGATGGTAGCCATTGGAGCGCTTGTAGGGGCCTACCTGAGCGTTGAAATCCAGCTGCTCGCCGGGCTGCATTACACGGGTCATCAATTCGCAGGAGCGCACGATGTTCTTACAGCGGCCGTCGTTGCCCTCCTTGCCGGTGTTGTACTCAAAGAAACTGCAAAAGGCGGCGATGGGCGTATCGCTGCTCAGGGGCTCCTCGGTGGTGGCTACAGGCACCAGATCGGTCAGCAGAGAGGCTTCGATGTAGCCGTAGCTGCGCCAGTAGAGCACCTTGGCAAAGCCATCCACAAATTCCAGCACAGCCACCTTGCTGCCCGCGCTGGGCTGGATCGCATTCACCTCGGCGCGGGTGGAGGGGGCTTTGTAGACAGGGGTATTGTCTGTGAGGGTGGCAACGAACTGGGCAGGCACCGTGCCGTAGGGCGGAGTGTTCTCCGGATCAAGGGTGGTAACATCCTCGTTGATCCAAGTACGGATCACATAGCCCACCTTACCGTTGTACTCCGCCAGCACATAGGCCGGGTACACCTTATAGATGGTGATCTCCTCGTTCTTCTTGATGGAGCACACGGACGGGCTCTCGCTGCTCTGCTGCTCGCGCATGCGGATGGCTGTACCGGTGGGTGTAAAGGGCTTGATCCTTGCTTTATACAGCGGTGTGAGCCCCTTGATGCTGGCAGGCTCGTCGTAGATCTCGCCCACATCCTCCTCGTCATCATTGGCAAAGCCTTCCATCTCCACGTTTTCGGGCAGGGGGGCGGCTTCCTCCTCCGCCAGCGCCGCAAAGGGCATGAGCAGCGTGAGGCAGAGCAACAGCAGCAGTGTTCTCTTCAGCATAAATGCGTTTCCTTTCCTACATAAACAAGGGTGGCGGGTGCAGATGCCCGCAGGCTCATCATAGCATAAAACCCGCCCGGCATCAACCCGTGGCATCCATTGCTTTTCCTTTGTTCAGCCGCCAGTACCGATTGCAAGCAACGCATTTCCATGCTATAATGAGCGCCGTTTACATCCGCAGGATTGTTACATTGTGCTACACCAGCTGTCTAAGGAGGCCCTTCATGAATCTGACCTACACCGACCACGTTGCCCCCGAGGATTTTCTCCGCCTGCGCAGCATCGTTGGCTGGACGCCCATCGCCCCCGAGCAGGCAGAGGCCGGTCTCCGGCACAGCGCCAAGGTGATCTGCGTCAAGGACGGCGAGGCGGTGGTCGCCATGGCCCGTCTGCTCTGGGATGGGGGCTATCAGGCGCAGCTGTGCGATGTGATGGTGCTGCCCGAATACCAGATGCAGGGCATTGGCCGGTATATGGTCACTCATCTGGTGGACTGGCTCCAGAGCCAGCTGAAGCCCGGCTGGAACCTGAAGCTGAACCTGAGCGCCGCCGAAGGCAAGGAGCCCTTCTACGAAAAGCTTGGTTTCCGCCGCCGTCCCTGCCAAAACGCAGGCAGCGGCATGGACAAATGGATGTCAGGGCAGGGCTGAGCCCTGCACCACGGACTGCGCCGCAAAAGCGGCGCAGGGCTTGGGTGATGCACAGCTCCGCCGGCTAAAGCAAACGCCGGTCGGCATATGGGCCTCCCGGCTCTCTCCGGGGCGGGAGTGCATACATACCTGTTGATTGGATATTCCCCTGCATCCCGGGCTGTGCTGCTGGGCGGGACAGCATATGGACAAGTTGATCAAACGCTCCCGCATCGTGTTGCGGGAGCGTTTGACTATCAAATAACCCCCGCTCTGAATCCCTGAGAAAGCGAACAGCGCCCGCTGGCAGAAATGCACGAGCGCTGTTTTTCCCTTCTTCTGTGCGAAATCATCTATTGACTTAGGCCCCCGCCACCATCTATCATATACCTACAGGCAACAGTGACCATACAGCCACAAAGGAGGTTTTTTCCATATGCCCAACCCCATTCTGCCTCTTTGGGAATGCATCCCCGACGGTGAGCCCCGCCAGTTCGGCGACCGTGTATACATCTACGGCTCCCACGACCGTTACGGCGGCACCGATTTCTGCAACTACAAGCTGAAGGTGTGGTCTGCCCCCCTCAACGATCTGAACCACTGGACCTGCCACGGCCACAGCTTCCACACCCGCCCGGATACCGACCACCCCTCCTCCGTGCCCCACACCAGCAACGCTCTCTTTGCGCCCGATGTGGTGGAGAAGGACGGCAAGTACTACCTGTACACCTACATCGTGGGTGCCAAGGGCTGCGTAAGCGTAAGCGACAAGCCGGAAGGCCCCTTCACCTTCCTTTCCACTTACGACTATGCCCCCGAGGACGGCGGCGACGACGGCATCTTCAACGATGTGGGCGTTTTGGTGGATGATGACGGTCGCGTATACTGCTACTACGGCTTCGAGGGCTCCCACATGAACGAGCTGGATCCGGAGACCATGTACAAGGTGATCCCCGGCAGCCTGATCAGCCCCGTGATGGATGCCACCGAAGCCCAGCCCATTGAGCGCCGCTTCTTCGAAGCCTCCTCCCCCCGCAAGGTGGGCGATACCTATTACCTCATCTATTCCCCCCGCAAGGGCAGCCGTCTGGCCTACGCCACCTCCGACAAGCCCACCGGCCCCTTCACCTACCGGGGCTACATCATCGACAACGGCGTGGATTATCCCGCCGGCAACAACCACGGCTCCATCTGTCAGATCAACGGTCAGTGGTACGTGTTCTACCACCGCATGACCAACAACTCCATCACCTCCCGCCGGGCCTGCGTGGAGAAGA
>JAZQHO010000236.1:0-9458 GCA_045540635.1 Candidatus Limiplasma sp.
CCAGCCCCTCAAGCTGAAGATCATCGAGCTGGACGAGCAGAAGAAGCGCGTTGTGGCCAGCCGCCGCGCTGTCATCCGCGAGGAAAGCGCTGCCAAGAAGGCGGAAGCCTGGGATAAGCTGGTTGCCGGCGAAACCATCAAGGGCACCGTCCGCCGCCTGACCGACTTCGGCGCCTTTGTTGACCTGGGCGGCGTTGACGGCCTCATCCACGTGACCGACCTGAGCTGGTCCCACGTGAAGCATCCCTCTGAAGTTGTTGCTCCCGATCAGGAAGTGGAAGTCAAGATCAAGTCCATCGACCGCGAGCGCGAGCGCATCCAGCTGAGCCTCAAGGATCTGCAGCCCAAGCCCTGGGACGTGGCTCCCGAGAAGTACCCCGCTGACGCTGTTGTCACCGGTAAGGTCGTCCGCATCACCACCTTCGGCGCCTTCGTGGAGCTGGAGCCCGGTATCGACGGTCTGGTTCACATCAGCCAGTGCGCCACCACCCGCATCAACAAGGTTGAAGATGCTGTCAACGTTGGCGATGAGGTACAGGTGAAGGTTCTGAGCATCGATCCCGAAGCCAAGCGCATCAGCCTGAGCATCCGTGCTCTGCTGGAGCCCGAAGTGACCGAAGAAGAGATTGCTCCCATTGAGGACGACGATGCTGAGGTCGTGGCTGTGGATATCGAAGCTGTTGGCGCTGCTCTGGAAGCCGAAGCTGCCGCTGCTGAGGAAGCTGAATAATCCATCGCAAACAAGCGCTGCTCTCCATGTGGGAGCAGCGCTTTTTGCATGCGCCCATCCATCAGGAAACAGTTGAGAAATGTTTAACGATGTGTTATACTGGTTTATCATCGACTTGCTGTGCTTTTTTTCAGCAGTTGTTTGGTTACTTTTGAACGGAGGGAAACCGGTATGGCAGGATATGTTTCCGATGCGGTAATCAGGCGTTTGCCTGGCTACTATCGCCATTTAAAAGAACTGGAGCGGGAAGGCGTTACGCAAATCTCCTCGCAAGGTCTTGGTGAGCGGATGTGCCTTACCGCATCGCAGATCCGGCAGGATATCAATTGCTTCGGTGGCTTTGGCAGACAAGGCTTTGGCTATGCTGTGCCGGAACTCCGGGAGCGCATCGGTCAGATTCTTGGGGTAGATAAGCCCCATAAGATGATCATACTTGGCGCAGGCAACATCGGCAACGCGGTAGCCTGCTCCGATTCTTTTCCCGCCAACGGTTTTGAGACTGTCGCCATTTTTGATAGCGCTCCCGCCAAGATCGGTTCCCGGGTGGATGCGCTCACGGTGCAGGATATTGAGGACCTAGAACGTTTTATCGGTGAGAACCCTGTGGATATCGCAGTAATTGCCGTTCCCAGCGATGCCGCCCAGTCGCTTACCGACCAGCTGTACAGCTGTGGTATCCGTGGGTTTTGGAATTTTGCCCCCTGTGATCTGAAACTTGGTAAGGATGCCGCCATTGTGAATGTGCATTTGGATGAAGGTCTGCAGGTGCTCAGCTTTAAAATGCTGCACGGGCAGGAGTAAGTTTTTTTGAGGTGAAGCGCATGTCTGATCTCAATCGGGATCGTGATCAGAACCTTCAAAGAGAACAACGGAACGACCCGCTTGCAAGCCAGCAGGCCAACGCCGATTTTCTCTTTGAGGATCAAGATATATGGAACCAGATGCTCCCCGGTTCTCAAACAGGGCACCCCGCACATCCGGTGTCGCATACAACTCGTCCTGCCGTGCGTACAGACAACAAAGGTCAGGCGGTTCATAACGGCGAGTGGAGCCCTTATGCATATGTGATTGTCATTGCAGTTTGTTTTGTGCTTATGAGCATTATCGCTGTGATGATGATGCCTCAGATGGCAGGCTATTTTTGGAAGGATTTCCCCAATTACGCTTTCGTAAACGGCGAGATCATCCGCTTTGACGAAGAGACCAATGCCAGATATGAGCAATACCGCAGCTATATGAACCGGGATGTGATCTATCCCGGCGTGCTGGTGGACGGTATTTCTGTAGGCGATATGACCATTGAGGAAGCGCGTGCTGCACTTTCCGCAACTTCCCCGGCGCTACAAAGCAGCACAACGCCTTATTCCGTAACGGTATCCATCGGCGATAAGAACTGGCAGATCGATCAGACCAATGTGCCCGCTGCCAGAAACCTGGGCAATGTGCTGGAAAGAGCCTATGCCATCGGCCGCACCAACGATAGCGATACACAGGTGACGAAACAAACGCCTTTTCGCCAGCGAGTAGATCGTGCGCTGATGCTGCGCAACGAACCGGTCAATCTGGCCACCGAGATCACCTATGATGCCGCCGCTGTGCGCAGAGTTGTCGATGAGATCACAGCCTTTGTTACCCGCGATCCCATCGACGCACAGATCCTCAGCTTCGATTACAACTCTCGTACCTTTACCTTCTCCGATCATCAGTCCGGCGTGCGTATGGACAGCGATCTGCTCTACAACCGCATTATTACGGCGCTGGATCAGGAACAGCATGGTGCCATCGTTACCACCAACCTGACGCTGATCCCTCCGGAGGTGACGAGAGAAAGCCTTTCCGATAATTTCAATATGATCTCTGCCTACACCACCGAGACTACCAGCGACAGCAACCGCAACAACAACATTGCCCTTGCCTGTCAGGCCATCAACGGTACGGCTCTCTTGCCGGGCGAGACCTTCAGCTTTAATCAGGCCACTGGGGAACGAACTGTCGAGAAGGGCTATCTGGAGGCGGGCGCCATCGCTTCCGGCCAGAGCATCGAAGAGGTAGGCGGTGGCATCTGTCAGGTGTCCTCTACGCTGTTCAATGCAGTTGCAAGGGCGGATCTGGAGATCGTGGAGCGCAGTCCTCATGCATGGCCCAGCACCTATGTGAACCGGGGCGAGGATGCCACAGTCAACTGGCCTAATCTGGATTTTAAGTTCAAGAACAACACACAGGCACCGGTATTTATCATTACCTACTATAAAGACCGCAAAATGTCCGCAGAGATCTGGGGCATCGTGCTGGAAGACGGTATGAGCATCGAGCTGGAGTCCCGTGTTGTGGAGACCATCGCAGCGCCTGCGGAGATCAAATATGTTCAGAATCTTGATCTTCCCTACGGCACCAGCAAGACTACCGTAAAAGCACGCAACGGTTATGTTGTGGATACCTACAAAGTCTGGTACCAGAACGGCGCAGAAGTGCGCAGAGAGTATTTCTATACCAGCAAATACAAGGCGTATCAGCAGGTGATCGAATATAACTGATAATCAAAGCGCACCTGCGGCAACGCAGGTGCGCTTTGATGCATATGCTTTGGAAAACTCAACCAAGAGAACGGATCAGCGCCAGCACTGCATCGGTGGCAGCGTTGTCGGTGATCACACCTACGGCTTGAAATAGGATGGTCATAACGCCGACGATGGTAACATACAGCGCAAAGCCATCCAAACTGGCGTTGGCGATCAGCTTCAGGAAGAAGCGGATGGAGAGATACCCAACGATGGCTGCCAGCACCATGCCCACGATGATGGCGGGCAGGCTGTCACCGAAGCTGATACCGCTCTCCAGCGCATCCTTGCCTTCCACCAGAAGGCTGCCCACAATGGCGGGAGCGCTCATCATAAAGCTGAACTTGGCAGCTGCTTCGCGGTTTACCCTTGCACAAACGCCGCCAAAGATGGTGGAGCCGCTCCGGCTGATGCCGGGCAGCATACCGACCGCCTGCAGGCAGCCCATGACCAGCGCTTCAAGAAAGCCAACCTGCTGCCTGGCAACACCGGTTTCTTCCTGCTTGATAGAAAAACGCTGTGTGAGCACCAACATCAGGCCGGTGATCAGAAAGCAGATGCCGAGGAAGGTGTTGTGGGTCTCTACATACTCCAGCGGGCCGTCAAAAAGGATCTTCGCCGCCAACGCAGGCAGCGAGGCGATGAAGAGCAGCAGCAGCGTGCGGTTCTTGATGGGGTGGAGCAGCATATCGATCCAGTCCTTCCAGAACACCACCGCCACAGCGATCAACGTGCCCACATGCAGCAGAATGTTGAAAAGCAGCTGGTTTTCCAGATCGATGTGCAGCAGTGCCTGAAAAAGATTCAAGTGACCGCTGGAGGATATGGGGAGGAATTCGGCAAGCCCCTGCAGAATACCCAACAGAGCGCCTTCAATGATACTCAATCGGCTCATCCTTTCCATGTTTTGGTTCGGAACGCAACTTAGTATACACCATACCGCAATGAATGTGAAGATGCAGAAATGCAAACAATTTCCCGAAGAAGAAAGAAGGAGGGAGAATCCATGCGAAACCGAAAACTGCCCTTTTTTGCTTTGTGCATGATGCTGCTGGGAGGCGCGATCATGCACCCTGTTTCCCATGCTGACAGCGGGAGCAGCATTCAGGCGTTGTTTATCAATGTTCGAAAAGCCGATGCCATCCTTTTGATGCTCAATGAGCAGCGCATTTTGGTGGATACAGGCCACAAGGACAGCTACGAAGATTTGGAGAAGGCACTTGAGACCTTTCAGATCGATCATCTGGACAGTGTGTTCATCACCCATACGGACAAGGATCACGTGGGCGGTCTCAACAAGCTTCTCAAAAGCGATATCGTGGTGGATCAGCTCTATGCATCCACCCTTCACAGCGAAGGTGATGCAGAGGAGCATCCTGTATACGAAGCCTCCCAGAAGCGGGATGTGCCCCTGCGCTGGCTCCGTGCCGGAGACGTGATCGAGGCGGGGGAGTGCAGTCTACATATCATCGGCCCCTTGAATCGGGATCAGCAGGATGAGGATAACAATTCTCTTGTGATCGATGTAAGGACGCCCCATGGCAACTTCCTGCTCACAGGCGATATGAAGAAAGAAGAGGAAGCCTCCCTGCTGCAGGCGGGAGTGGTTCCGCAAGCCACGGTGCTGAAGGTCGCACACCACGGCGAGGATGATTCTACCAGCACCACCTTCGTGCGCACGGTACAGCCGCAGTGGTCTGTCATCTCCACCAATCGGGAGGATGAACCCGATACTGCTGCTGACAGCGTTCTGGCGCGCCTGTGGGAAGTGAAGAGCGGCGTTGCCATCACAGAAAACGCAACACTGGGCATTCTCGTCACCCTCAAGGACGGGCAGGCCTATGCAGAGCAACTGGATTACCAATAAGCACCCAACCTCTCTTTCGGGCATAGGATGACCTGACGGATCACTAACCCGTCAGGTCATTTTTGTTCGGGAGGTTAACCATGAAATATAGCGAACATCCGCGCCATGAACATGGCAGGCACATGCCCTGCAGAGAAGGGATCACCGCTCCCTACTGTCCGCCGCCGGTCTGTGAGCCGCTTTGCCCGCCCATTCCCATGGAAAGAGGGGAATGCTGCGCCCCGCCCGATCTGCCGCAGCACAAAGCGGTGCATTGGCCCAGAGCGGTAGCAGCATGCCCGCCGAAGCATTACAGCGGTGTGGTGTGTGCAGCGCCGCCGCCCAAGCCAGCCAAGCCCTTGTGTGAAAACGTTCTTCTGCAAAAGATCGTCTGCTGCGAAAAGCGCAGTATCCCTCAGCTATGCACCCGCATTGTGCCGGATGACCTGCCTGCTTGTGCCTGTGCGCCGTATACGCTTCTTTCACTCACGCAGAGTGGTGCACAGCCTTGGTGGAGCCCCGTGGAAAGCCATGGCCCGGATGCACGCAGTCATATCCGTGTGTTTATCCCCGTCTGTTGTCAGCTGTGTGATGGGGAAGGGAAAACGCTGCATACCACTGCGGTGGTGGAGGCAGAAGTCAGCTATCGCCCTGCCTGCCCGCCCCATGAGCACTGGCGGAACAATCTGTTCATTGTGCCATGCCTGCGCCTTACGGGCGGTGACAGATGCTCCGATGACGGTAGCTTCTGTGTGCAGCTGGAGATCCATCTGGAGATCTATGTTCTTCGCCCTGAGCCGTGCGCCATGCATCGCCATGCTTCGCCTGAAAAGCCCATTCCGCTGTACCCGCAGCCCTCCAATTGCCATAATGCACCCTATGGCATTTGGTAGATGAGTTTGTAAGCCGCACGACCGCCCTCTGTACAGCCGTGCAGAGGGCGTAGTGCATTGTTAGACGGGGTTCGAACAGTTTTGTGTACTGGCTCGAACACAAATTTTCGAACAAAATTTTTCAAACTGGCAGGAAAAACAATGATAAGCGAGAATACTTGAATTAGGGTAAAGTTGGGACTTTATCCAAACGCAAGCGTACAGGCACATTGCTGCCATACCACATCATACAAGGAGGAACCCCAAATGAGTCTGGATCTCTCTTACCTTGGCATCGTGGCTACCAAGGCTGTGTACCGCAACCTGCCCGTCAGCGTGCTGACCGAGAAGGCTGTTGCCCGCGGCGAAGGCACCCTGAGCAACACCGGCGCTCTGGTCGTTAAGACCGGCAAGTACACCGGCCGCTCTGCCAACGACAAGTTCATCGTCGATACCCCCGCTGTGCACGACGACATCGCATGGGGCAAGGTGAACCGTCCCATCGAGAAGGAAAAGTACGATGCTATCCTGGCCAAGGTGAAGGCTTACCTGCAGAACCGTGAAGTATTCGTTTTCGACGGCTTTGCCGGTGCCGATCCTCAGTACACCAAGGGCTTCCGTATCATCAACGAGCTGGCCAGTCAGAACCTGTTCATCCATCAGTTGCTGATTCGTCCCACCGCTGAGCAGCTGGAAAACTTCACCCCCGATTTCACCATCATCGCCGCCCCCGGCTTCAAGTGCATCCCCGAGATCGACGGCGCCCGCTCCGAGGCCGCCATTCTGGTCAACTACGAAGAAAAGATGGTCGTTATCTGCGGCAGCCAGTATGCCGGTGAGATCAAGAAGTCTGTTTTCTCCGTTATGAACTACATCCTGCCCAAGCAGGGCGTGTTCCCCATGCACTGCTCCGCCAACATCGGCAAGGATGGCGACAGCGCCGTGTTCTTCGGCCTCTCCGGCACCGGTAAGACCACCCTGTCTGCCGACCCCAACCGTAAGCTCATCGGCGACGACGAGCATGGCTGGGCCGACAACTCCGTGTTCAACTTCGAAGGCGGCTGCTATGCCAAGTGCATTAACCTGTCTGCCGAGAAGGAGCCCGATATCTACAACGCCATCAAGTTCGGCGCTCTGGTTGAGAACGTTGTAATGGATCCCGAAACCCGCGAGTTTGACTTCGACGATGATTCTCTCGCCGAGAACAGCCGCGTGGGCTATCCCGTGGACTACATTCCCAACGCTGAGCTGAGCGGCATGGCCACCAGCGCTCCCAAGACCGTTATCTTCCTCACCGCCGATGCTTACGGCGTTCTGCCCCCCATCTCCAAGCTGGATAAGAATCAGGCCATGTACTACTTCGTCTCCGGTTTCACCTCCAAGCTGGCCGGCACCGAGATCGGCATCACCGAGCCCGTGCCCACCTTCTCCACCTGCTTTGGCGAGCCCTTCCTGCCCCTTGATCCCTCTGTGTACGCCAACATGCTGGCCGACAAGGTCGAGAAGTCCGGTGCTAATGTTTATCTGGTCAACACCGGCTGGAACGGCACCGGCAAGCGCATGAAGCTGGCCTACACCCGCGCCATGATCACCGCTGCTCTCAACGGTACTCTGGAGCAGGCCGAGTTCGTGACCGATCCCATCTTCGGTGTATCCGTGCCCACTACCTGTGAGGGCGTGCCTTCCGAGCTGATGATCCCCATCAACACCTGGGAAGACAAGGCTGCTTACGAAGCCAAGGCCAAGGAACTGGCCAAGAGCTTTGTGGAGAACTTCAAGAAGTACACCCATATGAGTGAAGAAGTTGTGGCTGCCGGCCCCAAGGCCTAAGCTGCACCGACCCCTGCCGCAATCAGGCGGCAGGGGTCTTTTCGCAGATCTGTCATCAGGAACAATACATATAAAAAGAGGCTCTGCAGCGTGGCAGAAGCCTCTTTTGTGCATATGGAAAATGGGGGAGAACTCAGCCGTTAAGGCCGGGCTTTACTTCGTCATTGGAGGGCTGGGGCGTCGGCGTGACCATCATCTCGTAGGGCTGATCGGTCGGTGCATGTATATCTGGGGTAACAGTGGGAGCAGGCGTTTCATCCACGGAGGCGTAATCGGGGCTGGCGGGCCATGGATCGGTATCAATATGGAGCTGACAGGAGCTCAGCAGCAGAAGCAGCAGGCAGAGCATGAGCAAAAACAGTTTCTTCACGTCTGTTTCCTCCTTGTTTACATATCGTACCCCTACAGTATAGCACATAAGCGGACGATTGTCTTTACAAATCCTATGATTCTTGTTAAAATAACATTGAGTTATATGTAAGAGGAGGATGTTGAAAATGAGCAATATCTGGCATGATATTTCTCCATCAAGAATCACCAAAAACGACTTTATCGCTGTTATCGAGATCGAGAAGGGCAGCAAGAAAAAGTATGAGCTGGATAAGGAGACCGGTCACTTGATTCTGGATCGCATCCTCTATACCTCCACTCACTATCCTGCCAACTATGGTCTTATTCCCCGTACGTATGCAGACGATGGCGACCCCTTGGATGTGCTTCTCCTTTGCAGTGAAGTGATCCAACCGCTGAGCCTCGTGCGCTGCTACCCGATCGGCGTTATCACAATGAAGGATCAGGGCAGGCTGGATGAAAAGATCATTGCCATCCCGTTTCACGACCCCACCTACAATACCTACCACGATGTAAGCGAACTGCCTTCTCACATTTTTACCGAAATGTCACACTTCTTTTCGGTTTATAAAAACCTTGAGGGCAAGGAGACTGTGGTCGATGAGCTGGAAGATGCTCAGGCTGCCAGAGAAGTTATTCAGAAGTGTCTGGATGCTTATATCGAGAAATTCTGCCGCTGAAACTCAAATTTGGCAAAATTGTAACATAAACGAAACAAACAAACCAAAAAACAAATGCAAAAACCTTCCATATGCAACCGTTATGTAACCGCAAGGCTATATAATAAAATCATCCTAAAACACTAATGGGGGTATGAATCGTGCATTGCAATCGAAAGCTTTTGAGCCTGGTGCTCTCTATCATGCTTGTGATGAGCGTCTGCGTGCCTTGTTTTGCCGAGGAGGCCCCGGCAGAGGCTGCCCCTGTCGTCGTGGAACAGCCCGCGCCGGAGCAGATCGAAGAACAGGTCATCGAAGTCGCCGAAGAAACTGTCGAAGAAGTTACTGAGGAGATTGTCGAGGAAGTTATCGAAGAGCCCGCTGTGGTTGCAGAGGAGCCTGTCGAAGTAACTCCCGAACCCACTGCCGAGCCGACTCCGGAACCCACTCCCGAACCCACCGCTGAGCCGACTCCGGAACCCACTGCCGAGCCGACTCCGGAACCCACTCCCGAACCCATTCCCGAACCCACCGCTGACCCGACTCCGGAACCCACTCCCGAACCCACCGCCGAGCCGACTCCGGAACCCACTCCCGAACCCACCGCTGAGC
>JAZQHO010000237.1:0-18271 GCA_045540635.1 Candidatus Limiplasma sp.
AGGATGTTCTCACCGTTCCCGTGTATGCCACCAACTGCCTCATCGGTATGGCGGCTCTGCCGATCACCGTTGCCATGATTATTGCAATGATGGCTAAGGAAGGCGATCTGGGCGAGCTGACGGCTTTTGTGGATATGATCCCCAAGGATATCTTCATCGTCTGCGCCACCGGTGTGATGGGTCTGGTAGGTGCCATGTGTGAGGCTGCCAGCACCGCTGTTTCCCGTGAGGGTACGAGGCACGAAATGCGTAAGACCTACCCCATCAGCGGTGGGCAGCACCTGAGAGCCAAGGTATATATGGGTCTTTTCTTCCATATGATCGGTGTGGCGGTGATCTGCATCATGCTGATGATTGTTCTGCCCGCCTTCTGGATGCAGACTCTTCTGGCAGGCGTGTGTGCGGTGGCTCCCGCACTGCTCCTGAGCCTGTTCAGTGTCATTATGGATGCATACCGTCCCCGCCTGAACTGGAAGACCGAGACCGAGGCAGTTAAGCAGAACACCAATGCCCTCATCTGCATGCTGCTCTCCCTTGTGGCAGTGGCTCTGCTGGTTGGCGCCTTTGTTCTGTGCCTGCAGATCGGGCTTGGCTGGATCCTCTCCTTCGTGGTCGTTATGACGCTTTGCATCGGTATGGATGCTCTGCTGTTCCTGTGGCTGAATCGTGGTGCTGCCAAGGCCTATTTTGCACATTAAGAATTAAATGTGAATAATTGTTACAAAAATGCGTGCATTTATTTCGAAAATGTGATATAATTCCTCTGCATGGAGATGTTCTTCATGCAGAGGAGGTTTGGAATGACCACCAGAGTTCACGATAAGGGCTGTCTGCACGAAAGATGGGCATCCGCAGAGCCGCATATGAGGCTGCTGGAAAAAAGCATGCTGCGCAGTGCGGTTTTTGATCCTGATGATAAAGTGCTGGATGCCAATGTTTGCAGCGGGCAGGTCGCAGAATATCTTTTGCAGAACATGGAATGCCAGGTCTGCGGTGTATCCGACCGGATGGAGGAGGTACGCAGGACCCGTGCCCGTATGTACAGCGGCGATTTTGTCTATGCTCCCATTGGTGATATTCCATGGCAAAATGAAACGTTTGATACAGTGCTGCTGCATCCGGCTGAATGCAGTGCCGAGGCACTCGGGGAGCAGCTCCGGGAATGCAAACGTGTACTGAAGCCCGGCGGCCAGTTGGTGCTGGGGCTTCGTGGAATGTCTGTGCTCCTGCGCAAGCTTTCCTCCCTGCTGTGGGAGACATTGCCCGAAGAGGAAGCACTCACTCTGCGGGCTGCCAAAGACCTGCTGCAAAGCTGTGGCTTCGGCCACCTGTCTGTTGTGCGGGTCGGTATGGGCTCTGCAGTACTTGTCGGCTGGAAGGAAAATCAATAAATGCAAAGAGCTGTTGCCTTCGATGGGCAACAGCTCTTTCTCAATATGCCACCGTTGAGAGGCGGGATTTTTTCGCCTGTGCGCCCTGCTGCCGCCGTGGGATGCGGTACAGCCTGCCGTCTTTTTCAAAGCACCCGCCAGTTTGGTGAAAATAAAAGCCCACACCGTGCCGGTCGCATTGCTGCCGCACATCCTGCGCCCAGCTGTAGCGCATCAGACGTGCGCCATAGCCGCTTTCACCTCCCACACAGACCTGTTCTACGCCGTGGAGATACCTCTCCACGTTGACAGCCTCCAGCATCGGTTCCAGAATAATGTGTCTGTGCTTTACGGGCAGCGCAAGGAATGCAGGCAGACGTTCATCTGCGATGGCCTGCGTTTCACAGGTAACACCGATGCATACGTTCTCATACCCGTCGCCCCAGTCCGGCGGCAGACAGTCGGCAGCACGGAGGATGCGCTTGGTAATAAAGAAGAAGCGGAGATCCTGCCGCTTGCGCATCATAGCCCACGCTTCTGCACGCCAAGGGTCTGCGGCATCCAGAAAAAAATCGGATGTAAAGCAGGTATTCAGTGTCTCTCCTGCGGGGATCACATAGCTGCCGTCTCTTCGGGTACGCACGGGCAGATCGAAGTCTGCATTTTTGTGTACATCCTCCGGGTCTCTGCCTACGCTTCGATCCCGGTTGTACATATAGCAGCGTTGGCAACCGATGCTGTATCGCCTGCAGCCGTGCCATGGATTCCATCCAGCCATACCGTACCTCCCTGCGTTTTTTGTATTGTATCATAAAAACATGAATACGAACAAGTGTTCTTGAAAGAATGAACAGTAAATAAACTTTGTCAAAAGTGTTTAGAATGTATCGTAAACCTTGCAAACATGAAACAATTTTGATACACTATACCCAGCATTGAAACGGAAAAAAGGAGGTGTTCCGGTATGACGGATATTGCGATCATCGGTAAAGGGCCGGCAGGCTGGTCCTGTGCCATGACGGCGCGCATGCGTGGTCTTACTGCCACTGTGATCGCTCCGGAAAAGGACACCGGCTGGCTCCGTACAGCGGAGCGAATCGATAACTACCCGGGTCTGCCGCAGATCAGCGGCAGGGATATGCTGAAATGCTTCCGGGATCAGGCACTGGCGATGGGGGCAGAGGAGAAGAACGGGCTGGTCAGGCAGATCATGCCGCTGAAGGACCGTTTTATGCTGCTGGTGGAAAACGATATTCTGGAGGCCGGAGCCATTGTGCTTGCCATGGGGGCCGCCCGACCGACGCTGCTGCCGGGTGAGGAAGAACTCTTGGGGCAGGGCGTAAGCTATTGCGCCACATGCGATGGCATGTTCTACCGGGGCAAGAGCATCGCAGTGCTTTCCGCAACGCCGCAGGGAGCGGAGGAGAGCCGCTTTCTTGCCGGGCTTGCAGGCAGTATGGATTATTATTGCCTGAAGCCCCACCAAACAGACGAGCTGCCGCAGCTGGCCGTTCTTCGGCACGAAAAGCCACTGTCCCTGAGCCGCGGCGAGAGCGGTCTGCTGCTTACCACCGATCAGGGCGGGCATGTATACGATGGCATCTTCATCTTCCGTGCAGCCATGCCCCTTGGTATGCTGCTGGCAGATCTGAAAACCGAGGGAAGCTTCATTCCCGTTGATCGGGAGATGAAGACCAATGTTCCCGGCGTGTTTGCAGCCGGAGACTGTACGGGACAGCCGCTGCAGATCGCTAAAGCAGTGGGGGAAGGGAACATCGCTGCCATCTCTGCTGCGGCATTTCTTGCACACCGCGGATGAATTGCCCCGACTGTTTCGTTTTTTTGGTATCCACCCGGAGCCATACATAAGCTTAGGAGGAATCATATATGAAGAAGAACCTGTTCTGCCGGCTGGCAGCCCTTGTGCTTGCTCTGTGCCTTACCACCTGCGGTGCCTTCGCCGCCCAAACGGAACCCGCCGCTGATGTGGATGCGCTGTTCCCCCTGATGGATCTGGTCTGCGCAGCGGGTCTTAATCCTGCTACGGGTATGGCCTTCATTGTGCCGGATTCTGAAGGGATGCTGGAGATCACCTTTGTGGATTCCTTCATCCGTCTGGCGCAGGAGCGTGGCGTGCTCAATGTGACCGAAGCCACCATGACCGATCCCGCCGCTCAGACCGCGCTGCTCGCCACCATCTTCGCAGCGCAGCTGCCCAAGACCGAGACCGTGGTCGCAGCCCAGCCCAGCACGCAGTATGTTGGGTTTAAGCCCGTAAACGTCAATACCACCGGCGAGGAGGGCATTCTTCAGATCGTTGGCGAGATGTATATGGCTCCCAAGGCGCTCTCTCAGCTGGCTGATGAGGAATTTACTCAGGTGGTCTGGCTGGATCGTGCCATTTTTACCTTCCGCAGCGAAGCAGAGGCTTACGGCGGATTCAGGCTGATGGGTTTCTCCACCGGTCTGGAGCTGAGCGTGGAGGAGGAAATGCAGAACTACTCCGAAAGTATCGTGGTGGAGTATGTAAATACCAATTTGGGCTTTATGCTGCTGTATCCCTCCGTATTTACCGATGATCTGCTGGTAGAGGATGCGAACGGCGTGTCTGCTGTCCTTCCCGATGGCAGCGTATCCTTCTTCGCACGCCGCAGTGAAAACACCGATGGCAGCGATCTGGCCGCTTATGTTGCTGCCGCCACCAAGGATAAGTCCGGCGCAATGGTGGATGTGAACGAAGAACTCTTCTATGGTGCGGTTTCCTACATTGCAGACGGTTATGCGGTCTTTGATGTATATGTAGTCACCGATAAGCATGTCTATCAGGCGCAGCTGAAGTATCTGACCACCCTGATGAGCGAATACAGCATGTACAACACTTATCTGCTCAACAGCTTCGGCGTTGATGAACTGGCTGCCGGCTGACCGGTGCAAACGATCCCCGCAGAGTACTGAACTCTGCGGGGATCGTTTTGTGTTGGGAATGCTCAGCGTCCGCGGCGGTTTTGCGCCGGCTTTCCCGCCCGGGCATTGCTGCGGCTCCGGTCGCTTCTGTTGCCGCTGCGCATATTTCCGGCAACGGTGCCGCTTTTGGTGTTTTGCTGCCTGCTGCCGCTGCGCTGGGCAGCACTTGCAGGCTTTCTGCCTGCGCTGCGCTCATTCCGTCCACCCTCCCGGCGGGGGCTACGGCTGCTGCTGGCAGCATCTCTTTCGGGCGGCACCAGTGCATGGGGGCCGTAGCCGATCAGATCCTCGCGTCCGCACAAGCGCAGGGCTTCTCGCACCAGCTCGTAATTACGGGGAGATCGGAATTGCAGCAGCGCACGCTGCATGGCTTTTTCGTGGGCTGTCTTTGGCACATAGACCGGGCTCATATCCCGGGGATCCAGCCCGGTGTAGTACATGCAGGTGCTCATGGTGCCGGGAGTGGGGTAGAAGTCCTGCACTTGCTCCGGCTGGTGCCCAATGTCCCGCAGATACTCTGCCAGCATCACCGCATCGTGGAGGGTGCTGCCGGGATGGCTGCTCATCAGGTAGGGAACAAGGTATTGCTTCAGGCCCAGATTCTTGTTGGTCTGCTCGTACTTTTGTACAAAGCGGTCATATACCTCTTTGCCGGGTTTGCCCATCTTGGCAAGCACATTGGGGCTCACATGCTCCGGTGCCACCTTCAGCTGCCCGCTCACATGGTGCTTGCACAACTGCCTGAGGAATGTGGGATCCTTGTCGGCGACCACATAATCGTACCGTATGCCGGAGCGGATGAATACCTTCTTGACCTTGGGCAGGGCACGCATTTTCTCCAAAAGCGCACACAGATCCCGGTGGCTCACCTTCAGGTTTTTGCAGGGGGAGGGGAACAGACACTGGCGGTTTTTGCAGGCACCGCTCTTCAGCTGTTTATCGCAAGCCGGTGCACGGAAGTTGGCGGTGGGCCCGCCCACATCGTGTATGTAGCCCTTAAAGTCGGGGAAGGTGGTCAGCAGACGGGCTTCCTTGAGCAGAGAGCTTTCACTGCGGGCTGTTACGATCCGCCCCTGATGGAAGGTGAGGGCACAGAAGTTGCAGGCACCGTAGCAGCCACGCACAGCGCTCAGGGAAAAACGTACCTCCTTGAGTGCAGGCACACCGCCCTGCTTGTCGTACATGGGGTGTGCACAGCGGGTAAAGGGCAGATCGTAGACAGAATCCAACTCACTTGTGGTCAGCGGCATGGCTGGCGGGTTCTGCACAAGGTAGCGCTGGCTGTCCTGCATCTGGCACAGCACGCCGCCCCGTACGGGATCCTGCTCGCCGTATTCCATCATAAAGGCTTTTGCATAGGCTTTGGGGTCGCTTGCTACCTCGTCGTGTGCAGGAATGACCACAGCCCCCTTGGGCGGCTGCTTTGCCATATAGCAGATGCCGCTCAACTGCATCAGCTCATGGGCAGGCATGCCTCGACGAACCCAGTCGCAGCAGTCTACGATGGTCTTTTCGCCCATGCCGTACATCAGCAGGGTGGCGGCGCTGTCCACCAGCACGCTGCGGCGCACCTTGTCGTCCCAGTAATCGTAATGGGAAAAACGGCGCAAGGAAGCCTCCACACCGCCGATGAGCACCGGCATGCCCGGATAGGCCTCGTGGATGCGGTTGCAGTACACGGTAACGGCTCTGTCCGGACGCAGACCGGCTCTGCCGCCGGGGGCGTATACATCTTCGCTGCGACGCTTTTTAGCGGCTGTGTAGTGGTTTACCATACTGTCGATCACGCCGGAGGAGACCAGAAAACCAAGCTTGGGTCGGCCAAAACGGCGAAAATCGTCGCAATTGTGGTACTCCGGCAGGCACAGCATCGCAATGCGGTAGCCCGCATGCTCCAGCACCCGGCTGATGATGGCATGCCCGAAGGAAGGGTGATCCACATAGGCTTCGCCGACAACATAAACAAAATCGGGCGCATCCCAGCCCCGTGCTTTCATATCTGCCATGGAAACGGGCAAAAAGTTCATGGTCTATCCTCCCGCCTGCCGCAAGGATGCCGCAGGGATCATTCTACATGGCTATTATCTGCGAATCCGGCTGGGTTGTCAATGGCAACAGCATGCGCGGCGATACGACGGATTCGGCTTTTTTTCAGCAACCGTTGCCAAGAGATGCGCCGTGATGGTATAATGAATGCAACAAAAAGGAGGTCATCCTTATGAAAAGAAAAATCGGTATTCTCACCAGCGGCGGCGACTGCCCGGGTCTGAACGCTGCGATCCGCGGTGTTGCCCGCGCTGCCTACGAGCTTTTTGACGCAGAGATCATCGGCATCCGCAACGGCTACGGCGGCCTGATCGACGGCGAATACCAGGAGATGAGCAAGAAGCAGTTCTCCGGCATCCTTACGCTGGGCGGCACCATTCTCGGCACCAGCCGCCGCCCCTTCCGCAACATGCGCGTTGTAGAAGCCGACGGCGTGGATAAAGTAGCCGCCATGAAGAAAACCTACAAGGATCTCAAACTGGATTGCCTTGTCACCCTCGGCGGCAACGGTACCCACAAGACCGCCAACCTGCTCAGCGAAGAAGGTCTCAATGTGATCGGCCTGCCCAAGACCATCGATAATGATATCTTCGGCACCGATTTTACCTTCGGCTTCCATACCGCAGTGGATATCGCCACCGAAGTGATCGACCGCATCCACACCACCGCCACCAGCCACGGCCGCTGCATGGTCATTGAGATCATGGGCAACAAGGCAGGCTGGCTCACGCTGTATTCCGGCGTTGCCGGCGGCGCAGACGTGATCCTGCTGCCCGAGATCCCCTACGACATCAAGAAGGTAGCCCAGACCGTCGAAGCCCGTGCCAACAGCAAGAAAGCATTCTCCATCATCGCTGTTGCAGAAGGCGCTATGAGCAAGGAAGAAGCCAAGATGAAGAAGAAGGAGCGGGAGGCCTACCGTGCCACCCTGCCCTACGATTGCATCAGCAAGCGCATCGCTTCCGAGCTGCAGCAGATGGTTGGCGTGGAAGCCCGCCATGTGGTGCCCGGTCACATCCAGCGCGGCGGCAGCCCCAGCGCATATGATCGTGTGCTGTCCACCCAGTTTGGCGTGCACGCCGCCCAGCTGATCCGCGATGAGATCTACGGTGTTACCGTAGCCCTCAAGGGCAACCAGATTACTCACAATAAGCTGAGCGATATCGCCGGTGTGCCCAAGCCCGTTGAAAAGGACAACGCCGTTGTAGCCACTGCCCGCGATATGGGCATCTGTCTGGGCGACTGATCCTGTCCCCGGTATAACAAATCACCGCCCGGTGTCTGTAAAAGGACACCGGGCGGTGATGCTTTCTGCCAGCATGGCAGGCTTATTCGTATTCCAGCAGGTATCTGGTACCATTGTGCATCAGCACCGCATCCGTCAAACGAATGCGCAGGATGCAGGTGTTTTCGTCTCCGAAATCGTTGTGGCCGTTATCGATCCATGCGGCAAAAAGGGTGCGCATCCTCTCTGCGATCGCTTTATTTTCCGGCTTGCAGAACCAGCCCAGATCTTCACCGATGCCGTGGGCTGTGAACCAGTCGCCTGAGATGGCGCAGACAGGGTTTTTGGCAAGCTGCTGCATTTTGCCGGAAAGGGCATGGGTAAGAACGTAGAAAGCGCCATCCTGATAAAACGCATCCACCGTACGCACCGATGGAATGTTGTCTGTGCACGTGGCAAGAGCGATCAGGCTATCCGTGCCGAAACGTTCGGTAAGAATGGCTTCGGTTTCCGAAGTGGGTCTCACAGGCATCCCTCCACGGTGGCTTTACTCCAGCGAAGCAAAGAGCAGAAGATCGAAGCAGGGCAGGTTTTCCTCGGCGGTATTCTCGTTTTCGTCGCCACTAACGCTAATGGAAAGACCGCTGTAGGTACCGTACATCATCACTCTGTCGCCGATGGCAAAGGAAGGCTCCTCGTTTGCAAATACCAGAATAGGGTTTTTGTATTCGCCCTTGTCCTTGGCAAGCGCCATGCGGATCAGCCATTCATCGCCGCTTTGGCTCACATCCAGTATATAGGCCTTGGAGCCGACGATGCTGCCTTCATAGTCGGCAGACTTTTTGAGCATATTGGCATAGGTGGGCTTGACGGAATGCTTCTTCAGATAATTGAGCATATCTTCGTCCGTCCATTTGCGGTTGATGGTATAGATGAGTCTGCGGCTGGTGAGGCCCTTTTTGGAGAACACCAGCACCAGCTCGTGGGGGCCTTCTTCTTCTACCTTCAGCGTCAGCTTGAAACGGCCTTCGCCGGTCACACGCTTGTTGCCTTGGGATTCGCCGTCCAGAAAGATCTGGATCTCGGAGCCTGCAACAGAATCGCCGGTGATCACCAGATCATCTCCGGAAAGCTCAGTGGGCACAGGAGCATCCATATTCACCATCAGTAAAGTGCGCTGATAAGTGACCGGGTACGCAAGCTCCAGTAGCTCTTCTCCCTCATACTCAGCAAAGAAGGTGATCAGGAACACGCCTTCCTTTGGCAGCTCGATGGGGATATCAAATTTACCGGTCTTATCCGCTGTCTCTTCGTAGAGGATGGAGCCATCGTAGCTCATGCCCATCAGCACGGCGATAAAGGAAACGCCGGGAGCTGCTGTACCTTTGATGTGAAATTCCTTCTGGTTGGTCTCTTCCGGCGGGGTGGCGGTAAGGTTGATCTTTGCACTGGCAATAGCGGGCAGCGGCAGGGTTTCTACAAAGGTCAGGGTTTTCCATACCTTGTTGAGTGCGTTGTTATCTTTGTCGGTGGCAGAGCGCCCGTATACCTGCAAATCGAAAGTGATCTCGTAACCATTGTAGATGGTGCGGCGCATGAAGCCGCGGTTCAGCACCTCTCCACCGTCCCGACGGATATACTTGAGTGCCAGAAAACGGTCGCCGTCCAGCTTTGTCCAGCTGGAGGAGGAAAAATCGTAACCCTCGCCCATGTATTCGTTGCGGGGATAGTGGCTGAGACGGTAGGTGGCACGCATATCCTCATTCTGACGGTTTACATCAAATACGCTGAGGGTATGGGTGTTCTGCACAGCTGTTACCTCCAGACAAGTTACCCTGTCCTCTGCCCAGCATTGCAGCAGAACGCCACGCTTTGCAAAATCGGCCTGCAGCTCCTCGGCACCGGTGCCATGGCTTTCCAGCCACGTGGCATAAAGATCCAGATTTTCGGGCGTTAAAACAACGGAATAGGTGTCCGGGATATCAATGGTGCTGTAGATTTTGTCCAGAATATATACCTCGGCATTGGCGCTGAAAGCGAACAGAAGCAGAACGGCTGTCAGCGCAGCAAATAACCATTTTCGCATAGCCTGTGGAACCTCCTCCTCGGCTTGTTCGGGGAAAGGGATCAAAAAACACCTTTTTATCCGATAATCAAATGATATTTTACCATATCCGCCTATTGAGAATCAAGGTTAAAACAGTAAAAGCGCCGGTAATATACACCAATCGTTATTGAGTGTAAATTCTAATCATATCTTCATTTGAATAACAGGTATATCTGTGCTACACTGTAAATATCAAATCTTTATGAGGTGTGCTATGAAGGCTGGAACCCGCAAGCTGCTGAATTTCCTCTTTTTGCTGCTTACTCTCGGCATCGTTCTCTACATTGGCCTCAGCGGCAACGAACTGGATGATCTCCTTGTGGCGTTGAAGGGCTTCAGCCCCGTCAGTTTTTTGGCGTGCTTTGGGTGTTGGTTTGTTTACCTGCTTACCGATGCTCTGAGTGTGCACTGTTACCTCCGCCGGCAGGGCTACAAGCTACGTCTGATCGACAGTCTGCATGCCGCCATCGTGGGGCTGTACTATTGCAACATCACGCCCGGTGCTTCAGGCGGCCAGCCCATGGAGATGTATGTGCTCAGCAAAAAGAAGGTGCCCATTGGCTACAGCGGCTCCGCCCTGGCGATCAAATTCGTGGTCTTTCAGGCTGTGTTGCTGATCACCGGCGCGGTTCTTTGGTTCGCTCACCGCAGCTTTGTGGCGGAACATACGCAGGGCATCCGCTGGATGGTAATGCTGGGTTATGTGGTCAACTGCTTTTCCATCAGCGGTGTGGTGCTGATGGCCATCAACCGCCGAGCGGTGATGTGGGTCATCAACAAATGCATCGCTGTGGGGGTTAAGCTCCGTATCTGTAAAGATCCCGATGCCTCCCGCGAAAAGTGGACCAACCACTGCACCAGCTTTTTGGAGAGCTTCCGTTCTCTTTTGAAGCACCCCGAAGATCTTCTGGTGCAGATCCTGATTGCCCTTGTGCAGCTGGGTGCGCTGATGATGGTGCCCGTCTGCATCCATCGGGCGATGGGGCTTGGCGGCGTATCAGTTATTGAGCTGATCACTGTGGGCACACTGCTGTACATCAGCGCCAGCTATACACCGCTGCCGGGCGCATCCGGTGCGCAGGAAGGCGGCTTTGCGCTGTTCTTCAGCGGTCTTTTCCCGGATGCGACCCTGTTTGTTGCCTTGCTCATCTGGCGATTCTTTACCTACTACCTTACCATTATTGCCGGTGCGGTGGTCACAACGGTGGAGAACATCGGCGGCATTGTAAAAAAAGAAGAATAAGCTTTCTGTGCAAAGCGAACCCCCTGCCCGCAGGCAGGGGGTTCGCTTTACGTATGCTGCTTTACAGGTCGGGTGCAAACAGCTGCTCTACGGTATAGCCAAGGCTCTCCAGCGCAGAAAGGATGCTGTCGCCGGGCAGTACCAGATGCATCAGCCCTACGGTAACGAAATAGGTATGCGGCTCCTCAGCCTCCAGCATGCTGCGCAGTGCTTCGGTCATGTTGCTGTTGCGGGTCGTGACCAGTGCATTGTGGTACTCCTTGATAAGCGCTTCCGGCAGGCTCTTGTCATTCAGGTACTCCTCGGCAAAAGCCTGTGCATTGCCTTCCCGCCACCAACGGGGCCAGTTGGCAAGCTGCGTGTTCTCCTTAGGCTCCAACAGCGCTTCGCAGCTTTGCTTGAGAAGCGCCTCCTCCAGCTCATCACTGAAGTTTTCCATCAGCAGCAGCTGTGCAGCAGCTGTTTCCAGATAAGCGATCTCTTTGCCACCGGAAGCCTTTTCCACGACCTCCTCCACCCCCAAAGAGGCGGCGTGGCGGCTGTTTCGTGCGCCCATTTCGTTGGCTGCGGCGCGTGTGGTAAACATACTGGTAACTGCCCATGGCTTGTAGCGATTCATATCCGCAGAACGGAGGCCGGCCTTTTGACAGGCTTCCTCCACCAGCTGCCAGCCCTCCGGGGTCAGGTGGTTTTTCAGCTCATCGTCACTGTAGGCCATCAGCTGCTGGGATAGCAACGCGGCTTCTGGATCATCGCTGTCGCATTCAAAAACAAAGATGTCCGCTGCCTCCATGGCGTTCTGGATATGGACTCCGTAGGGTTCCATTTCCGGACTGCCAACATGGATGGAACCAAGGATCACCATCGGGTTTTTACCGCCTGTGATGCGGTAGCAGATGCCGTGGGCCGGTGCAGCCTGCTCGCAGCCACAAAGCACAGCGGGCGTCAAGGTGACGGCTGCAAGGCACAGAAGCTTTTTCCAAAAAGAAGTCATGGGTCGTTCTCCTTTGCGTGTTTAGATTCGGGATGCCGGATGGAAGCTTCCGCTGAGATGTGCCAGTGGTCTGGCAGCAGCGCCCGGTAAGGCGGGGTCATATAGCGGTCGTCCACCAGCACCAGTACCCCGGTATCCTGTTCCGAACGGATGATCCGCCCGCCGGCCTGCAACACCTTTTGCATGCCGGGAATACGGCAGGCATAGTGGAAACCGTTACCAAAAAGCTCTTCGTAGCGGCACTGGATGGCAGTTTGCTTCTGGGAGGGCGTTGGCAGCCCTACGCCAACCACCATGGCACCGATCAATCTGTCGCCGGGCAGATCGATGCCTTCGCTGAAAAGCCCGCCCAACACGCAAAGCGCAAGATGGGGTGTACCGTCTTGAAAAAGACGGAAGAAAGCTTCCCTGTCTGCCTCTTCCATCTGCGGCTCCTGCACCCATAGCGGCGGCAGAAGCGCTTCGTTGAGTTGCAGGCGTACCAGCCGCAGATAAGCATAGCTGGGAAAAAAGACAATGTAGTTGCCCGCTTTGCTGTTGACCATCTCCGCAATGAGCTGCGCAATGGCTTCGGCGGTATCTGCACGGTGGTTGTAACGTGTGGAGAGGCTGCGCATATAGACCCGCAGGTTTTCCGGCGGGAAGGGCGATGGCAGAGAGAAGCAGGCATCCTCCTCCTCGCCGCCCAGCAGCTGCTTCATGCTGCCTAGCGGGGAGAGGGTGGCGGAAAAGAAAACAGTACCGCTCTGCTGACCGGTGATCCTTGCGATCTCGTCTGCTGGAGAAAGACAATACAGGCAAACAGTACGTTCCTTTCCACGCGCACTCCACAGAATGGCATGATCCCCGTATGCCAGTTTTCCGGCGGCGTACAGAAACGGCATGCAGATGCGCAGAAGCTGAAAAACATCCGGCAAAGATATACCCTTTGGCACAGAAAGGAGCGCTGTTGCTTCCTGTTGAACAGTCTCCACAAGGGCACACAGCCCCTCGGGCAGGTCCTTCTCACACCATTCGCCGCCCTCCTGTGCCGGATGGGAGCGCAATGCTGTCAGCAGGGCAGAGAGCGCTTTATAATAGGGATGCTTCCGCCCCAGCACCTTGCCGACAGCAGTGCGGTGCTCCTTGAAAAAGCCGCTGTCCAGTTCGCCTGTGAGCGATTCCCGTACCCTTTCCACCGTGTGGTGTGCCTCATCCACCAGAAGCGTCATATCACGCCGTTCGCGGAAAAGGCGTTTCAGCTGGGCAAAGGGATCGAAAGCGTAGTTCAGATCCATCAGCGTGATATCCGCAAGCCCGGTCAGGGTCAGCGCCAGCTCAAAAGGACAGAGATGAAAGGTCTCCGCTGTATTGACGATCACTTCATCGTTCCAGAGGCCGCCCTGAGCAAGTAGCTGTGCCACAGCATCACGCTCGCGCAAGTAATGCCCCGAGGCGCGGGAGCAATCATCGGGATGGCAGCGTGCCGGTGCCGGGCAGAGCTTTTCTTTGGCTGTAAGCACAGAGATGCGGGCATGCATGCCCTGTGCCTGCATTCTTTCCAGTGCATCCAACGGACTCTGGCGTGCGGTGTTCCGTGCCGTCAGGTACAGGATCCGTCCGGTCTTACCTTCGCCCAGTGCCTTCAGGGCAGGAAACAGCACTGCTGCGCTTTTACCTGTGCCGGTGGGCAGGCTGGCAAACAGACGGCGTTTGCGGCTGATGGCGGTATAAACTTGCCGTGCCAGCTCCCGCTGCCCGCTCCGGTAGGCAGGAAAAGGGAAAGCCAATGCTTTCAGAGAGGCATTCCGTTTTTCTTTGTGAGCTTCCTCCTGCAATGCAAAGGCGAGGTAGATGTGCAGCCAGCCCTGCAACTCCGCAACGGCAGCATTTGCGGCAAGCGTTTCCTGAAAGCTGAATAAAAGATCCCCCTCCGCCGACAGGTAGCTGATGCAGATGCAGATCTGATGGCAGGGCTTTTGCAGAGCCACCATGGCTGCATAACAGACGGCTTGCGCTCTGTGCTCGGGGTAAACGCTGCCGGGAACCGTGCGGCAATGCTTCATTTCTTCAACGAGGGGGATATCCCCGTCTGTGTAGGCATCCATGCGCCCGAACAGTTCGAGGGAACAGCCTTCCAGTTCAAACGTATGGTTCAGGCTCTTTTCGATCTCGCCTTCGCGCTTCTTCTGCGCTGCCCGGTGGGCCGCTCCGCCAAGCAGCATATCCCCCAGTGTGCCGCCGGGCGTGATATCCTCCGGGGGAAAACAGAAGGCTACCAGCTCGCGGACGGAAATGCGGAATGCTTTCTCCACGGCGGCAGCCTCCTTTCGTTTGTGTATCAGTCGTCGCTGTTCGAACGGGCGATCAACAAAAGTCTGAGCAGTTGCAGCAGACTGGATACCACAGCAGCTACATAGGTCATGGCGGCGGCGTTGAGCACGCTGCGGGCTCCACTCAGCTCATCGCGGCTCAGATAGCCGCCCTCCTCCAGCATGGCAAGTGCCCGCTTGCTGGCGTTGAACTCTACCGGCAGGGTGATCAGTGAGAACACCAACGAAAGCGCAAAGCACAGGATGCCGATCTGCATCAACGGCTCCCAGCTGAACAGGATGCCGGCCATAAAGATGGGAAAATACAGGCTGCTGCCCAAATTGACCACCGGCACGATGGCAGTGCGCAGTTTCAGCGGCAGGTAGCCATCATACTGCTGCATGGCATGTCCGCATTCATGCGCAGCTACACCGATGGCGGCAATGCTGCTGTTGCCCAGCACGCTTTGGCTCAGTCGCAGAGTATTGCTGGATGGGTCGTAGTGGTCGGTCAGCGAGCCGGCAGTGCCGGTGATGGTGACGCTGCTGTTGCCGGTGCGCTCCAGCAGTCTGCGGGAAACTTCCTCTGCACTCATTCCTCTTTGGCTGCGCACACGGCTGTATTTGGCAAAAGCGGATTTGACCCGGAACTGTGCCCACAGTCCCAGCAGAAGACCGGGCAAGACCAGAAGCATCGTCCAATCAAAATAGAACAAGAAAAAGACCTCCTCAGTTCTGTAGGTGCGGGAGCGGAATACAGGCTTCCGCATTTTCTATCTTACACGTTTTTGGGGTCTGTACAACCGGAAATGTTTGAAGCGTCGCTTTCTGTGTTTCAAGAATACGGCTGCATGCCCTCAAGCCGAACAGGACATACTGACTGCGGAGGGATGCCATGAAGTATTGGGTTAAGCTGCTTAACAAGCGCCGTGCGGCAGATGCATGGTTATTGCTGACGTTGTGGATCGTTTTGCTGCTGCTTGTGCTGTTGCTGCCGCTGCGTGCCCTGGGGCTTACAGCTGATGAGGAGCGCCTTGAGGCAGCGTACATGCAGGGCGAAGTGATCCGTCTGCATATTCTTGCAGAGAATGATACGCCGCAGGCACAGGCTGTTAAGCTTGCGGTACGGGATGCGATACTGGCCACTTATGGCAGACAATTGGCTGCAGCGGGCATCCGGGATGCCGACAGCGCGTATGCGTGGCTTTTGGAAAACCGGGAAGGGATGCTGCAAGTTGCAGCGGAAAAAGCGAAAGCCTGCGGTTTTTCGGGGGCGGTCACGGCGGAAGTGGGCTGTCTCCTGCTGCCTGAAAAACAGTATGGCGAGGTCGTCCTGCCGGCAGGCGAATACCGTGCTCTGCGCATCACCCTTGGTAAGGGAGAAGGACAGAACTGGTGGTGTGTACTGTTTCCACGGCTGTGTCTTTCGCTGGCAGGAGAGGCGCAGCAGCCTGCGTCTGTTGAGCAGGCCCGATTGCAATGGCACAGTCTGCACATTCTGTCCCGATGGTTTTTGTTCGGCGCAGAGGCGGTGCATGACGGCAGCCGGTAAGGCTCAGGGATTTTCCACTGGCAGGTGCATATAGCTGTCTGCCTCATCCCAATTGACATAGAAACCGGCCCCATGGGAGCAGAAAACGCTGCCTGTGGGGTTTTTTACGTCTGCGCCGCAGTCGTATCCCATCCTGGCGATCACATCATCAGGATCGTGGCAGAGATCATAGCCGTCGGGCTGGAACAGGATGCTGCCTTTGCCATGGCTGTAAGCACGCACCTGCGTGGGGTAATCCAGAAATGCACTCACCGGGCCTCTGCCGCTCAGACGAACGGTCTCGCCCTGAAGGTCAGGTGCCTCATGAGTGCCGTGGCGAGAGAGGATATCGGTCATGGCACGGCCCAGACAATCGGCAGGCAGGATCAGGTCAAAACGGTAGAAGGGCTCCAGCAGCACACACCGGCCTTTCATCAACCCCTGTCGGATGGCGCGGTAGGTGGATTCACGGAAATCCCCGCCTTCGGTATGCTTCAGGTGGGCGCGACCGGAAAGCAGCTCTACGTGTACATCGGTCAGAGGCGAGCCGGTCAGCACGCCGGGATGCACCCGTTCAAACACATGCGAGCGGATCAGGGACTGGAAGGAGATGTGCAGATCATCCACATGGCAGCGGCTTTCGAAGGTGATGCCTTCCCCGCGCTTGCCCGGGCTCAGCCGCAGATGCGCTTCGGCATAGTGGCGGAGGGGTTCGTAGTGGCCGCAGCCCACAACAGGGGCGGCAACTGTCTCTTTATAAAGAACCTGCGGAGGCAGAAGCGTTACAGCCATGCCGTACCGATCCAGCAGCAGCTGGGTGAGCACTTCCATCTGTACTTCGCCCATCACCTGCACGAGCGATACACCATGAGCGGCATCCCACTGCACATTGAGAGCAGGCTCCTCATCTTCCAGAATACGCAGCTTTTCCAGCAACTGGCTGGGGGCAACACCCGCTGGCGGCTGCACCTGTACCGCCAGCACGGGCTGGAAGCGCCGGGAAAGCGCTGTGGCTTCTTTATCCAGCCCATCACCGATGATCAGATCGCCACAGCGGGGTTCGGAAAGGCCGGTAACGCCCACAGCATCACCCGGCAGGGCTTCCTCCAAGGTGGTGTAGTTACTGCCCCGGTACCTGCGTATCTGATGCACCTTCTCTGTGCCGTAGTTGAAACGGAAGGCATCTCTCGGCTTCAGAACACCGTCCAGCAGCCGCAGATAGACCACCCGCTCGCCGTCTTGGTCGTAGCGTACCTGATAGACCCTCGCCCGGAAAGCAGCGGCAGCATCGAAGCCGGTCTGCTGATCATCCAGCCCTTCTGCGGTGAGCGAAAGCAGATCCAGCAGCTGATCGATGCCTGCACCGGAAAGGGCAGCCCCCTTCAGGACAGGCACAGCTTTGCCGGTCAGCTTTTTCAACACTTCCCGGGCAAAGGCTGCGGTGGCGCTGCTCTCCAGATAGCTTTCCAGAAATTCATCATCCAGCACAGCCAGTTGCTCGGGGTCGGGTTCGCTGTCTGCGACTGGCACGATCCTCTCCGTCAGTCTGCGGCGGATCTGGGAAAAGATGCGCTCCTGATCGAAGCCTACAAGGTCGGTCTTGTTGAGAAAAATGATCACTGGCAGGCGATAATCTTCTGCCAACAGCCGGTACAGTGCCTCTGTATGGGCATCCAGTTCGGAACTGCCGTCGATCACCAACACTGCCATATCCAACGCTGGCAGCACGCGCTCGGCCTCGGCTGCAAAGTCGATGTGGCCGGGGGTATCGATGAGGGTGTAGCTCCGCTCCCGATGAGTGAACCATGCCTGATTGGAAAACACGGTGATACCCCGGTCACGCTCGATGGCATCCGTATCCAGCGTTGTGTTGCCATGATCCACCCGCCCCGGGGTGCGCAAAGCGCCCGTGTGGAACAGGATTTGCTCGGAAAGGGTAGTCTTGTCTGCGTCTACATGGGCCAGAATGCCAAAGGTACGGGGCGTTGCCATGGAAGAGCCTCCTTATTTGAAAACTTGGAAGATCGCACACTTCAGGTATTCGGTCTCGGGCGAGGAAAACAGAATGGGGTGATCCTTGCCCTGCGTGCGCCATTCCACCTGCCGCAGCTGCACGCGGGCATCCTTCTGTGCATCCAGCAGCATCTGGTGGAAGAGGAGAGGTGTTACGTGCTGGCTGCAGGAACATGTGACCAGATAGCCGCCGTCCCTCACCAGCTTCATGCCCCGCAGGTTGATCTCCTTATAGCCGCGGAGAGCACCTTCCACTGCCGAACGTGTCTTGGTAAAAGCGGGGGGATCCAGTATGACCACATCGAACTGCTCATGATTTTCCTGTGCGGTACGCAGATAGTCGAAAGCGTTGGCACATTCGAAGCGCACACGATCCTCCAGCCCGTTCAGCCTTGCGTTCTCGGTGGCGCAATCGCAGGCGTATTGACTGATGTCCACGCCGATCACCTCTTTGGCACCGTAGTGCCCGGCATGCAGTGCAAAGCTG
>JAZQHO010000238.1:0-3791 GCA_045540635.1 Candidatus Limiplasma sp.
CGGTGCTATGCAGCACGCCGACCCCTCCATGCAGCCGTGGCCCGCTCAGATCCGCGGCGCTATGCAGCCCGTTGATCCCTCCATGCAGCCGTGGCCTGCACAGAACAGCGGCGCTATGCAGCCCGTTGATCCCTCCATGCAGCCGTGGCCTGCACAGAACAGCGGTGCTATGCAGCCCGTTGATCCCTCCATGCAGCCGTGGCCTGCACAGAACAGCGGCGCTATGCAGCCCGTTGATCCCGCCGTGCAGCCTGTTGACCCCGCCGTGCAGCCTGTTGACCCCGCCGTGCAGCCTGTTGACCCCATGCTGGAGGTCGTGCGTCAGCTGGAGGGGGGCGACTGGAAGGAGGACATGTCCTTTTTCGACAAATCCTCCACCGAAATGCCTGCAACAGACGGCGTGACTGAACTGCCCGATTTTATTCAGGAGCTCAACAAGAAGGCAGCCGTTAAGACCGCTCAGACGCAGCAGAGTGTATTGGGCATTCCTCCCTATTTGGAAAAAGCAAAGCACATGCACGGGCCCGGCTCACTGACCCGGAAACCTGCCGTGACAGAAAACACCGTACCTGCCGCAGCTGCCGAAACCACCTCTGCGGAGACCCCCCAGCAGCAGATGCCGGAACCCGCCGCAGCAGCCGAAACCACCCCTGCGGAGAACCCTCAGCAGCAGGTGCCGGAACCCGCAGCAGCAGCCGAAACCACCTCTGCGGAGACCCCCCAGCAGCAGGTGCCGGAACCCGCAGCAGCTGCCGAAACCACCCCTGCGGAGACCCCTCAGCAGCAGGTGCCGGAACCCGCCGCAGCTGCCGAAACCACCCCTGTGGAGACTCCCCAGCAGCAGTCTGCCAAGCAGATCCGCCGCAGGTATGAAAAGAACACCAGCGGTCTGCATCCCGCCTCGCTGGACAAGGATGCGCTGTCTGCCAACCGCCGCCGCTACAATCCCGGTAAACCCGCAAAGGAAGAACAGGCGGCCGCGTCTGCAAACGAACAGGCAGGTAACAGCGACCCTTTTGTCCCGGCGGCCGTCGCAGAAGATACAAAGGCTGAGACCCCCTCTGCCCGGCCGCAGAACCAGACCCCTGCTGGCGAAACGGATGCCGGAACCGTACGACCTGTTCAGGAGAGCGCAACAACAGACAGCCATCATTACCGGCAGCTCTTCCTTATGAACGAAAGCGTCGGGGGCACCCTGTTGCCCGGCCCCGCTCCGGACGACCCCAATGTGCCCTATGTGGATACACCCTCTGCGGCTGACACCGCCGTTTTCGCAAAACCCGAAAGCGATGCGGGGCGCAACCCCTATGCAGCCGTATTCCAACCCGGCGAGCCCACCGTCCCTGTATCCGACCCGGGAGATTTTGTGCCGGAGAGCAGCGATCCCTGCCATGCCTCCGTTCCGGAAGCGGAGCTGCCCTCTGTGCCGCAGGAAGCTGTACAGGCGTTCGAGCCCCTTCTGCCGGAGCAGACCGACAATCCCTTCGCTGCCGCCTTTGCCGGGCAGAGCAGCGATGAGCCCTTCCCCGGCACCAGCATGCAGCTGGAGGGAGAACCCGTCTGGGAAGAGGATGCCTTCACCCCTGCCCCTTCCCCTGCAGCGGAGCCGGTCAGCCCAGCGGAGACCGAAGCCGCCGCGCAGCCGCCCGCCTTCCCGGATATGTCGCCTCTTTTTCCCTTTGGACAGGATCTTTTCCCGCCGCTGCCGACGGATGTACCCTACGGCGATGTTTTCCCGCCCGCAGAGTTCCGGGAGACCCCCGTCCAGCATTCCGACAGTACGCCCTCCTTCGGCACCAGCAGCTACGATGCAGGCGAAATGCCCATCCCCGACCGTGGCGTTCTGCCCCGCGAGACGGTAAGCGCCTTCCACACCGGCAGCCACAACAAAGTGGATCCACTGCCTGCGCCGCCCCAGCCGGAGCCGGAGGCATCCCCGCCGGAGCAGCCCGCTGCGCCGGATATCGGGCAGGATACCGGATGGCTGCACCACATGTACACCGAACCGTTGACCAGCCCCACCGTTATACCGCTCCCCGAACCGCCCGCTCAGGAAAAGCCGCCCGTCAACCCCGTGCGCGTGCTGTTTCTGTTCCTTCTGCTGTGCATCGTCATATTCGTTCTCATCATGGGCGGCAGAATGATCATGGGCTACGTGCAGAACACCGAGGACTGGTTCAAATTCAATCAGCAGTTCACCGACAGCAACGGCAAGAGCGTCCAGCAGCTGGGTGAAGTGGTGGTTCTGCACACCGACGGCTCCACCTTCGCGCCCGCCGGTATCGGCAACCGCACCCCCGTGCTCACACCCCTGCCCCGGAACGATGCCCAGCCCTCCGAGCAGCAGCCGCAGACCACAGCCGCCCTGCGTACCAAACAGACCAAATATGTTGCCAACGAGCTGCGCAACATCCTGCCGGATTTCGAAGAGATCCACAAGGACTTCGCCCACGTGCTGGGTCGGCTGGTGATCCCCTGTCAGCCCGATGCGTCCGCCGCAGCCGAAAGCGCGCCGCCCGTGGTGGATGAGTGGCTGGTGCAGCACGAGAAGATCAATACCTACTACCTGAACCACAACTACCGAAACTCGCCCGAGGAGGGCGGCGCGGTGTTCATCGATGCCGCCTGCACGCTGGCTACCCCGCCGGAGAACCTGCACCTGCGCGCCTCCGATGAATACGAGGGCGAAACCTTCCACAGCCTGTGGCAGTACAAGACGAGCGACTTCGCCCTTCGTGCATCCACCGCCTACGTTACCACCATATACGAAAAGGTGATCTACGAGCTGGTAGCGGTGTTTGAAGCCTCGGCGGATCCCAGCAGTCCCTTCTTCTTCAACTATTCCAGCCACCCCACCTTCGCCACCGACGAAGAGATGATGAGCTATATGGAGCAGGTATACCAGCGCCGCCTGTACGCTCTGCCTACCGATGTGCGGCCCGGAGACCGGCTGCTGACCCTGTCTACCATGTCCCCCACCAAAATCTCGCAGGAAACACCCATCAATCTGGTGCTCATCTTCCGCCACCGCCCCGCCCAGTGAGCAGGCGATGCATCCCCCCTCAATCAACAACCGTAAGGAGGCCTACTCCCATGAACAATCCCGTCATCTATCCCGCCCAGTGGCTCATGCCTGCCGAGGGCACCAATCTGAACGCCTGGGCCTGCGTGGCCTGCGACCAGTACACCTCCCAGCCTGCCTACTGGCAGCAGGCGGATCTGCTGGTGGGCAGCCAGCCCTCCACCCTCCGCTTTATTCTGCCGGAGTGCTGGCTCAGCGAGTCTGCCCAGCGCATCCCCCAGATCCAGCAGGCCATGCAGAATGCCATCGCCACCGGCGCTGTGGAGCCTACCCCTTGGCAGGGCTTCATTTTGACGGAGCGTACCACTCAGACCGGCGCACGCCTTGGTCTGGTGGCGGTGATCGATCTGGAGTGCTACGACTACCACAAGGGCTCCAAGAGCCTTGTACGCGCCACCGAGGAGACCATCGAGAGCCGCATCCCGCCCCGGGTGCAGGTGCGCAAGGATGCCCTGCTGGAGACCAGCCATGTGCTGATGCTGCTGGATGATCCCATGCACAGCGTGGTGGAGCCCCTCCACGAGAAGCGGGATCAGCTGGAAAAGCTCTACGACTTCCCCCTGATGATGGGCGGCGGCCATCTGACCGGCTATGCCGTCAAGGATCCTGCCGATATTCAGGCTGTCTATGCCGCGCTGGAACAGCTCCACGCCCGCTTGGATCCCAGCAATCCCCTGCTGTTCGCTGTGGAAGTCGGATCGTAGCCATG
>JAZQHO010000239.1:0-26218 GCA_045540635.1 Candidatus Limiplasma sp.
TTTTTCGCTGGAACAGGAGCAGCACGGCGTTGAAAACCTGTTGGTGATCCCTGCTGCCAATCTGGCCGAGAAGCCCGGCGATACCACGCAGATCGACCGCTCCACCCTTGTGCCCGGTCTCTACCAGTGGGCACAGGATGATACGCTCTACGTGATCAGCGCCATTTACGCAGGCAGGCAGTCCTGCGGCTACTACGCCGTAAAAACCAACGATTTCGTCTACTGCAACCAGAAGATCAAGCGGGTGCTCAAGACCATCAATATCGCCATCAACGCCGCACTCAACGAGTGCAGGCAGCACAATATGCGCATCGGTCTGGAAAACGCCATGCTTACCGACCCCATCTCCGGTCTGCCCAACGTAAAGGGTGCCCAGCAGTGGTTCGAAGCCTTCTCCGAAAAGGTGGATAACCGCAACCATGCCATGGCTATCTCCGTATACGCCATTCCCAAGTATTCCTACATCTACGAGCATTACGGTATTCGGGATGTGGAGGAACTGCTCACCTTTATCGGCAATGCGCTCAGGGAGTCTCATCCGGAGGACAGCTACATCGCCCATATTGCCGATAACGAGTTTGTGGTCATCAACAGCTTTGAGGGGAATACCGGCATCGAGGAGTCTGTCAGCCAGTGCGCTGCACTGTTCTCCTCCAAGGTATCTGCCTTTAACGGCAAGAGTCAGAAGGCCTATTATCTGGAGGTCAACAACGGCTACAGCATCATCGATCCCGGCTGGAGCGGCTCTTTGGAATCCTTCGTCAAGTACGCAGTGGGCGAGATGTACCTCAACCGCATGCGCAGCGGCGAGGGGCTTGTGGTCAAGGCAGAGCACTCTGCGGAGGATTACTACAGCGCCTTCAACCTGCTGGTGGAGAAGAATCTCTTCACCTACCACTTCCAGCCCATCGTGGATGCCCGCACCGGCAATGTGTACGCATACGAAGCGCTCATGCGCACCAGCGGCGGCATCAACATGTCCCCGCTGGATGTGCTGGAGATCGCCCGCAAGTACGACCGGCTCTACGAGATCGAAAAAGCCACCCTTTTCAATGTGATGCGCCACTATGTGGAGCACTACGAGGAGTTCGGCGGGCATCTGCTGTTCATCAACACCATCCCCGGCCACTTCCTCAACGAGGAGGACAGCGCCACGCTGATGGAGATGTACGGCGAATACATGGATCATGTGGTGTTTGAGCTTACCGAGCAAAACACCATCTCCGACAAGGAACTGCAGGCCATCCGCCGGCTGGGCAAGGATGGTCAGCTGGCACAGATCGCCGTAGACGACTATGGCACCGGCCACTCCAATATCGTCAACCTGCTGCGCTATGCACCGCAGGTCATCAAGATCGACCGTTTCCTCATCAGCGAGATCCAGAACGATACCAACAAGCAGATGTTCGTCAAGAACACCATCGAGTTCGCCCGCCTCAACGGCATCAAGACGCTGGCAGAGGGCGTGGAGACCTTCGACGAGCTGCAGACCGTTATCGAATACGGCATGGATCTGGTGCAGGGCTACTATCTGGGTCGCCCCATCGCCCAGCCTGTGCCCGCCATTCAGGATCAGGTCAAGAACGAGATCGTTTCCAAGACCATCCGTCTCTCCAAGCTGGATAGCGATATGCGCGCCTATACCGCCAAGGACGGCGAGGAGATCAACCTGCTGGATCTGGCCATCAATAAGTTTACGTTCATCGATGTGTTCGGCGGACGGATAACACTGGTCGGCGAAAAGGATCACACGGTGGATATGGTGGTTCGTGTGGCAGACAATGTAAAGGCCACACTTGTGTTCCGCAACGCCAACTTCAAGGGTGCCACCGAGACCACCGTGCAGATCGGCACCGGCTGTCAGGTCAATGTGGTGCTGGAGGGCGATAACACCCTGCACAAGGAAGGCATCCGTGTTCCGCCCACCTCCTCCCTGCTGCTGGAGGGCGACGGCAACCTGACCGTTGTTGCCAGCCGCAACGATGGTGTCGGCATCGGTGCCAACTTCGATTCTCCCTATGGCAGCCTTACCTTCGACTTTACCGGCAAGCTCACCGTGGATGCCTCCGGCGATAAGGTGGTCTGCATCGGCGGCGGCAAGACGGTCAAGGAAGCCATTCATATGATCAACGGTACCTTCGAGGTAGAGGCCAAGGGCATCAACATCGTAGGTATCGGCAGTACCGCAGGCAATGCGGATATCCGTGTTGGGAATGCCAGCGTGAAGGTACACTGCGCCGGCGATGAAGCTGTGTGTATGGGCAGCATCACCGGCCGCACCAAGCTCCGCTCCACCGGCAATATCGAGATCGTCGCCGACTGCGAGCGTGCAGTGTGCATCGGCAGTCTCTCCGGCAAGGAGAGCGAGCTGCATCTGAACCGCGGCAAAGTGAAGGTGATCAACCACTGCTACGAGGGCGTGTGCATCGGCGCCAAGGATGGCAGCACCAGCATCTTCTATACCGGCGCTGTGGTGGATATCTACGCTGAAGGCAACCGTGTTGTGGGCAGCGGCAGCATGAACGGCAGAGCCCAGACCATCGTCTCCGGCGGTACGCTGTATCTGGATTTCCTTGCCGCTACGGTGCTTGCCAGCGGTAACGACCAGTGCCAGCTCACCGTCAACGGCGGCAATGTGCTCGCCGGTACGCAGGAGCTGGAGGCACGCAACCTGTTCGGTACGCCGGTACACCCTGTGCTGGTGGAGGGCGACAGCTTCGAAAAGCAGATCGATACCGAACTGGGCAGCTACATCTACCGTGCGCAGCGCGATCCGGAGCATGCACTGCTTTGCGTATACTTGCCTGAGGAATAACAACAGAGTCTTTGCCGGCTCCGTACCCGAACAGTGGTGCGGAGCCGGTTTTGCTTTTTGGCAGCAAACCTGTAACAAACGATATTTTTCTTTGGCTGCACAGGAAGATTCTGCCGTTCCTGTTCGTTGGATAGGCAGATGACCGATGCAAAGGAGAATGTCCCGTGAGAAAACACCTGATGCTTTTGACACTGTTGCTGGCAATGCTCGTGCCGGTACTGGCAACCGCCACGGAGACACCGCCGCCCGAGGTGCTTGCGCTGAATGGGGAAGCGGATCGCCTGATCGGCTATCTTTCCTTCCTGCTGCCCGACGGCTCTACCGTCAGCTTTTGCCTGGATCAGGGCGGGTTTATGGATGGCTACCGCTGCGAAAACGGGGAGTGGAGCATCCATAGTCAGGTTTCCCCGGTAGACGGCACGTGGGATGCGCAAATGGTGCGCCACGACACTGCAGCCGTTCACGCAGACGGCTCTCACTATCAGGATGATCTGGGCTTCGATATCCTGTGCCGCAAAACCGGCAACCGCCTTTCCTACCACTACAATGGCAGCGAATTTGTGCTCTGCGGCTGGGAAAACCCTTCTGCCTATGCAGGCACGGTGCTGCTGCATGGCCTTACCGCTTCTTTTTATCCCACCGGCGCAAGCCAGCCGGAGGGCAGCTACAGGTTGGGCGAGTTCTCCGATTCGCTGCTGATGAGCTTCGAGGATCTGCCTTTTACCCCGGCGCAGGCGCAGGCAATGGCAGCCATCACCGAAGCTGCGGTGGCGGATCGCTACCCGGGCTATACCCTGCGTTATTACGAAAGCTATAATGCCAATGCCGCAGCTTATGCCTGCTACAGCCGCATCGAAAATGGTCTGCTGCATGTAAAGCGCGTCGGCTTTTCGTGGGAGAATGCCCCTGCCGAAGCAGACTGTATGCCTGTGCCGCTGTCGCCTGTACTGCTGGAGAAGCTGGAAGCGGAGCCTTTTGATCAGTTGCTGAACATCAGCGGCCAAACCTCACTCTTTGATACAGAGGCTGCTGTTGACACCGATCAGATTCCGGTATCGGGGCGTATTGTGGAGAGCGATCTGCAAAGCTGTGGGCTTCTCCTGCTGGTGGAGGATGTACAGGGCACCCGCCGCCTGCAACTGATCAGCCGGGAAGATGGGAGCTACCGCAGCCGGAGCACCCGGCCGCTGCCCGCAGGGGCGTGGCTGGATGTGTTCCATGCAGGAGAAGGTGAGGTATTCGTCTGCTGGATGGAGGAGGCAGACGGGAAGCCGTTGGAGTGCTACGCATCCTTTGCTGTGGCGGCAGACGGCACATGGCAGCTTGGGTATATCACCCACGGCTGGCAGGATGATACGGGCTATAGCCTGTGCCATTGCGGACCCCGGCTGGAATACTCCGTGTGCAGCAGCAATGGCATCATGGTAGGCACACTGCCCGGCAGTGAGCTTTTCAGCGTAGATCTGCCGGCGTTGCCCACTGTCGACCGGCTCGCTTCCGAATTGGATCGCAGCGGGTGGGCGAAGGTGAACAACCCAGACCCTGCCGACCGTCTGCATCTGCGCACGCAGCCGGATCGGGCTGCCGAGTCCCTTGGCAGGTTTTACAACGGCACTCCTGTGCAGGTGCTGGAGCAGCAGGGCGAATGGTGCCGGGTGCAGATCGGTGTGGACGGCAGGCTTACCGGCTGGATGATGAAAGAATACCTTGCCTTTGGCGATCAAATGGATGCTGTGGACTGTGCCTTTCCGGAGCAGGTGCTCCTGGGGCAGTATGAAGGGCAGCCGCTGTACGCTTCAAAGAAGCTGGATGATAGAACCATGCTGGAGGGGGAACTCTGGGTGGTGGGTCTTGCCGATGGCGGTCTGTATGTGCTGCTCACTCCCGATGGCGGCACGGCTTATGCGCCCATAAGCTGGTTCTTTGAAGGAAACGGCTGAAAGGAGCTTGCGTATGAAACGATTCGTCTGTCTGCTGGTGGCGCTGCTGGTGTTCGGCATGGGCCCGGTTCGTGCAGAAGCGGCAAAGGTCTATACCGGGCAGGTGCACCCGGCGCTGCCCAATTTCACGATCACAGTCACCGATACCGGCGAGGATAACGCCGATGGTGAAAATCTTCTCTGCGCCGCCATCTGCCCGGAGGCGGGCGGCGAGGGGCAGCAGCTGTTCTGGCACTCTGTGGAAAGCCCCGCTTTTGAGCGCATCGTGCCCCTTGTACAGTTTCAAGACATGAATTTCGACGGCTTCCAAGACCTGCTGTTGCTGCATGCACAGGGGGCCAGCAATGTATTCTGGGCGCTCTGCCTCTGGGATGAGGAAGCACAGCGGTTCCGTCCGCCGGAGCAGCTGCCGGTTTGGGACAGCGAAGCCGGAGCGCTTACTTTTCAGACCCGGCAGCTGGCACTGTGCAACCCCGAACCCGCACCCTTGGAGAAGCGGCTGTATTCTGTTGTAAGTGATGGCTACCGCTACCGAACAGAGATGGTATACACATGGGAAAGCCGCTACGGCCTTACGGTAACTGCGGTTGCGGATGTATACGATGCGGGGGAGGGGCAGATTGGCGAGCGGGTGGTGCTCTGCGGCACCCAGACCATGCGCTGCTGGGATGAGACCTATCCGGAAAGCTGGTACTACAGCAAAGATGATGCTGCTTTTGAGCGGAGTACCGCCATGCGGTATCTGACCCGGGGCACAGCGCTGCAAGAGCCGTGCATCCTGCGGGTCGCCAATGTGGATTGGGTCAACCTGCGCAGCCGGGACAGCAAAGCCTCTCCCTCTCTGGCAGAACTGAACGCCGGGGAGGAGGTATACGGGCTGGTCTTTGGCTGCGGGCAGGACGGTGGCTGGACGCTGGTCTGGCAGCCAGGAGCTACTTTGGATACGCCCGGTCGAACCGGCTATATCTGGCACAGCTTTTTGGAGGAGGCAGCGCCTCCCGCTGCTGATGCCATCGGGGAAGAAGGATCATAAAGGAGAAATTGCTATGAAGAAAACCATCGTATCCATTCTGATTGCTGCTCTTCTGCTGTGCGCCCTGCCTGCGGTCTCGCTGGCCAACAGCTGGGGGCTCGGCGGCAAACTGCTGAATGCAGTAAGCGATACCAGCCTCTGGAACGACTACACCACCATCTGCAGGCAGGCCGGCGATGCTGCCGTAATGGGTGCGCGCTACCACAATGTGCTCATGGTGCTGGAAAACGGCAAGCTGGGGGTGTATACCACCGCTGTGTACCAGCCCGGGCACAAGCTGGCAAGAAAGGTGTCCCTCAAGGCTGTGGATGATGAGCTGACGATTTCCTACGGCAAGGCGGAGAGCTATACCTTCCGCAGAACCGGAGAAGGCTACAAGCTCTATAAGGCTGCCGTTGACGATATGACGGTCATTGCCGATACCAGCGATTCCTACTGGGGCTGCACTGCTGCCTGCGATGGCGAGCGTGTGCGCATCCAGCGGGAGTTCTGTCTGGCAGACTTCAACATCGATCTTTTTCCCCGCACGCTGGAGGAGTGCCGCCACCTGAACCTGATGAATGCTGCGCTGGATTCCTCCGATGCCATTCTGGGCTGGTGGGGTGAGTACGGCGAGCGGGGCAGGCTGCTGGAAAGTCCGGGCAAGGGTACGGAGCCTGTTTATTCCTCTCCCAGCGGCGAAAGCGCATGGCGTGCAGCCAAGGGCAAGGCCGCAGTGGGGCTGGGCGGCGATCTCTGGGTGCATCACTACCTGACCAATGCGGACGGCGAGACCTATGCCTGTATCCGCTACGATGTGAGCCAGCGCACCCAGCGCATCGGCTACATCCGGGCAGAGGCGCTGGGCAGCACGGAGAAGGGCACGCCCGTTTCCGATATGATGAATCTGTGGCTGCGCACCACCCGTGCCACCTACCTGACCGATGATCCCAATGTATCCCAGTACCGGCAGATCGAGATCCCGGCAGATCAACAGCTTACCTGCATCGGTCTCTACGGCAGCGACTATGCCTATGTAAGCGCTGAGGTGGAGAAGGGCAAGATCGTCGGTGGCGGTCAGATCATCTGGGGTTTTGTGCCCCTGCGGGATCTGGAGATCGACCCCGATGAGCGGCACATCCGTCAGGATGTGATGGATGCTGCCGCAGGTTGCTGGAACTTTGAAGCAGGCGGCAGTCTGGCCCACGACAGTTTGGTGCTGGGTGCGGATGGCAGCTATCTGGGCAATATGGGTATGTATCAATTTACCGATACCGCAGACAGCGTACACGGCACATGGTATGTGACCGACTACAACCCCGCCCGTAACCTGTACTGGGATAAGCCGGAATACGAGATCACCATCCTGTTTGAGGATGGCAGCGCTTCGGTACACGGCTTTGGCCTGAGCGATGATACCCTGTCCCTCACCTACTGGGAGGGTGGCGGCGGGTATAAGCGCTGCCAGCCCGGGCAGAGCGCCCCCGCCGGAGAGGATCACGGCTGACCAATGATTTAACAAAACACCGCCGACAGAGCACGCTGTCGGCGGTGTTTTGTTATACCTTTTTGCCGGATGGGATCAGTCTACCCGCAGGATCATCAGCAGGATGTGTCTGGCGGCCTCTTCCATGGCTTCCCGGGTCAAAAGCCCCATTTCCTTAGCCTTCAGTAAGCGTGCCGGGTGCCCGGTGGCCATCTTCAGATCGTTGCCTGCCATGGCCTCCTTGTAGTGCTCGCCAAAGGTCCACCAGTCGGTTGTCACCATGCCGTCAAAGCCCCATTCTTCCCGCAGGATGCCCACCAGCATATCGTGGTTCTCCGATGCTCTGTGGCCGTTGATCACATTGTAGGAGGACATGATGGACCAGGGATGGGATTCCTCGATCAAAATCTGGAACTGGCGGAGGTAGATCTCGCGGATGGCGCGCTCGGAGGCGCGGGAATCGCAATTGCGGCGGTTGCTCTCCTTGTTGTTGAGGGCAAAGTGCTTGGGCGTGGCGGCTACCCGCTGGCTCTGGATGCCACGGATCAGCGCTGCGGCCTGCTTGCCGGTCAAAAGCGGATCCTCGGAGAAGTATTCGAAGTTGCGTCCGCAGAGGGGGTTGCGGTGAATGCAAACACCGGGGGTCAGCCATACGCCGATGTTGTTTTCCTTTACTTCGATAGCGCCGGTAACGCCCACCTGCTCCAAAATGGCGGGATCCCAGCTGCAGCACAGCAGTGTGGCGCAGGGGAAGGCCGTGGTGGTAACGCCCACCTGCGGCTGGATGCGAAGCCCGGCAGGACCGTCGGCGGTCATGATGTTGGGGATGCCGAAAATGGGGTTGTTGCCCACGCCAAAGGTGTTGGCCATGCCTGTGTTGGGCTGGCCGCCCATGAGCCATGCAATGTCCTCGTCCGGCAGCTGGGCAATGTATTCATCCAGCGTCATTTTGCCTTCTGCCACATCGGAAAGCTGCGGGGCGTGGAAGCCCATGCGGCGGTTGGTGAAGCCGCGCACAGGGGGCATGGTGTGGGGGTCGCTCAGATCCAGCGGCTCCATACCATTGGCAAAGGGATCGTTGGCAGGGCCGGTGGGCAGCTGCTCCAGCGTACCGTCGGGCAGCATACGCTCCTTCAGGCTGGTGGGAGCCATGCGGCTCTCCAGCTGACAGGTGATCATATCTTCGTCAAGGGTGAGTACGGTATCTGCCTCCACGGTATCCCGCACGCTGGTGCCGATGTGGAAACGGTACTCGCCTGCCTCCAGCAGCCATGCGGACTTCTGCACCTTGCCCAGATCGTCGTAGGAAGCCATTTCACTGATGGGGAAGCGGATGATCACCAATTCCTCCTCACCGGGGGCCAGCAGACGGGTCTTGCGGTAGCCGCCCAGCTCGCGGGCGGGCTTGCCCAGCTTTCCCTGAGGTGCGGAGTAGTACAGCTGCACAACCTCGCGTCCGGGTACATCGCCTACGTTGCACACCCGCACAGCAGCGGTCACTTCGGTGTCTGTTAGGGTGACTACAGGCTGGGTCAAAGCGAAATCAGTATAGGAAAGACCGTAGCCGAAGGGATAGACCACCTTTTCCGCCGCGCCGGGCACGGTTTCAAAGTAGCGGTAGCCTACATAGATATCTTCGGTATAGTCCACATAGTCGTCAGAATCAAAGAAGTGCTCCGCAAAGGGGTAGTCCTTCAGCTCCCGTGCAAAGGTGTCGCACAGCTTGCCGGAGGGGTTGCCCATGCCCAGCAGCAGTTCGGCAGCCGCCAGACCGCCCTCCATGCCGCCCTGCCATGCCAGCAGCACCGCATCCACACCGGGGTGATCTTTCAGGCAGGCGGTCTCCATCATGCCGCCGGTGTTCAGCACCACGATGACCCGCTCAAAAGCAGCCGTTACCTGCATCAGCAGCGCCCGCTCCGCATCGGAAAGGTAGAAATCGCCCTTTTCGAAGATCTCCCGGCTCAGGGTGATGGGACGCTGATCCGCCCCCACGTGGGTCTCGATGGGGTCGAAATCAGCAAGTCGATCCCAGTTTTCACCGGAAAAACGGCTGTAGGAGATAATGGCTGTATCAGCAAAAGCGGCGGCCTTTTTGAGCAGTTCGCCGGGCAGTTCGGGCTCGGAGATCATGCCCGGCGCACGGCTCATGGCGTACTGCGCCGCCACATGCTCTTTGTAGAAACTGATGGTATCCGGGAAGATGGTGGAAGGATCGGTAATGCAGCACAGCCCTTCGTACAGGTTGCGCACATAGGGCACGGTCACATCGCCGCTGCCGCCACCGCCCTTTACATAGTCGATGGTGCCCTTGCCAAACAGTGCAATGCGGGTACCCGCATGCAGGGGCAGGGTGCGGTGCTCGTTCTTCAAAAGCACCATGCCTTCCTTGGCGGCGTTCTTGGAGATCAGGATATGCTCCTCGCTGGCGGTGGCACGGCGGCCGTCTTTTCCCAGCGGCAGCATGGGCAGATAGTTGGCACGATTCCATTGCTTCATGGTCGGTCTCCTCCGTATCTGGTTTTAAGATGTTGCAGCCATTATAAGGGATTTGCGAAGGAAAAACAATTGGTTTGGCAAAATAAAATTCCTCTTTTGTTTGTTTTTCGGCAAACAAAAGAGGAAGATGCTTATTTTTCTGCCAGATCCATGGCAATTTGCTCCGGCAGGATGGGCAACTCACGGTACCAATTGCCGGTGGCCCGGTAAATGGCATGGGCAATGGCGGGGGCGGGTGTGTTGATCACGATTTCGCCAATGCTCTTGGCACCAAAGGGGCCGGTGGGTTCGTAGCTCTGCTCAAACTCCACCTTCAGGTTTCCCATATCCAGACGGGTGGGGAGCCTGTACTGCATCAATGAGGCTTCCATGGGGCGACCTGCATGGTTCGGGGTGATGTTCTCCATCAATGTATGCCCGATGGCCTGCACAATACCGCCTTCGGCCTGGATCCGTGCCAGTGCCGGGTTGATGGGGGTGCCACAATCCACAACAGCCATGTAGTCAAGCAGGGTCACTTGTCCGGTCAGCTTGTCCAGCTCAATCTCTGCCATACCCACCATAAAGGGCGGGGGAGAGATGGGGGAAGAGTGGGTGGCGCTGGCCTGTGCGGCGCAGCTGCTGCCAACCTGTGTTTTGTAGGCCACATCGGAGAGGGGAACCGTGCTGCCGCTTGTCAGACAACGCACGCAGCCGCCCTCAAAGACGGTCTCCTCCTCCGGGCAGCCCATCAGCTCCGCACCGATGCGGCAGATGCGCTTCTTCAGATCGGTGCAGGCCTTCTCCACGGCTTTACCGGTAATGTAGGTGGTGGATGAGGCGTAGGAGCCGGAATCGTAGGGAGAGGCATCGGTATCGGCACCGAAAACCGCCACATCCTCCACAGAGCAATCCATGCATTCGGCAACCATCTGTGCCAGAATGGTATCGCAGCCTGTGCCCATATCCGCTGCGCCGATACGCAGGGTGTAGGTGCCATCCTCGGTGAGAGCTACATCGGCAGAGCCTACGTCCACGCTGGATATACAGGAGCCCTGCATGGCCATGGCAACGCCGGCGGCACGCACCTTTCCGCCACCCATATCCCGCACGGGATATTTTTCTGCCCAGCCGAACATATCCCGGCAATGGCTCATGCAGCGGTCCAGCGCACAGGCATTGGCGGGCTCGTTGTAGTAGGCGGGCATGATCATGCCTTCCCTGACCATGTTCATCTCACGGATGCTGGTGGGATCCATGCCCAGCTTTTCTGCCAGCTCGTTTACGATGCTTTCCACCGCAAAGATGCCCTGGGTGGCACCGTAGCCCCGGTAGGCACCGGCAGCCTGCGTGTTGGTATACACTACATCATAGCCGAAACGCCATGCTTCCAGAGAGCCGGTGTACAACGGGATGGATTTGTGCCCCGAGAGCCCCACCGTGGTGGGACCGTGCTCGCCGTAAGCACCTGTGTTGGAGAGGGTGTAGAGATCCAGCGCGCGGATGCGGCCATCTCTGTTCGCACCGATCCTGACACGGATCTCCATTTCATGCCGGGGCGAACCGGCGACCTGAGACTCCTCCCGGGTGTAGATGATCCGTGCGGGGCGGCCTGTTTTCATGGTCACAAAAGCCGGATAGATCTCGCACACGGCGGTCTGCTTTGCGCCGAAACCGCCGCCGATGCGGGGCTTCTCGACCCGGATGCGGTTTTTGGGGATCCCCAGCGCCCGGGACAGGATACGCCGGGTATGGAACACGATCTGCGTGGAAGAGACCACATGCAGCCGCCCGTAGCGGTCAAGGGCAGTATAGGTGCGGAAGGTCTCCATCATGGTTTGGTTGAAAGCCTTGGTGTGGTAGGTGTTTTCCAGCACCACATCGCAATCCGCCATCACCGCATCCACATCGCCGTCGGTGTTAACCTCACTGGCAACCAGATTACGCTTGGGATCGCCACCTACCTGACAAGGAGGGAACCAGTCCTCCTCCGGGTGTACCAGCACCGGGTTGTCCAGCGCAGTGCGGAAATCCAACACACTGTCAAGCACATCATACTCCACCTTGATCAGCTGCATGGCCTTCAGGGCGGCTTTTTCGTTCTCTGCGGCAATGATGGCTACTGCATCGCCGCAAAAGCGTACATGCCGGTCAAGGATCAGCCGGTCGTAGGGAGAGGGCTCCGGGTAGGTCTGCCCTGCGATGGCAAAACGGGTCTTGGGCACATCCTCCCAAGTATAGATATCCACCACACCGGGCACTTTTTTGGCAATATCGGTGCGGATCTCACGCACTATGGCGTTGGCGTGGGGGCTGCGCAGAAGCTTCACCACCAGCGCATCCCGGGGCGTTACATCCTCGGTGTATACGGGTTTGCCCAGTAGCAGCTGCATGGAATCCTTTTTGCGAACCGGGCGGCCTACGGCTTTGTATTCTTTATTCTGCATGGCTGTCCCCCTGCTGCTTTCGGCTGTTCAGAAATCTGCGGATACCCCTCAGCTGCCCCTCGTAACCGGTGCAGCGGCACAGATTGCCCGCCAGATAGGCACGGATCTCGTCATCCGTGGGGTTGGGGTTTTCCCGGAGTAAGGCGATGGTATTCATCACATAGCCCGGATTGCAGAAACCGCACTGGTCTGCGCCTTCATCGGCGATAAAGCCCACAAAGGCTTCGGCTTCTTGGGTAAGCCCCTCCAGCGTGTATACTTCATGCCCGTCTGCACGGGCAGCCAGCATGGAGCAGGAAAGCACGGGCTTGCCGTCCATCAGTACGGTGCAGAGCCCGCAGTTGGAGGTCTCGCAGCCCCGCTTTACGCTCAGACAGCCGTGGCTGCGTACAAGATCGATCAGCAGCAGATCCGGCTCGATATGGTCACGGATGGTTTTGCCGTTCAACTTCAGTTGGATCTCCATTATGCCTTTCCTCCCAGCGCCAGAATGCATCTTTCCGCCAGCACGCGGATCAGGTGTGTCCGGTAGGCGGCGCTGCCCCGCAGGTTGCTGCCGGTGGTGGCAGCAGCGGCGGCTTTATCCGCCAGAGCCTTTGCCCCTTCGGGGCTTATGTTGATTGCTTCTTCTGCTGCAACCATGGCCTTGTGGGGGCGTGCACCCACCGTGATGCGCACCCGGCCGCTCATCTGCGAGGCAGCGCAGGTGATTACCGGGAAGTCGGTGCGCTGGATGCGCATGCTCCGGTAGCTGAAGCAGCCGGGGGTTTTCTTTACGATCAGCCTCACAAGAATATCCCGGTCGGGCTTCATGGCTGCAAACTCTGCAAGGGGCACGATGCCGCCCTTGTACAATTCCACATAGCTGTCCAGCGCCAGAAAGAGGGTGAGCACATCGGAAAAACCGAAGCGCCCCCACAGGCTGCCGCCCACTGTTGCCAAATTGCGGAACTGAACGCCCACGATGCTGCCCACCGCTTCTGCGGCTGCGCCCTGTGTATAGCGGTTCAGCCCATCGTGCTGCTCCAGCTGGCGAAGGGTCGCCATAGCACCGATGCGGAACGCATCTTCGGTCTCCTCAATGGCATCCAGTCCCAGATCGCAAAGATCGATGGCGGTCTGGATGCGCAGATTGCTCATTTTCAGCCACAGCATTCCGCCGATGATGCGGTTCTGCCGCGATTGGTTCAGCATATAGGCTTCCTCCAGGCTTTGGGCCCGGATGTACTTTTGTATCGTAACCATTGCGATCCCGCTCCTTTTTTTCACGTATGTTTATTTTATCAGTTTTGCTTGAATTTGAGAAGGGGGCGGGGTATAATAGCGTTGTTGTTTTCCAACTACAACGGAATGAGGCGATCTTGAATTGATGAAACGTTTTTTTGCTTTGCTCCTGTGCATTGTGTTGGTGCTTCCCCTGATGCCTGCCGTGGCGGAGGAGCTCCCTGCCTTCCCTGTTACCCTGACCGATCATGCCGGACGTGAGGTAGTCATTGAAGCGCTGCCGGAGAAACTTGTAAGTGGTTACTATATCACTACCAGCCTGCTCATTGCGCTGGAAGCGGATGACCGCCTTGTGGGCATTGAGGCCAAGGCCAACAAGCGTGCCATTTATAGCTTTGCCGCCCCTGAATTGATCGACCTGCCCAATGTGGGCACCGCCAAGGAGTTCGATCTGGAGGGCTGCCTTGCCCTGGAGCCGGATCTGGTCATCCTGCCCCTGAAACTGAAGGATGCCGCCAAAACCCTGGAAGGCTTCGGTATCGATGTGCTGCTGGTAAACCCGGAGAATCAGCAACTGCTCAACGAGACCATTGATCTGGTTGCTGCTGCCACCGGTACCACAGAGCGTGCAGAGCAGTTGCTTGCTTTTACTGCGGAGCAGGAAGCGCGGCTCACCGAAACCGTCGAAGCCGCCGCCAAGCCGGAGGTGTATCTGGCCGGCAACTCCAGCCTGCTGTCCACCGCCGGTGATGCCATGTATCAGTCCGATATGATCCGACTGGCAGGCGGCACCAACGCAGCAGCGGAGATCGTCGACCCGTACTGGGTGGAGATCAGCTATGAGCAGCTGCTGGGTTGGGATCCGGAGTACATTATTCTGGCCTCCGATGCCTCCTACACCGTGGAGGATGTGCTGGGCGACCCGGCTCTCGCTGGTTCCACAGCGGTTGCCAACGGCAATGTATACCAGCTGCCGGGCAAAGCCGAGGCATGGGACAGCCCCGTGCCCAGCGGCATGCTGGGCGCTGTATGGCTGAGCAATGTGCTGCACCCCGAGCTTTTCTCCAATGAGGATACCACTGCTTTGATCGATGAGTATTATGAGACTTTCTATCAGTTCATCTACAGCGAAAACTAAATGGTTCTGCGTTGCAGGTGCGGCGCTGCTGGCTTTGCTGGCAGCGCTGAGCCTGTTTGTGGGCAAATATCCCCTCTCGCTGGAGAAGCTGCTGGCGGGGGATGAGATGCAGCTCCGGGTTTTCTGGACGCTGCGCTTCAGCCGTGTGCTGGCGGGCGCAGCGGGCGGCTTTGCCCTTGGGGCTGCCGGTTTTGTGTACCAGACGGTGTTCCGCAATCCTCTTGCCTCGCCGGATATCATCGGTGTTTCCTCAGGGGCCAGCGCCGGTGCGGCTGCGGGCATCCTGTTTTTCTCCGGTGCAGCTGCCGTTACGGTTTCGGCTTTCGCAGGCGCAGTGGCGGCGGTGGTGCTGGCACTGGCGCTGGCAGCCCTTGACCGCAGCGGCAGGGGCGGTACCATTGTGCTGGCTGGCATTGCGGTGCATGCGCTGGCTCAGACCGTACTCATGGCCCTCAAACTGACTGCCGACCCGGAGCGGGAGCTGGCTTCCATCGAGTACTGGATCATGGGCAGCCTGAGCGGCATCAGCCTGCAAACGGCGCTGGGCAATCTCGCACTGTGCGCTGGTTGTCTTTTGGCACTGTTTCTTTTACACAGGCAGATCATCCTGCTCTCTGCGGAAGAGGGCGAGGCGCGCATGCTGGGCATGCCTGTGGGGCGGATGCGGCTGCTGGTGCTTCTGTTGGCAACGCTGGCGGTCTCCTGTGTGGTCAGCCTGACAGGGCTGATCAGCTTCGTGGGGCTGCTGGCACCCCACAGCGCCAGGCTTCTCACCCGCAGCAACCGCAGCAGTACCATGGTGCTCAGCGGCCTTGCCGGAAGCGTGCTGCTACTGGCGGCGGATCTGTTGGCCCGCAGCGCAGCCGCCACGGAACTGCCCGTCAGTATTTTTACCAGCCTGCTGGGCGCACCCTTCCTTGTTTTTTTGATCGTAAGGGGGCGAAGGACGGCATGAGCTATCTGCATGTGAAAGATCTGACCGCCGGGTATGGCGGCGTTCCGGTGCTGGAAAACCTCAGCTTTACGCTGGAGGGTGGCTGCATACTGGGGGTGCTGGGAGCCAACGGCAGCGGAAAGACCACGCTGCTGAAGAGCCTGTGCGGCATTCTGCCCCATCGGGGCTCCTGCCTGCTGGACGGGGCAGAGCTGACCACCATGCCGCCGAAACGGATCGCACAGATATGCAGCTACATCCCCCAGCGCAGCGGCATCACCATCGACCTGTCAGCGCTGGATGTGGTGCTGATGGGCTTCAATCCCCGGCTGGGGCTTCTGGAGCACCCCACAGCTGCCATGCGGCAGGAGGCTTCTGCTGCTCTGGCGAGTGTAGGCCTCGCCGGAAGGGAACATACCAACTATTTGCACCTGAGCGAGGGGCAGCGCCAGCTATGCATCCTTGCACGAACACTGGTCTCCTCCGGCAGCCTGCTTCTGCTGGACGAGCCCGAAAGCGCATTGGATCTCCGCTTCCGCTACCGGCTGATGGCGCTGGTGCGGCGGTGGGTGCAGGAGGCAGGACGCTTGGCGATCCTGTGCCTGCATGATCCCATTCTGGCACTGAATGCCTGCGATCATCTGCTCCTGTTGGGCGAGGGCGGCAGTATCGGTATGCTTTCTCCCCGCACGGATGCTCCCGAAAGCATGGAGAGGCTCCTTTCGCAGCTTTACGGCCCGGTGAGCCTGCACAGCGTGCAGGACAGCAAAGGACGGCAGCAGCTTGTTATGCTCAAGGAGCAGGAGGATGAGGTATGAGGGCGGTAACAAGGATCGTTTTTGTGGATGAGAACGATCAGAAATTTTTTGGCAAAGGTCCCTGCCAGCTGTTGCGGCTGGTGGAGCAGACGGGTTCCCTGCGTGCTGCTGCGGCAGCCATGGGCATGGCCTATACCAAGGCGCTCAAGCTGCTCAAAAACGCAGAGGACGGGCTGGGCTTTGTCCTTACCGAGCGCACCGCCGGCGGGCGGTCCGGCGGCGGCAGCTGCCTTACTCGGCAGGGAAAGGAGTGGATCGACCGGTATGAAGCCTATTGTAACGCCTGTATACAGGCTAACAGCCGATTGTACGAAACGTTCTTTCCATGCGGTCGGTAAACGTCATCTGCTCATCACCGGCGGCAGGGGCAGCGGCAAGACCGCGCTGCTGCGGGAACTGCTTGTTGCGGATACGCCTGCCATCACCACATGGGCAGAAAAAGGCAAGGCGGTATACCTGCGCATGGAGGGCATGGGGGAAGGCTTGCGGATCGGCACCTTCGATGACTCGCTGCCCGGCTGCGAAAACCGGATGCGCCCGGAGCCGGAGATGCTCCGGCAAGCGGCAGTGATGGTGGATGCACTTGCCGCTGCCCCGGGCCAATGGACTGCCATCGACGAGATCGGCTATCTGGAGTGCAGCTGTGATGCCTACAGGCAAAGCCTTCTGTCCCTTTTTGAGAAAAAACGTGTGCTGGCAGCGGTGCGCAGGCAGGATCTTCCTTTTCTCTTGCAGCTCCTCAGCCGGGAGGATGCCTTTGTTGTGGATCTGGATGTGCCGTATGGGAATACCGGCTGCGTCATCATGGCCTCCGGCATGGGCAGGCGCTTTGGCGGCAACAAGCTGATGGCGGATTTCCATGGCGAGCCGCTTGTGTGCCGAGCGCTCCATGCCACCGAGGGCATCTTTGCCCGCCGGGTGGTTGTCACCCGCCACCGGGAGGTGGAAGCCCTGTGCCGGGATGGGGGCGTGGAATGCATCCTGCACGACTTTCCAGAGCGCTCCGATACCGTGCGCATCGGTCTGGAAGCCCTCCGGGGCATGGACAGCTGCCTGTTCTGCCCCGGCGATCAGCCCCTTTTGCGCCGGGATACGGTGGCGGCACTGGCGCTGTGTGCCCGTGCTGTACCGGCTGCTATCTGGCGCACTGTCCATGCGGGCGTGCAGGGGGCACCTGTCCTGTTTCCCGGCTGGGCGTTCCCGGAACTGCTTGCGCTCCCCGCAGGCAAGGGCGGCGGCTTTGTGGCAAAAAAATACCCCGAACGGGTGCAGCTGCTGCCCGTCCGGGACGAGGATGAACTGTTGGATGCGGATACCCCCGAAGTGCTGCGCCTGCTGGCAGAGCGCTGAGGGAGCTTACAGGAGTTTTTCAATGGCGGCAGCCACTTGCGCCGCTGCAAGGGTGTTGCCCTCATCGTTCAGGTGCAGGTGATCGCCCCGGTCGTATGTGACCATTTTATCGTGCATGGTGGCAAACAGATCGTCCACCGGGATGGCGTATTTCTCTGCCACCTTGCAGATGATGGCATTGTAAGCCTGTATACCGGCGGTATCTGGGTTGGTGGTGGGCATGGTGGTGGCAAAGATGAGTTTTGCCACGGGGAAGAGCTTGCGCAGCACCAGCACGGTGCGTTCCACAGCGCTTTCGTATTCCTCAGGCAGCGAGAAGGGACGGCCCAGACCGTAGTCGTCGCCCAGATCCCACAAGCCGCAATTCCAATGTACCACATCCGGGGTGGGGAAATCGTTCAGCCAGAAACGCAGAGAGTTGAGGGTATAACCTGCCCAGCGTCCGTTTTCGGCAGGGCCGTATACCTCTGCCTTGCCCGCCAAAGCGGTACGCACAAAAGGTTCGTAGCCCATGCGGCGGGAATCGCCCAGCAGGAGAACGTTCTTTGCCATAAATCTTCTCTCCTTTGAAGTGTTTTGTATATTCTACCATGGCTGCACAGCCACGGCAACCGGGCTGCGCAGCAGAAAGGGCTCTGAAACATGAAGAGGCTTACCCCACAACAAAAAACCATGCGTATTGCCTTTTGCGGCATGATGGCAGCGCTTTCTGTCGTCTTTATGCTCCTTGGCGGGCTTATTCCTATGATGACCTATGTTTCGCCCATGGTGGCGGGGATGGTGCTGGGAGTGATCCTGCTGGAATACGGCAGCACCTATGCGTGGCTCACATGGCTGGCAACAGTGCTGTGTACGCTGGTGCTGGGTACCGATAAGGAAGCCGCTGTGTTCTATCTGTTCTTTGGGTACTATCCCATCCTCAAGCAGCTGTTGGACAGCCGTATCGCTCCAAAGGGGATCTGTACGGCAGTGAAGCTTGGGTATTTCACTTTGGCTACTGGGCTTATGTTCCTGTTCCTGATGCTGTTTTTTCCGGTGCTGGCTGCGGAGTTTACGGAGATGGGGCTGGGCTTCACCCTTGTTCTTGTGCTGCTGATGGATGTGTGCCTGCTGGCCTACGACCATGCGCTGCCCACTTTCATGCAGCTGTATGAAAAGCGCATCCGTCCCCATATGGGGTTTTTGCACAGGTAAACGGCGTAACCAAAAAGCAGGGAAACATTCCTATACAGGCAGTGTTTTCCCTGCTTTTTGAATGCTCAGCTCAATTTGATCTCCAGCCACTCGCCCCGCTTTACCCGGTGCGCCAGCAGCCTGTCGCGTACCAGCGAGTCGATCAGGAAGGCGATCCACGGCGCCATAACGGCTACATTGGGGTACTGGGGCAGCGCATTGGCTACCGGATAGCAAAAGACCCATGTAAGCACCGGGCGCAGCAGTGCCACGCTGAGCAGCGCACAGTAGGCAACGAATTTCACATCGCCCGCACCCCGTAGCACGCCGGAATATACCACACGCCCGTTCTGGGGCATCATCGAGAGAATGACCACATACAGCGAGGCGGTAACGCCTTGGATGATGGCCTCATCCTGCGTAAACAGGAGGGCGATCTGGCGGCTGGTCAGCGAGATGACGATCATCAGCAGGATGGAGACCATAATGCCCATGCGGTAGGCAACGCCGGCATGCGCCATGGCCAGATCCTTGCGCTTGGCCCCCAGACTCTGCCCCACCAGCGAGGTACCGGCGGTGCTGACGCCATCGCCCAGCGTAAAAGAGAGCGATGTTACCTGCGAGACGATCTGGTAGGCAGCAAAGGCGTTGGTGCCGATACCGGCGATCAACCGTGCCAGCATCAGAAAACCAATGCGCAGACATACCGCCTCTACCATGGAGCTTGCGCCTACTTTGGTAAGGCCGGTAAGGGTCACTTTGTCGAACTTGGGCTTGGCAATATGATAGTACCCGCCGTTGCGCAGCACCACCACGATGCAGATCAGGCTGGCAGCAATGGTGCCCGCTGCTGTGGCAATGGCAGCACCCCGCACCCCCAGCTTCGGAAAGCCGAATTTGCCGTTGATGAGCACATAGTTGAGGCAAACGTTGATCATATTGGCAGTGATGTTGGTGATCATCGTTACCCGTGTTTTGCCGATGGCCCGCATGGCGGCGCAGATGCACAGCTGCCAGCAGTTGGGCAGGAACGCCAGCGAGATGATGCGGAAATAATCAACGCTCAGCTGGAGGGTATCCTCATTGGCACCGCCCAGCTTCATCAGCGGTACGGCTCCGAAGTAGCCGATCAGCGTCATCAGGATGCCGATCACGGTGATGATGGAAAGAGACTGGTTGAGGCAGGCATTGGCACCTGCATGGTCGTGTGCACCCTTGCGCCGGGCACAAAGGGCGGTGGTACCCACGCACAGTGCCTGTGCCAGCAACAGAAGGATCATACGGGGTTGACCTGTCAGGCCAACGGCGGCGATGGAGGCAGCACCCAGCGTGCCCACCATCATGGTATCCACCGAGCCGATGATGCTCATCAGCGCACCCTCCACAGTGGAGGGCCATGCGATTGATAAGGTGTTTTTGTAGAGCTGCATCACTTGACCCGGCTCTATGGCCTTGCCCTTGTCATCCTTCACGTTCAGCAGCTTTTGAAAGATGTTCATACGGTTTCCTTTCCTGCATCAAAACCCACCGCTGCCAAAAAGGGACAGACGGCGGGTGGGCTGTATACGAGGTAATATTTATTATAACACTGCAGGCTGCTTTGTCAAATGCGCAGACGAAGTGGGAAAAGGTTGTGCCACTTGTGTTTTTGGGCTGCTTGCCAAGCTGCCGCCGTTTTTTTATAATACACCTGTAGCCCTGCGGGGAAAGGAGGGAAAGCCCGTGAGACCTCGATTGATCTTTCATTGCGATTGCAATAATTTCTATGCCTCCTGCGAATGTCTGGAGCGCCCGGAGCTGAAGGATGTGCCTATGGCCGTGGCGGGCGATCCCAAGTACCGCACGGGCGTGGTGGTTGCCAAGAACGAGCTTGCCAAAAAGGCGGGGGTCAAGACCACCGATACGGTCTGGCAGGCGCAGCGCAAGTGCCCGGGCATCGTGTTCGTGCCTCCGCGGCACGGCCTCTACCGGCAGATCTCCCGCAGGGTAAACGAGATCTACCACGAGTACACCGATTATCTGGAGCCTGCCTCCATCGACGAATCCTATCTGGATATGACGGGCGCACCGGAGTACTACGGCCTGACCCCGGTGGAGCTGGCAGATACCCTCCGGCGCCGGGTGCGGGAGGAGATCGGTGTTACCATCTCCGTGGGTGTGGCTGACAACAAGGTGTTTGCAAAAATGGGCTCCGATTACAGAAAGCCCGATGCCACAACCCACATCACCCGGGAAAACTACCGCCAGCTTTTATGGAAGCTGCCTGTCGGCGATCTGCTCTTTGCGGGCAAGGCTACCGTTGGTGAATTGAACCGGCACAATATCATCACCATCGGCGATCTTGCGCAGCGGGAGCGGGCATGGCTCGCGCATATCCTTGGCAAAGGCGGGGAACAACTGTGGGACTATGCCAACGGGTTGGATCAGGAACCTGTACGCCTGTGGGGTACAGAGGAGGAGATCAAGTCTGTCTCCCGTGGCATGACCTTCCGGCGGGATCTCACCGATGAGGATGAGATCTGGTGCGGGCTTTCCGTGCTGACCGACGAGGTGGCCATGCAGCTTCGCCATCACGGCTTGAAAGGCTCCGTGGTACAGGTGCACATCAAGACCCCGGAGCTAAAGACCCTCTCTCGGCAGGTAACGCTGGATCACTATACCTACTTGCACAAGGAGATCCTGGAGGTGTGCATGCAGATCGTACGCACCCACTGGCGCGCAGGAGCCCCCATTCGGGCGCTGACGGCTGGAGTTACCCATCTTTTGCCTGCCGAGCAGGCTACGGAGCAGCTCAACCTTTTCGATCTGACCGCTTCCGGCAGTGCAGCCAGCGAAAGGCGGGAGAAGCAGGAAAAGCTGGAGGCTGCCATGGACAGGATCCGCCAAAAACACGGCGCCGGAAGCGTGACCATGGGCTTTGCGGAGAACGAGGGCATCGGTGTGCTGCGCCCCCAGAAGGAACGGCGCACCGGAGATGAAGAGGCTTGAAGCACAAACGGACATCCGGCCTTGCCGGATGTCCGTTGCTGTTATCTGCCGATGGTTGCCCTGCCTCATTTCGTTTCCGGCTGGATGAGTCGTACGCCGCGTTTGGCTACATAGCTGCCCTCCAGCCAGTAGGTGGCTGCGCCGAAGGCATTGTTCTCCGGGTAGTAGCGGCAGCCCAGCTGATCGGGCCCGGTAATGGGAGTGAAGCTGCCGTCGCTTTCCTGTATGTACAGCTGAGCATTTTTGATGCGCTCCCATGTGGCGGAGGGGGCAGAATCCACAATGCGCAGCATGCGCCCGTCCTCGCTCTTTTCCACCACCAACGCGATATGCCCTGTTACCACCGCAAAGGAGAAAACAGCACCCTTGTCCAGCCGGTCGCGGATGGTGGGCAGCTCCTTGTAGAGATCGAAACGTGTCTTGAAGCCGATATCGTCGCCTGCATTGCCCACCAGCGTGCTGTTGATGGTGCCGCCGTCCCGGAGGCAGAAGGCATACTTTTTGGCAAGTGCCTGCGGGGTGATGCTTTCGCCCTCGTAGCCCAGCTGCTCCAGTGCGTGGGAGAGTGCAAAGATGGCGCAGCCGGATTGCTCCAGCGTGCTGGAACCGTATTTGGCATTCTTCCAGCGTCCGCTGCACTGGCTGTACATTGGCGCAGCATGCCAATCCAGCCCGGAGGCCGCTTCCGAGCCTGCTTTTGTTTCTCCGGGCAGTTGGTACACATGCACATAGGCGCAGCCGCCGGGTGCGGCCAGCGTGACCAGCCCGCTGCGTACCGAAGCCGCATCGGATGCAGACACCGTCAGCGTCAGGCGGGAGCCGTTCAGTCTTGCGGTAATAAAGTCGCCGTCCACACTCAGGGCATAGCCGGCATTGGCCGGTGTCACCTGAAAGGTGCGGCTGCCGCTGGCGGATAGCCATGCTGCATGCTGGCTGCCGTCGATGGAGGGCGGGGCGGCTGTATCGAAGAGAAAAACATCCTCATCCACGCCGTGTGTGCCGGACTGGGATACCCCCCACATCAGCTGCTGGCTGCCGCTGGTGATCCGGATGTTTCCCTCCCGGTAGCCGTCCGCCGCTGTCGCAGTGACCACCAGCTGTTCGCCGGGCTGGCCGGATGGGGTCTCGATGGTCAGAAAGGGATCGTCGGTCTCGGCTGTCCATACCTCGGGGGATGAGACCATCCAGCTTTTCTGCCCGCCGTGCCTGTTGAGCGAGCCGCCTGTGTAGCTCAGCTCCATGCCCTGCCCGCCTTCAACGGTGATGGGGCTCTGCAACTGTACGGATGCGCCCTGACTGTCGATGACGGCCATATGCAGCGTGTAGCTGCCCTCCTTGGCGGGCAGCCAGTACCACAGATCGCTGCCCTGCTCCTCCAACACGGTTTCTTCCCCGCAGGTGATGGCATAGATGTAGCGGTAGGGCTCTGTGCCGCCGGAGGCACGCAGGCTCACCGGCAGGGCACCGCCTGCCTGCACGGTATCCGGCAGGTTGGCAAAGGTCAGGCTTAGCTTTTTGACTACCTGAAAGGATGCGCTGGTGCTTACCTCCACGCCGCCGCTTACAGAAACGGCCTCCAGTGTGTAGGAGCCTTCCTCCCGCGGCAGGTAGGATCCAAAGGGGTACACTGTTTCGGTGCTGAACAGCTCCTTGTTGTTCCGGGTAATGGTATAGCGGTAGCTTTCGGCGGGTTTGCCGATGACCGTGAAATCCAATATGCTTTCTGCCGGCACACGCTCCATAGAAAGCTCCAGCCCGATCTCCGCAAGGGCGCAGACTGGCAGCAGCATGCACACCAGCACAAGAAAAATCATTCGTATCCGCATGGCAGTTCCTTCCGTATCAAGGATAACATCTATTATACCTCAACCGGCAGCATTGCAGCAACAAAAATGCACCCGCAGATAGTAAAGTTTACGAGTTTTTTCTGCATTTTCACATGAGGTTTATCATATTGACGGGCAAGCTGATTTTGAGTAAACTGATTTTATCATTTCTGCATTCCAAAGAATGCTGCTTGCAAAGGAGAAAACGTATGAAGCTGCTCTTGCGCCTCAGCCGGGAGGCCGTCCGGTACAAAACCCTGTATATCGTAGCCATTCTTTCCACCCTTGGGCTTACGGCAGTCAATCTGGCTGCACCAAAGGCCTTGTCCGCTGCCACGGGTCTGGTGGAGCGCGGTGTGGATGAAGCCGCCCTCCGCCGTATCGGCATGCTGTCTCTGGTGCTGGTGGGGCTGTACCTGCTGCGCATCGTGTTCCGCTTTCTGAGCAACTATCTGGCTCACAAGGCCGCGTGGTATCTGGTGGGCGATCTGCGCACCAAAACCTACGACAAGCTGGAGCGCCTGCATCTTGGCTTTTTCCACGATAAGCAGACCGGCGATCTGATGAGCCGCATCGTTAACGATACCAGGGATTTTGAGCTGCTCTATGCCCACATTATCCCGGAGATGATCACCAATGTAGTCACCTTCGCAGGCGTGCTCATCGTGCTTTTGACCATCAACTGGAAGCTGGCGCTCATCACCTGCGCCCCCATCCCGTTCATTCTGCTCAGCGGCGTTATTTTCTCCAAAAAGGTGCGCCCCTTCTTCAAGGCTTCCCAGAAAAAGATGGGTGAGCTGAACGGCAAGCTGCAGGATAATCTCTCCGGTGTGCATGAGATCCAGTCCTTCGGGCGGGAGAGCTATGAGACTGAACAGGTCAATATCAAGAATTTCGAGCATATCAAAGCCATGCTCCATGCCCTCAAGCTCAGCGGCGTGTTCCACCCCTCTGTGGAGTTCGTTTCCTCTCTCGGCACGGTGCTGGTGGTGGGTTTTGGCGGTCTGCTGGCCTTCCGGGGCGGCCTCAGCGTGGAGGATATCGTCGCTTTCGTGCTGTATCTGGGTTTGTTCTATGCGCCGGTCTCCGGCCTTGCCAACCTGCTGGAAAGCATGCAGCAGTCCATGGCGGGCGCAGAGCGCGTGATGGCGATCCTGGATGCGCCTTATGAGATCACCGACAAATCGGAGGCTGTGGCGCTTGAAAAAGTGGAGGGCAGCATCACCTTTGAAAACGTGAACTTTGCTTACGAAAACGGCATCCCGGTGCTGGAGGGCGTATCCTTCCACTGCGAGCCCGGAAAGATGCTGGCGCTGGTGGGCCCCACAGGCGTCGGCAAGACCACGCTCACCCAGCTGATCTCCCGTTTTTACGAGCCCACTTCCGGGCGTATCCTCGTGGATGGGCAGGATATCGCGTCTGTGACCATGGAAAGTCTGCGCCGCAATATTTCGCCCGTTTTGCAGGATACCTTCCTCTTCAACGGCACCATTGCAGAGAACATTGGCTACGCCAGCCCCGAGTCCTCCATGGAGGAGATTGTGGAGGCAGCCAAGGCAGCCAACATCCATGAGGATATCCTTCAAATGCCCGATGGCTACGAGACCCGGGTAGGGGAGCGGGGCCTGCGGCTTTCCGGCGGGCAGAAGCAGCGTGTTGCCATTGCCCGCGCCATCCTGCGCAAGTCGCCCATCATCATTCTGGATGAGGCCACCGCCTCCGTAGATGTGGAGACCGAGCGGCAGATCCAGAAGGCCATTGCAGGCATCGCCGGTCAGCGTACCATCATCGCCATTGCCCACCGGCTCTCCACCATCCGCAATGCGGATCAGATCCTTGTGATCGAGGACGGCAAGGTGGCGGAATGCGGCACGCATCAGCAGCTGGTAGCGCTGGGCGGCATCTACGCCCGCATGCATCAGATCCAGTCTGCAGCAGCACAGGAGGAAGGGATTGCCTGAAGGAGAGAACCCGATGATCTACACGCCCATGACCAAAAAAGCATTGAAGCTGTGCTTTGAAGCTCACAGGGATCAGTTGGATAAAAGCGGCCTGCCCTATGTGTTCCACCCCTTCCATCTGGCGGAGCAGATGGATACCGAGGATGCCGTGACCCTCGCCCTCCTGCACGATGTGGTGGAGGATACGGACACCACGCCCGAACAGCTTGCACAGATGGGCTTCCCCGCCCGGGTGCTCAGCGCCCTTGCGCTGCTGACCCATGCGGAGGGTGTGCCCTATATGGATTATGTGGCAAAGATCGCCGCCGACCCGCTGGCGGTGCAGGTAAAGCTGGCAGATCTGCGCCACAACAGCGACCTGACCCGGCTGGAGACCGTGGACGAATGGGCGCTGGCAAGGCAGGAGAAATATCTGCGTGCCATCGAATTTCTGACCGCGCATACGCAGCCGAAAATCGAATAAAAACAGTATTCTCTCCACAAACGTCTGCAGCATGAACAAAATGAGATTGACGCACCCGGCATGTATTGCTATACTTGTTTTACCATACCATAAGGAGTGATCTTCCCCATGGCCAAGAGCGTACAGGATATCCTCAATCTGATCAGCGAGCAGGGTATCAAAATG
>JAZQHO010000240.1:0-30553 GCA_045540635.1 Candidatus Limiplasma sp.
TCCGCCGCTAAAACTTAAGAGATCCATCCGAAAACTTCACTCTTAAGTCTCCGCTCGACTTGCATGTGTTAGGCACGCCGCCAGCGTTCGTCCTGAGCCAGAATCAAACTCTTATGTTTAATTTCTGAATCGCTCTCGATCTTTTTTCCATCGAGTACGAATTTCACTCAAAATTCTTGACTGTCGTTCTTGCGTTTCTTTACTCTGTATCGTTTTCAAGGTTCGGTGCTCTCGAGCGAGCTTGTTTATAATAGCACTGGTCGGGGAGAAAGTCAACACCTTTTTTCAAGTTTTTTCGCTTTTTTGATGAGAAATTTTGTATCCCGTACTTTCTGCCGATAATATGCCACAATCAACAGGAACTATCCCGAACCTTCAAATGTATAAGATTCTAAATCGTTCGGAGATTGTTGCATATCCTGTCTCCCCACTACTCCTCATTACCAAAAAACACTCCCCACAAGCAGCACTTTTGCTCTGCTTGTGGGGAGACATATCTATATGATCTTACTTACCGAGCAGTTCCTTATTCTTACGGATCAGCTCGATGCGCTGCTTGACGCAGTCCACACTGCGCAGCGGATCTGCAGGGGTACCGAACACATAGTCCTTGATCTTCTCTACAGTGGTGGTGGCCACATGGAGACGGGTATCGCTGGAGGCATAGTAGATAAAGAGATCACCGTTATCATCCACGATGGCACCGTTGGTAAAGACCACATTGCTCACATCGCCTACACGTTCTTCCCCTTCGGGAGCGATCAGGTATCCGCTGGGCTCTGCGATCACTTCCCAAGGCTTTTCCAGATCGGTGGCAAAAGCATAGATCACATAACGGAGACCCGCAGCAGTATTGCGCACACCATGGGCAATATGCAGCCAGCCCTTATCCGTCTTGAAAGGAACTGCGCCGGCACCGTTCTTGGCTTCGGTGATGGTATGGTACTTACGACGGCTGGTGATGATCTCCTCATCGATCACAGCATTGGTGATATCGTCACACAGGCCAAAGCCTACGCCACCGCCGGAACCGGTCTCGATGAAGCCATCCATGGGGCGGGTATAGAAAGCATACTTGCCATTGACAAACTCGGGATGGAGAAGCACATTGCGCTGCTGGGGAGACTGTTTGGTAATCAGATTAGGCAGACGCTCCCAGGTTTTCAGATCCTTGGTGCGCACGATACCGGCAGCTGCAACGGCAGCGCCCAGATCGTTGCTTTCGTGATCCTTGCTCTCGGAGCAGAAAACGCCGTAGATCCAGCCATCCTCGTGCTGGGTAAGACGCATATCGTATACATTGGTCTCATCGGGGCAGGTATCGGGCAGCAGGACGGGTTCATCCCAAAAACGGAAGCCGTCGATACCGTTATCGCTCTCGACAACGGCAAAGAAGGACTTGCGATCCCAGCCCTCTACACGGGCGACCACATAGTACTTGCCATTGAGCTTAACAGCACCGGCATTGAACACCGCGTTCACGCCAAGGCGCTTCATAAAGAAGGGATTGGTATCCGCATCCAGATCGTACTGCCATTCGATGGGGGCATGAGCAGCAGTAAGTACGGGATAGATCCAGCGATCATAGATGCCGTTCTGTTCGGCAGTCTTTTCGTTTTTACGGGACAGCAGCGCTTCCTGCGCAGCCTTCAGGTTTGCATAGTCGGGGTGCAGTCTCATGCTTCCAGCCTCCTGATCATTTCGATACACATTCTGCCGTTGTGGTAGGGGCACTTCCAGGGTTCCACGATCTCGCGGGTGGCATCGGGCTGACCGTTATCCAGTACGGCCCAGTACCACTCGCTGCCGGGGCGGGGATCCACGATGGTGGTCTTGATATACTCCCATACCTCCTGAGAGGTCTTGAGGAAATGTTCACACCCGGGATTGCGCTGCCATGCATTCATAAAGCCGACAACCGTCTCCGCCTGCACCCACCAGATACGTTTCTTATCATCCACGCCACGCTCGCACTCGTTGTAGAGGCCTGCACCGTGGTATGCTTTTTCGTAAACATTCTGGGCAAGGGTGGTAAGGATGGGGATGATACGGGCGTTGAGGGCCTCATCCTCCAGAAGGGAGCAGCCCCAATCCAGCAGCCACGCGGTCTCGATATCGTGGCCATAGGAATGCAGATCGATGAGCGTGTTGTATTCGCCATCGAAGAAAACTTCCTGACGGCGCAGCTCCGGATTGTAGATCTTGCTTTCGAAGATCTCCAGCATCTCCCGGAGGCGGGCAGCGAGGCGCTCATCCTTCGTGGCCTGATAGAGACCGGAGTAGCCCTCGAACACATGCAGCAGGGTATTCATGGTACGGGTCGCCATAACGCCGTTCTCGGAAAGCTTTTCGTTGCTGGCGGGCTTGAAGTCGCGGGTGTAGGCTTCCAGATATCCGGCCTGATCGCGGCACTTGGTCTCGATGATGTCGAAGATCTTCCAAGCCAGATCGATGGGCTCCTGCTTGCCGGTAGCCCGGGCATAAGCAGAGAGCGCATAAATGGCAAAGGCCTGATTATAGGTGTGTTTGGTATCGTCGCAGATGCTGCCATCGTAATTGACAGACCAGAACACACCGCCAAGCTCGCTGTCCACACAATGCTCCAGCATAAAGCGGTAGGCATGCTCGGCATTTTTGAGCAGGCTGTCATCTCCAAGGCACATAGCTGCGCTGGAGAAGAACCACAGGATGCGGCTGTTCAGAATACAACCCTTGACTGCTTTCTTATCCAGCTTCAAATCAAAATCCAAAAGACCGTAATAGCCGCCGAATTCCTCATCCGTCAGCCCCTGCCAGAAGGGAATGATCCGCTGCTGAAGCTCGGCGCGGAATTCATTTTGCCATTCCTTCATTTGTTCATCGCTCCTTGTCCACATCATAGTCCGCAGGCGGTTCCATCATTTGCTAACCTTACAAGAAAGCTAACAAAACGCATTTTGTTAACCTTTGTGATGTGATTCTACCACGGAATATACAGAAACGCAACCACAAAGAACAAATTTTCTCCTTATGAATCGATCCAGTCTGCCAGCTGCTGCGCCAGCGTCTGATACCGATAGCGTGCGGTCTTTGGCGCATCAATGCCGCTCTCGCCCCTGCGCCAGCGTGTGATCTGTATACGCAGATAGTCTGCCAAACCCTGCACATCGCCGCCGGTGACAGCCTCCGAACAAACGCCGATCTCCGTTTCCCGGATGACCCGTGCCATGTCGCTGTCCGGCTCATCGCCCTGAACGGTGCAGACCACGGGCTTTTTCATCAGCATACATTCAAACAGTTTACCGGTAAGGATGCCCTTCTGCCCCGGTGTGCACCATGTAGCTACCATGAGCACATCCGCAGAGCGCTGGAGGCTCAGGGAGCGTTCTCTGGACACCATGCCATGATCGATGACACGTTCTTCCAGCCCGGCGCTTGCCGCCTGCAGACGAACAGTACCACCCTCGTTGCCCGCATAGAGGATATCCAGTTCCCCGGCAGCGATGGTGCCTTCTTCGATCAGCATGCGCAACGCCTGAAAAATCTCGCTCAAATCCCGGCTGCCCATGCCCTTGCGGTTCATACGAAGCTGACCACAGTAGGCAAGGGTAAAGTGTTCATTGGGCTTGGGTTCCTCCGTCTCCACAGGCAGATCTTCCGTATCATATCCATTATAGAGCACACGTCCCTTGTGCGCAGCCACGCCCATGGTATCCAGACTGCCCTGCGAAACGCCGCTCTGCACATCCGACTCCCTGTGCAGCATGCGCATGTACCAGCGCATCCATGGGCGCATCCAGAAAAAGGGCACATTCACCTCATCCCGGCAATCGGCGATCCATCGATCTGCCAGACCCATGCGCTTGGCCTTGCGTGCCACCATGTGCACACTCAGCGGAGCAAAGCTGGAGAACACGGCATCATAATGACCATGCAGTTTTTTCAACTCCCGGCAGGCAAGATGCTGAAAATGCCTGTCGGACAGTACCACCAAATAGATATACACCTTATTGGCGACCATGCGTACAAGGCGCTTCAGCCCAGATGCCAAACCGCCGCCTGCCGCCGCAGGAGCGACAGCCACGGGAGTGACGGCCGCCTGTGTTTTCGCCTTGCGCTCGTAGCGGTCTCTGAGAGGATTCCACTCCCGGAGCACATGCACATCGCTGAATTCTTCCAGATCCCTTGCAAGAGTGGGATCATCCAGCCCGCGCTGACCATCGCCGCAGATCACAGTCACCTCATGCCCCTGCCGCTGCAGATACTTGGCAAGCTTGGTGGGGCGCACGGCACCGATCACATTTTCGGGGGCAAAGTAATAGCTGATGAACAGGATCCTTTTCTTCATTTGCTCATTCCCTCCGGCAGCATTGCCTCCAGTGAAGCTTCGTTACGGTAGAAACGATACCAACGGTCTGCACAGGCGCACCGGCGCTGCATGGCCTCCTCATCCGTTTCGGCAGCCAGCAGCCCAAGGCAGCGGCATACGCCCTCTGCCCCCTCCTCAGGTTCATAAAGCCAGCCCGTCTGCTCCGTTACCTGCTCCGGCAGGCCGCCCACACGGGGAGCGATCACCGGCGTTCCGCAGCGCATGGCCTCCATGATGGAAACAGGAACGCCTTCCATATGGCTGGTATTCAGAAATACATCAAAAGGCCGGCTCTCATAAAGGGCGACCACTTCCTCGGCGGGCAGTGCGCCCATCCAGCGCACGACCACATTCTCCTTCCGATCCAGCAGTTCCTCCGCCAGCTTCTGCATATCTGCCAGCAGTTCGCCGTCTCCGATATGCGTCCAATGCACAGGCATACCATCCCACCGGGCGAGTGCACGGATCATCACATCGATCTGCTTGATAGGCGCCACCCGGGAGCAACTGACAACGTGCAGCACGCCGTCGGCGCTTCTGGGGGGCGGTTGGATGCCCTCAAAAGCCTTGCCCGCGGAGCCGAAGGTATGAATATGGATCTTTGCTTCATCCACATGCCCCTGCATGTAGCTCATGTACTGTTCCTTCGCACGTTTGCTGATGAGATAGATGCCGTCCGCAGCATCCGCGATGGCCTGTTTCATCAGATAAGGATTGTGCGGGATGCGCTCGGCATCGATGTCAAAAAGATGCCCTCTGGCCACCATGCGCATATGGGGGTATTTGCGCTTCATCAGCGAAGCTGCATACCCGTCAAAGCTGAGCCAGCAGGAGTAGAGCGTGACAGGCTCTTTGACGGCTTCTGCAGGCAGAAGGGCATCCGCAGCCATAAACATGCTGCGGCCCCGGGCCGCAAAGCGCAGCACTTTGAGCAGGGTGATCAGGGTCAGTTTACGATCCGTAAGCATGCGCTTCCATTCCTGCCACACATCGGCAGAGAACAGGGCTCCGAAAAAAGCGCGTACATCGCACAGAAACGGCTTTTTGGGGGCATGGGGCGCACTGATATCTCCGGTGAGCCAATCCGCACCCTGATCCGCCGCCATGATGACGCGGTCGAAATGGCTGCAAAGCCACGGCTGCTCCATGACCATGAATGCGCCGCTCTGCCCATTGGTATAGATAGCGCAGTTATTAAAGTAGACCAGCATCCTATCATCCTTTCGCCCGGCAGCTGTAAAAACAGGGGCATCCGCCTCCGGCAGTGCCCCCATGTTTCAGTTCTCTCTGAGAAGCTGGCGGTAGAGCGCAGCCATCTGCTCCAGCACGGTAGGCAGCGTGTATTGCTCCATCGCCATACGATTGTAACGCCCCATGCGGCTGCGCATGGCAGCATCGCCCAGAAGGGTGGCAACAGCAGCAGCCATGCCCTTGTGATCCATGGGTTCGACCAGGAAACCGCCCTCCTCAGGGCAGATCAGATCGGTGCAGCCGCGTACCTTCGCCGCCACACAGGGCAGCCCCGCAGCCATGGCCTCCATCAATGCCACAGGCAGTCCCTCATGCAAAGAAGGGAACACATAAACATCCGCTGCCCGAAGCACGACAGGCACATCGTTTCGGTAGCCGAGAAAACGCACCCGGTCGGCAATGCCCAGCTCCTGTGCCAGTGCTTTGAGCTGCTCCAGTCCCTCGCCCCAGCCGCACAGCAGTACCTGTACATGATTCAGCAGTGCTGCTGCCCGGAGGATGGTTTCGTGGTTCTTGCGTTTACTGTGCTCGCCAACAGAAATGATCACCTTTGCATCCTGCGGGATGCCGAGCATCTCGCGCACCTGACGGCGGTCGGCCGGAGGATCGAAGCGGCTCAGATCCACACCAACACCGCCCACCAGCGCTACCTGACCGGCAGCAAAGCGGCGGGCACGGCGCTCATCCTCCGCATTGATGGTGATGAGCAGATCCGTCCAGCGGGAAAGGAGCCACTCGGCAGGGTAGTAGAGCAACCAGTTCTTCAACGGTGCACCGGAAAAGAAATGGAAGCCGTGTGCGGTATAGATCACCTTGGTGCCGCGCTTGCGGGCATCTCGGGCGCACAGGCGTGCCAGCATACCGCCCACAGGTGTATGGCAGTGGATGGCGGCATAATCGTTTTCGTCAATGATCTGCTTCAGCTCGCGGTACACATCCAGATTTCCCTTCTGGAAAGGTGAGCGCTCAAAGGGCAGATCGAAATAGCGGTCACAGTACGGTACCTCCTGCACAGGCTCGCCGGTATCATTCCGGCAGCACAGATGCACCTCGTAGCCCTGTTTTTGGAACCAGCGCATATAGGGCAGATGGAACACCAGCACATGCCCGCGCAGTACAGTGGCAACAAACAAAACCTTCCTGCTCATTGCAGGCCCTCCGTTTCCGCAATGGTTGCGGCAAAATCCATTTCCTCCGCCGGACGCAGAGCATCGCTCATGGACTGGTCATAGGTAAGGGAACCGAACACCTTGCCCACGATGCCCACCCGCTTTTCCAAAAGACGCAGCAGCCAGCCGAAGCCCGGCACGGCAAGAATGCGCTTCCCCCAGCAGGCGGCCACGCCCTTGACCAAGGCAGTGGTATTCACATACTCGCGGTTCTGGGGAAAAAACAGTCCGCCCTCGCCGCTTTCCACCAGCCGTTCGATAAAGCTGCACAGCGTGCCGATATAGAGCATGCTGCGGCGGTTCTGCACCTTGGGAAACACCGGCAGACTTCTGGCAAGCGCCGAAAGCTTCGGGTAATTGCCCCGGCAGCCCCTGCCATAGATCATGGGCGGGCGCAGGATCGCCACCCGGAAGCCATCATCCGCCAGATGGGAAAGCCCCTGTTCGGCCTCCCATTTGCTCTGCCCGTAGGCTGTGTTGGGCGCAGGCTGCGTATCGGCGGTGATGCTGCCCGTGGTAAGGCCATATACGCTCATGCTGGAAAAAAACACAAATTGCTTTACGCCGGCCTCTTTGGCAGCAGCCGCCACCTCCTGCGCCAGATCCCGGTTGACGGCAAAATAAGCAGCACGGTTCTCTTCGGTCTCCCGCTGATGGGCGATCCCGGCCACGTGCACCACCACATCGAAACCGCGAAGAAGTGCCGGATCCCACGGGTGGGATACATCCAGCTCTGCCACCTGCCAACGTTCCTCTCCGGCAAGATGCAGGGCGATGTGGGTGCCGATATAGCTGCCTGCCCCGGTAATGCAGATACGCGACATATCAATCCTCCGTGTGGGCGTTCCCGCCGGGCTTCTTGCCTTCCTCGCCATCGGCTATGCCGCGCATACCCAGCACATTGACCGCTGTGAGCCACAGGCACTTGAGATCAAAGCCAAAGCTGATATTGCGGGCGTACTCGCCGTCGTAAGCAGCCTTCTTATCCTCCTGCAGAGAGAGAAAATCTCTGCCGTTGACCTGCGCCCAGCCGCTGAGGCCGGGCAGCACATCGTTGGCACCGTACCTATCCCGCAGCTTGATGAGCTCATACTGGTTCCACAGGGCAGGCCGCGGGCCGATGAAGCTCATCTCGCCCTTGAGGATATTCATAAGCTGAGGCAGCTCATCCAGACTGGTTTTGCGCAGAAAACCACCCAGCTTGGTAATGTAGGCATTTGCACCATGCAGATCGTTGGTGGGCACTTCGCTTGGAGCATCGGTGCGCATGGTACGGAATTTATAGATGTTGAAATAGGTCTTACCCTTGCCGATGCGCTTCTGGGTAAAGATGACCGGGCCCTTGCTGTCCAGCTTGATCAGAAGCGAGATCAGCAGCAGGAGAGGCGAAAGCGCCAGCAGCATCAGTGCCGAAAGCACCAGATCCAGCACCCGTTTGATCACTCGTTCGTACATCGGGAAATGCCCTCCATCGTCTGTGGGTATTTACTTGGCGTGCTCCGCCTTCTGCTCCAGCAGGCGGTTGACTGCATTGAGATAAGCCAGACAGCTGGCCTCGATGATATCGGTGGAAACGCCCTTGCCAAGCATCACATCGTTGCCGTTGCGCACACGAACGGTAACTTCGCCCAGAGCGTCCTCGCCCTCGGTTACAGCCCGGAGCTGATAGCTCTCCAAAGAGCAGTTGATGCCGGTGATCTGGTCCACCGCATGGAAGCAGGCTTCAACAGGGCCATCGCCGCAATCGGCGCGGGTGATCACATCGCTGCCGTTGTTGAGGCTGACGGTGGCAGTGGATGTCATCCGGTTGCCGCTGAAGATCTGGAAGGAATGCATCCGGAAGCGGCCCAGCGAGCCGTGCATCTGCTCCCGCAGAATAGCCATTACATCCCGCTCAGTGATATCCTTCTTGCGGTCAGCCAGCTCTTTGAATTTCTCAAAGGCACGGTTCAGCTCATGCTCGGTAAGATAAAGCCCCAGTTCGTTGGCGTGCTCCCGGAGGGCGTGCCGCCCGCTGAGTTTGCCCAGCATGACGCTGCCCTGCGGAATGCCCAGTTCTTCAGGCTTCATGATCTCGTAGGTTGCACGATCCCGCAGCACACCGTGCTGGTGCACACCGCTCTGGTGGGCAAAGGCATTGGCACCGACAATGGGCTTGTTGGGCTGCACTTCGATGCCGCTGATACCCGCTGCCATACGGCTGATGCGATAGATGCCCTTGGGGTGGAGGTTATCCTCCAGGCCATAGATATCCTTGCGGGTGCGGAGATTCATCAGGATCTCCTCCAGCGGCGCATTACCCGCACGCTCACCCAGACCATTTACGGTGCACTCCACCTGACGGGCGCCGTTGCGGATGGCTTCCAGCGTGGTGGCGGTCGCCAAACCCAGATCGTTGTGGCAATGGGCGGAGAGGATGATATCCTCCCGATCTCCCACCACATTTTTGCGGATGTCTGCGATCAGCTGGCCGTATTCCCGCACGGAGGAATACCCCACCGTATCGGGGATGTTCAGCGTGGTGGCACCCTCGGCCACTACAGCGCGGTATACCTGATAGAGAAAATCCGGTTCGGTGCGGGTGGCATCCTCACAGCTGAACTGCACATCCGCGCAGAGGGAATGAGCCAGACGCACACTGCGCACCGCCGCCTCCAGCACCTGCTCCCGGCTCATGTTCAGCTTGGCTGCACGGTGCACCGGACTGGTGGCAATAAATACATGGATGCGGGGCTTCTTGGCGGCCTTGAGCGCATCCGCACAGGCACGGATATCACTCTCCACACAACGAGCCAGAGAGCAAACACCGGTGCTCACCGCCTGTGCAATGGCACTGACAGCCTGAAAATCTCCGGGACTGGAGCCTGCAAAGCCCGCCTCGATCATATCCACGCCCAGCGCCTCCAGCGCTTTGGCAAAGTCGATCTTTTCGTTTAAATGAAAGCTCACACCGGGGGTCTGTTCCCCATCTCGGAGCGTGGTATCCAGAAAGCGTACCGTCTTTTGCATGGGATGGCCTCCGTTAATCCAAGTTCAGATACGGGAGCAGCTTTTCCAGCGTTTTTTCGCCAATGCCCCGTACAGAGAGAAGGTCCTCCGGGTAATGGAACCGTCCGTTCCGCTGCCGCTCCTCAATGATGTTTTCCGCCAGCGCAGGGCCTACACCGGGCAGTGACATCAGCTCCTCCATACCGGCAGAGTTTACAGAGATGCTGCCCGAGAGCGGCGCAACAGTAGCTGCCGGTATGCCGGAAGAGCTGACCGGCGATTTGATGATCCACACAAAGCTGCCGGGCAGCGGGCGCATATGCTGAATAAACAGCCATACGACCACGCAGACCACAGCGGTCGATACCGTGCAGAACGCGAAATCCGACAGATCACCGTATTTGTCTTTCAGCTTGAAAAAGCGCATCAGACGCCCTTGCGCACCTTCTGACCGGCGGCTGTATCCTCCAGAATATAACCCATGGCCTTGATCTGGTCGCGGAGCTCGTCGCTGCGCTTCCAGTTCTTTTCCTTGCGGGCCTGTGCACGCTCATCCACCAGTGCCTGCACATCGGCGGGCAGACCGTCATCCTTCTTCATGAGCAGACCCAGCACATCGGTCATGCCCAGCAGCTTGTCCTTGCCATAGGCCACGGCCTGACGGCTCACATCGGTGGCGTTGAGCTTATGCACCTCGCGCACCAGCTCAAAGATAGCGCCCATAGCATCGGCGGTGTTCAGGTCGTCGTCCATGGCCGCGATGAAGCGTGCCTGAGACTGGTCGGCAAACTGCATAAAGGCCTTTTCGGCTTCGTTGGGCTCGCGATCCTTGGCGGCATTCTCCAGGAAGGTAAGCTGATCGCGGCCGATGTACAGGCGCTCAAGGCTGCTCTTGGCCATGGCGATCATTTCCTTGTCGAAGTTGAGGGGGCTGCGGTAGTGGGCGGACAGGGTGAACATGCGCACCACTTCCAGATCGTACTGCTGGGCGATATCGCGCACGGTAAAGAAGTTGCCCAGAGACTTGGACATTTTTTCGCCATCGATGTTCAAAAAGCCGTTGTGCATCCAGTAGTTGACATAGGGCTTGCCGGTGGCGCCGCTGGTCTGGGCGATCTCGTTCTCGTGGTGCGGGAAAAGCAGATCCTTACCGCCGGCATGAATGTCGAAGGTCTCGCCCAGATAGGTGGTGCTCATGGCAGAGCACTCGATGTGCCAGCCGGGACGACCCATACCCCACGGGCTTTCCCATGCGGGCTCGCCGGGCTTCTGTGCCTTCCAGAGAGCAAAATCCAGCGGATCCTCCTTCTGTTCATCCACGCTGACGCGGGCACCGGAGGCCAGATCCTCCAGATTCTGACCGCAGAGACGGCCATAATCCTTGAAGGCGCGCACACGGTAGTACACATCACCATTGCTTTCGTAGGCCAAACCGTTATCCACCAGCTTCTGGATCATACCGATGATCTGAGGCATGTGCTCGGTAGCACGGGGATGCACCGTGGCGGGGCGAACGCCCAGCGCCTTGGCATCTACAAAGTACTCGGCAATATACTTTTCTGCGATGGCGGCAACGGTGGTGTTCTCCTCGTTGGCGCGGCGGATCATCTTATCGTCGATATCGGTAAAATTCTGTACAAAGGTCACTTCGTAGCCCTTGTACTCAAAATAGCGGCGAAGCACATCGAACACGATGAACGGACGGGCATTGCCGATATGGAAATAGTTATACACAGTGGGGCCGCAGGCGTAGATGCCCACCTTGCCCTCGTGGATCGGCTTGAATTCTTCCTTCTTGCGGGTCATGCTGTTGTAGATCTGCATATCTTACACTCCTTATGCCAAATGCATTATTCGTTGGTTTCTACAGACTGGGCGGCTGCCTCGCGGCAACGGGTACAATCGCCATTGCAGCGCCGGGCAAGAGCAGCCTCACCTGCGGCATCCGCTTCGGCGCAGCATTCGCTGCAGCCCAGCTGCTCCGCATGGCGCTTGAGGCAGCTTTCCAATGCACTGAGCCTTGCCACCAGTGCTTCCATGCGCTCCAGCATGGGGTCGGGCAGGTTGACCTGATCCAGATCGACGCCCTGCGCAGGCTGCTTCTTTTTGACGATGCGGCCCGGGTTGCCTACGACCGTGCAGTTATCCGGCACATCCTTGAGCACGATGGAACCTGCACCGATCTTTACATTGTTACCGATGTTGATGGGGCCCAGCACCTTGGCACCCGCGCCAATGGTCACATTGTTGCCAATGGTGGGATGACGCTTGCCCACATCCTTGCCGGTACCGCCAAGGGTAACGCCCTGATAGATGGTCACGTCATCGCCGATGATGGTGGTCTCGCCGATGACCACGCCATCGCCATGGTCGATGAACACCCGGCGGCCGATCTCTGCCCCGGGGTGGATCTCGATACCCGCCTGGTGCCGGGCATGCTGGCTCAAAAGACGGGCCAGCAGCACATGCCCTTTCCGGAAGAGCTCGTTGGCTCTCCTGTGCGCCTTCAGCGCCTTGAGACCGGGGTAACACAGCCGCACCTCCGCCATGGATTTGGCAGCAGGGTCACGCTGCAATACAGCTTCCCGATCTTCCTTGACCAAAGCTTTCCAATGGGTCATGCTTCTTCTCCTTTGCCATAGGTTGCTGCAAACACAGCCTCCACCTGATGCAGCAGCACATCCTGCGCATCCACGGGCGGTGCTTCCTCCTCCAGAAGGGAGTAGGAGCCGTCAGGCAGGCGCACCCGGAGCTGCTGGTTATCGCTCAGCTGCAGGCGCAGCACATTCTCGACGGCCTGCTTACAGGCTTCGTCCTTGACGGGGAACATCAGCTCCACACGTCTGTACAGATTACGGCGCATCCAGTCTGCGGATGACAGATAAACCTCCGCATTGCCGCCGTTTTCGAAACGGAAGGCGCGGGCATGCTCCAGATTACGACCCACCAGAGAATAGACCTCGATGTTATCACTCTCGCCGGGGATGCCCGGCACAAGACAACAGATGCCGCGAACGATGAGCTGCACCTTTACACCGGCACGTCCCGCCTCACACAGCGCCTCCATGATGCTCTCGTCGCAAAGGGAATTCATCTTGGCAATGATGCCGCTGGGCAAACCGTTCTCGGCGTTTTCCTGCTCCCGGCGGATGAGCCGGAGGATGGTGGGCTGCAGCGCTTCGGGGGCGTGGATCAGCTCGGTGAGGGCAGACGGGTTGCTCTCGGCAATATGGCGGGTGGTCTCGGCAGCCTCCATGAGAGCGGCTTCTTCGCCCTCGGCAGGCTGCATCACCTCATCACACAGCTTTACGGAGGCACGGTACCAGTCAAAGAAGGCAGCCGCATCGGCGGTGAGGGTATCGTCGGCAGTCAGCAGACCGAAATCGGTATAAAGCTTGGCAGTACCGTCGTGATAGTTGCCGGTGCCCAGATGCACCACGCTCTGCAGCTGCCCGTCTGCCTCCCGCTGAATAAGAGCGATCTTGCTGTGGGTCTTGAGGCCGGGAATGCCGTAGCACACCTTACAGCCCGCACGACTGAGGCGCTCGCCCCAGAAAAGGTTGTTATCTTCGTCAAATCGGGCACAGGACTCCATCAGCACAAAAACATCCTTGCCCGCGGCGGCGGCATCCGCCAAAGCGGCTACGATGGGGCTGTTGCCGGAAACACGGTACAGCGTCATCTGGATGGATCGTACCATGGGATCCTGAGCGGCCTGCTGCAGCAAATGCACCACCGGTGCAAAGCTGTGGTAGGGATGGTACATAAGGTAGTCCCGCTGAAGGATGCGGCTGAAGGCATCCTCCCCCATCAGGTCTTGGTAGACCACAGGATCGCAGGGTACATATTTGAGATCCGGGCGCTTGACCATGCCGTAGAGACCCATCATCAGCTTGTTCAGATCCAGCGGGCCGGTTGCACGGTAGCGCTGCTCCAGCTTTACATCAAAACGCTGGGTGAGCATGCCGAGCATTTCCTCGCTCATGCGCTCCTCAGCTTCAAGGCGCATCACCTTGCCGTTGCGGCGCTTCCGGAGCATCTCCTTAACGGCACCGGCAAGAGTCTCTGGCTTGCAGGCATCCAGCTCAAAGTTCTGATTACGCAGGATGCGGAAAACGGCTGCATGCTCCACTGTCTCCTTGGGGAAAAGCTTTTCCAGATGATGCTTTACGATCTCTTCCAGACGGATGAGATAACGGTTCTCGCTATCGGCGCTCAGCTCATAGAGTCTTGGCAAAGAGGTGGGCAGTGCCACGATGGCAAAGCGTCCGCTGCTCCGGCGGGCACCGCTCAGCTTTACACAGATGTGCAGCTGCTTCTGGGCGGGCTGTGCATCAGGCGAAAGAACCTTTACATTGGGGGCAATATCGTTTTCGAAGAGCGCTGCCTCGCGCTGGCGCTGCTCCTCGGTCATGGTAAAGACGGGATAGAGACGAACGCCGTGCAGGTACAGCTCGCTGCGGATGCCTTCGTAGAGCAGATATTGGGTGTTGTTCTGGCGAAGGATCTCCTTGTTGACCTTTCTGCGCAGGGTCTCGGCGGTGATGCCGCCCAGCAGCTTCTTATCGGGCTTTGCCTCCGCTTTCTTCAGAATACGCTCGTAACGCACCTGAATAAACTCGTCCATATTCGAAGTGACAATGGCCAGAAACTTGGCCCGCTCCAACAGGGGATGATGGGTGCGGTCCGCCTCCATCTGCACACGGCGGTTGAACTGCAGCCAGCTCAGCTCACGGTTTTGAAGAGCCTTTCCGGTTCGCTGGCTCTTTTGCATGGTTTCCATTGCCTCATCCTCCTGCATTCGTCCATAGGAATACAGAATAATTATACCATACTTCCAAAGCTGCGTATAGTGGCATTTTGGCGCAGCATGGTTTTTCGCTGTACGGGAAAACGGGGCATGCAGCACAGGAGGCGGCGCATGCCCCGCACACAAAAAAGCGGCGGTGCAACACATGCGCCGCCGCAGGAAATGTTATTTGCTATTCCGCTGCCGGGTGATCTCGTACATCAGAATGGAAGCTGCACAGCTTACATTGAAGGAAGAAGCATAGGAGCTTTCCGCCATGGGGATGGTGCACAGCACATCACAGGCTTCCTTGAATGCTTTGTTGAGCCCCATGGTCTCGTTGCCCATCATAAGCATCAGGGGCTTGGTAAGATCAGCGTTGTAGACCGGCAGTTCCCTGTGGGCTGTGGTGCCCAGCAGAGTGAAGCCCGGATACTGCTCCCTGAGCCCGGCAACATAGGCAAAAAGCTCATTGTTATCCTCCACACGGATCACCGGCAGATTGAAAAACGAGCCCATGGCAGAGACCACCACATCCGGGTCGTACAAGTCCACCGCATGGCCGGTGATGAGCAGTGCATCTGCGCCCAAAGCATCGCAGGAGCGGATCATGGTGCCCAGATTGCCCCTGTTGGAGGGGCGGTCGAACAGCACCAGAAAGGGCGTTTCCGACAGCTTGAGGGAGGTGAGCTCGTCGCGGCGCATGCGGATCACTGCCATCAGCTCGGAGGTATCCTCCTTGCCGCTGAGATCCCGCATCAGCTCGGGGGTAAGGCAGTAATTGACCTCTGTAGGGGTCTGACGGATCATTTCCTTCGCCCAGCCGGAAAGGTTTTTGGGGTCATAGAGGAAGGACTGGATCTTCCACCCATTCTGAACGGCCTCGTTCAGGCTGCGCACGCCCTCCACCAGAAACTCGTTGTACTTGTAGCGCTTATTGCGGTTGGTCTTGAGCACCTCAAATTTCTGATAGGCCGCGTTCTTGCTGTAGATGTTGATCTCTGCCACCATTGCCACTCCCCCTGTGCTTGATCGAAATGATGATACCGCAGAAAGCCGGCTTCGTCAATCTACCTCGCCATTTCTCCAAAACCTGCAGTTTTCCGGTCTTTTCCCACCCCCGGCCGCATACCCTCCCTGCAAAGGAGGATGAAGGAAAAATGCCGTTTTTGCTTTGGCTCATCAAGGATTGTCTGTTTCTGCTGGGGTATATCTCCGGCAGCCAGAACTTCAAGAAACCGCTCAGCGCCGCCGAGGAACGGGAAGCGCTCCTGCGCATGCAGCAGGGGGACGAGGATGCACGGCAGCTGCTGATCGAGCACAACATGCGTCTGATCGTACACATTGCCCGGAAGTACAAAATACCCGGCTGTACTTTCGATGATCTGATCTCCATCGGTGCTGTGGGGCTGATCAAGGCTGTGCGGAGCTACGATATGAACGCCGGTACATCGCTGAGCACCTATGCGGCACGCTGCATCGAAAACGAGATCCTCATGTGTCTGAGGCAGAGCCGCAAGCAGCAGGCGGATATCAGCCTCAATGAGCCTTTGGGCACCGATAAGGATGGAAATGCTGTCACTTTTGCCGATCTGCTGGGCACAGATCCTGATCTGGTAGAGGATGAGGTGCGCCGCCGCATCACTCTGACCGGCGTGCGGGCGGCGCTGCCGCAGCTGCCGGAGCGGGAAAGGCTGGTGCTGAGCATGCGCTACGGGCTGGAGGACGGGGTGATGCACCCGCAGCATGAGATCGCCAGAGTGCTGGGGATCAGCAGGTCGTATGTATAGCGCAGCCATTATTGTAAATGATGCCCGAAGGGCCGAAAGGCTCCCCGGGCATCAGTGTTTTGATTATTAAGTTTAGCGGCCACTCATTATTTTAACTATCTACGCCTATATCATCAATAAGCTCCGCTTCAGGAAAACGTTGTAGAAAAGCAGGTACTTCATCAGATGTTAACACCTTTATGCAAATTAAATTGTGCTTGGCACGTGAACAAGCAACATAAATTAATTTCTGAGAACGTATCGCCTTTTCACGTTTTGAGTTATCCGCAGTTTTATAGAGCAACGAAAAATCATACTCATTCCAGAAATATTCTTCCATTACTACGATTACAGATGGTATGCTTGTACCTTTGGTCTTGTGCATCGTAATATACTCTGTTTCTTCATTGAGGTATTTACTAAAGTTAAGGATTTCAGAAAATTTCAAAGCGGAAGAGAACAATTCGACAATAAATCGCTCTCGCTTAAATAGCAACTGGTAGTAATCAAATTCCTCTTCTGAATTGATATCAATACTATCCTTAATTTTGTTGAAAGTATTTTGCCCTTCAAGATAGAGTTTTTTAAATAATTGGAATTGAGTGTCGTTATTTAGCTGATCGAGGAAATTAGAGTTTTTTTCAGCTATATTTTGAAAAGTTTCTGTTCGCTTTAACAACTTGTAGCTAATGGCTTTTTCAATTACTTCTGAAACAGATAGATTACGATCATCTATGATTTCATGGATAATGTCATGTAGCTGTTGTTTATCTGCAATACTATGTATGACATATCCGCCTTTCCTAACAAGTTTTATTAGTGCATTGTAGTCCTTTTTGAGATATAAATGGCATAAATCACTGACATCAAGGGCCTGGATTGATCGTAAATAATTTTCAATTCTGTCGCTTACGTCGATGTATCGGTCATCAAAGATTTTATAGAGATACTGAAAAGCATTCTTTTCGGCGATTGCCTTGTTTGTTAGTATAAGTACTTTGGCATCCGATGATATTTCTTGTGCCTTCAAGAGTAATTGGTTTATTAGGATTTGATGCTTTTCTTTATCTTCCGCAGAACTAAACGCAGTTGGCTTTTTATCTGTTAATGCATACAGAATTTTTGCAGAACCATGCCTGTTAGCAGGTGTTTCATAATCACCTTCCGGTAATCTTTTCAAGGCCACTGATTGGACAATATTGTCAAAGCGAAGCTTATTGATCAAGTCGATAACTTCAAATGAACATCTATAGTTGTCGGGTTTTGGCACGGGGGCAAGTACTAGTTTATTCACATATTCTTCAACGTCACCAACTCCGTCGCTGTAGATGGATTGCATGCTGTCACCGAACAATCCAATAGTCAACTCGTATTTTGTTGGTAAACTCAGCAAATCATTTAGTATCTCACTACGAGTATCCTGATATTCATCAATAAACACATAATCGTATTTATCTGCTATGATTTTTCCTAATAGTGGATACTTTTCAAATAACAGATGAAAGATTACCAGTAATCCATCATGGCCGTAACTCAATTCGTTCAGACTATTGAATTTGGTCTCATTATAGTATATCGAGGAAGAACTCTTATCCCGAATAAGACCCGATATTATTGCATTTAGTGATTTGATTCGATTGTTAAGTTGTTCATTATATAATTCTGGATTCTTATCGTAATCTCGCTTTCCAACTACTTTCTCACAGTTTTCTTTACAAATTGAGTATAGCTTACTTGAATATTTGCTATATGTTTTTTTATATTTTTCGTGTTCTGCTTTCTTATAGTCAGCGTCAGAGATACTATCGGCTTTTTCTTCACGGATCATAAGTGGCACATGGAATAACTGGTCAATAACTGATTTGATGTTCTTCTTATAGTTTCCGATTAAACCGTACAAAAAAGAGTGAATAGTAGTGACCGGATATCGATCACCAACACGATTTATTATTTCTTGTACAGCAGCATTCGTATGTGTAATACAAATTACTTTTGAATTTGGATTCGATTGGTATAGATAAAGGAGCAGTTCTTTAAGAGATTCCGTTTTGCCGCTACCTGCACCACCACGCAATACGAAGCTTTTATGCGACGTAATATGCTCTTTACATGTATCAATTGCATTCATTGTTTCAGGAGCCATTCAAATCCCTCCTTTATGTACAGCGGTGCCTGCCATTTAACTCCCTTCGCATGAGCCAGAAATAGAAGAGAGGAAGCGAAATCTGATTTCTCATCTAAAACATTCTGCGTGAAAGCGTACATATCCGTTGAATCATTATCGAAGCAATCTGTGTTTTTCAGACCGTTAATAGCGCCTAAGTGACCTTTCAGGTTGGCATAATTGACATTGATGAATGCATCTTCAAAACTTCTGGAACTATATCCGTTTTCCTCCCCTTGGTAAGCGAGATAAACCTGTGTGCTAATGGAATTAGCCGTGTGATCTACCATGTTTTGGTACCAGCTTGAATATGTAGCATCCCCTTGTTTGTACTCCGGTGCGCCAAGATAATATGTAATGGTTGCATTGCTTGTTCTACAACTATTTACATCCTTTACAGCACATGCTTCGTATCTTATTCCTTTGGCGGTTTGCTTGGGTCTTGTTGTATCAATGTCAGTAATAATGACAGAAGGTATATTTAAAAACTCAAGAAAATGCCGGAAAGCTTTTGCATTAGCTCCAGCTTGTACAACGGTTATGTTTTGTGAAGATAGCGGAATATACGAGGTTTTAAAATCAGGATTAGCTGCTATAGCGGCTTCTTCTTCTTTTAGCTTCACGTTATCAAATTCGGAGATAAAATGCTGTAAAAGCATACCTTCGGATATGCCTTCGATAAAAATAGCCTTGTCAGCAAAGAACAATTCTGCAGATTCAATTGAAAGATATTGCTGCAGAAACTGAAACTCTTCGGATTCTGTTGCATACTTTTTACTCAAATCTTTGTAAAAGTTCTTTATTACAATGTTGAAGTAGCCATTCTCATCTTTGGTTGTCGCCAAGTATCTGACATTTTCAAATGGGTGATTAGAAACAATATGAGGAGAATGCGTTGAAATAATGGTTTGCATACCAGAAATATTACTAACAATTTCGTAGATTTTTCTGGCGAAAATATATTGAAGCTGTGGGTGTGTATGTGCTTCAGGTTCTTCGATAAACAAGAGTTTTATGTCTTTTTTATTGGTGGCAAAATTGTTCTTTTTTATTTCAATGTTCAACAACAGATAGAGAATATTCATATGACCTAAGCCGTTGAGGTACTCTGGTAACTGCGTTGAGTCTTCACCATAAACAACCTCAGAAGCATCAGAAATAATCTCGCTTGCTTTTAGGTTGGATCGAACTCTCAGATCGCCCATTCCCAGAAAATCTTTAGCTGTTTTCAAAAAAGACTCGAAGAAAGAGTTGTAGTTTGTGTCTAAACTAGAATCCATGTTTTCAATTAATTTATTTATTTCTTCGAACTTGTCGGGAGCATTTGTGTTTAGACTATTGAAAAATGCTGTAGTTAATCCAGAAAGCACTTTCATGCCATGCTTCTCTTCTGAACTTGAAACGCTTCGCTTAGCATGGATTATTTCAAAGTCAATTAGTTTCTTGACATCTTTAAAGTCTTTATTGATTAGCCTATATCGATTTTCTGTTTTTAAATCTTCAAAATCATCAAAAGTATAAACATGCTTTTCTAAATAAGAAGATAAGTTCTTCTGGATAAATTTTTCTTTTGACAGGGTGCCTGCGGTTCGAATGCCCTCTAATAGCTTGTTTTTATTAATTGAGCATTCAAAGAGCAAATGGACATCTTTTCTACCTGGATCTAAGTCAACTATAAATTCGGAGATATTGCACAGATCGTCGTTGCTTTCGTATTCAATGGTGAGAATAAGCTGAATTGCTAATTGAGTTTCGTCTGTATTTTGATCAAAGCCAAGTATCGTTTCTCTTAAATTCACCGAAAAGTCATTAAAATCGAAGCTATGTTGATTTAAAAACTTATCAAATAGAACCATGAAAGAAGTCTTACCGATGTTATTTCTACCAATCATCAAACAAATATTCTTGTTTAAATCCATTGTTGAATTAGATAGAATTCTGAAATTACGAATAGAAATTTCTTTAACGAACATAAATATTCCTCCTATCTTTAATATTCTTGTTGCACAGTTAGATTGAATAGGGATATGCGTTCGCAAAGGCTGTTGCATAGTATTTCAACTAACGGAGCCGTGCAATTGTCACGGTAATATGCATCAAATGCCTCATAGTACCGCTTCCTATCTGAATACTTTACATTGATTGGTGGATAACCAGCTTGCATTAGCATGAGATTCAGAATTAGGCGTCCAGTACGTCCATTGCCATCCACAAAAGGATGGATACCCTCAAACTTCAAATGGAACAGCGCTGCACGCTCGATAGGATGTTTTTTTTTGTTGGCAGAAAACTCAGCGACCAAATTCTCCATCTGTTCCGGAACGAGGACCGGATCAGACGGTACATGATATGCCCCCATGATCCGCACCGGAATGCGCCGGTAAACGCCCCGATCCTCCGGTCTGTCCATCAGCACCAGCGTATGGATCTCCTTGATGATACGCTCAGAGAACGGAACTTTATTCTTGACCAGTTCCTCCACATACAAGAATGCGTCACGGTGACCAACAGCTTCCAAGTGATCCTTCAGCGGCTTTTTATCAATGGTGATGCCTTCCAGGACCAGCGCCGTCTCCTGCAAGGTCAAGGTGTTGCCCTCAATGGCGTTTGAGTTGTAGGTGTACTCGATCAGGAATTCATCCCGCAGTCGATGCAGTTCGCCTTGAGTGAGAGGCCGGCATTTGTCCAACTCAGCTTTCAGCGCATCTACTTCGGCAAAAAGCGCTCCATAAGGGCTATCGTTCCGTTGGTAGCGGGTGGTGCGGCCGTCAACGGGTTTTTCTGCACCGGCAGGGATCATCCAGGCGCGGCCTTTGCGGATCACACCATCGATTTTGCCCTGCTGGCAAAGAATACGCACTCTGCGGTCAGAAATGCCCCATTGTTCCGCAGCTTGCGCAACGGTGATGTATTCCACGCACGATCGCCCCCTTTTTCAGTTCTTTGCTTATAGTATATCGCTTTTGCGGAACAATAGCAATACATTTACTGTTTATCGGAACAATAAAGCGCTGCATAGCAACGGCGTTTTTTGATTCGAACCCTCAGATATGTGATGAAACTCCAGTCCATTTCGAGTCCGCCGTCCTTTGACAACACACCGGGTTCGAATTCTTTGCCCTGTGTTGCCACCTCGCTTATGATAGATACATCAATCATAAGGAGTGATACACATGGTAAGCGGACATCTTCAACCCAAAAACGGCATTTGGTATGCGGTGCTGGAATTGCGCCATAGCGACGGCAGCAGACACAGCAAGTGGATCCCCACAAAGCTGAAGATTCAAGGAAACAAGAAGCGTGCCGAAGAGATGCTTTTGGAATTGCGCAGGCAATACACCCTGCCGGATAAAGAAAGCCCGATCACACTCTTCACAGATTATCTGCAAAGCTGGCTACAGATCCATAAAGCAGAAATTTCGGTCTCTACCTTTGCTTCATACAGCGAGCTGGTTCGGGGGATCGTGAAATACTTTGAGCCGCAGAAGCTCCTGTTAGGTGGAGTGAAACCAGTTCACATTGAAAGGTTCTATCAAGTGCTTTATGAGCAAGGGCTTTGCTCCAACTCCGTACTGCATTATCACACAGTGCTGCACAAAGCATTTGCGGATGCGGCACGGCGGGATATCCTCCCGCGCAATCCCATTGCCTTGGTCAAGCGTCCATCCAAAGGACAGTTCACTGCTGACCCCTACACGCCGGAAGAAATGAAGCAATTGTTCACGGCCATTGAGGGCGATCCTTTGGAACTACTGATCAAGCTGACGGCCTATTATGGACTGCGCCGCAGCGAGGTAGCTGGGTTGCGTTGGCAGGCCATTGACTTTCTCAACGGAACGATAGACATCAACCATACCGTTGTTGTCACAAAGGATCAGTTTGGGAACACACTTATCATTGGACGAAATACCGTCAAGCACAAGTCCAGTAATCGCAAACTGCCCATGTCGCCACAAATTCGGCAAATACTGTTGGATTATCAGAAGACGAAAGGACCCAAAGAACTCCGACCCAACGCCTATCTCTTTAGCAACAAGGAAGGTAAACCTCTCAATCCGGACTATATCACAAGACGCTATCGACAGCTGCTGGAAAAGCACCATCTGCGGATCACTCGCTTTCATGATCTGCGTCATGCCAGCGCCAGTGCGCTGGTGGCCAACCGAGTCCCGTTGGTGGAGGTTCAGCAGTGGCTGGGGCACAGCACCATCCGTATCACAGCAGATTTGTATACCCATCTGGCGTACCAGATGAAAGAACGTAGTGCGGCTGTTCTAAGCAATTTGCTATTTGAAAACGAAAAGGAGGAATCTATAAATGAACCGACTGGAACAACTTCTGCAGGGCCGTGATCCCGCACTGCTTCAAAAAGCAAAGCAGTACCTGAATAGCGGCAAGGTGATCAGCATCAAGTGCTTCTCGGACGAAATCGAAGGCATGATGCAGGAGAAAGATGCATTGCTCATGCCATACTATCGATGGGACGAAGGTGAGCTTGTCTGTCAATGCCAGCAAGGCGACGAAATGTGTATCCACAAAGCAGTTTTGTTGCTGGCTGTGCAGATTATGCAGGAAGCCAACTATCCCGATTATCACATGGCTGCAAGAATCTTGGCTGCAAAGAAACTGGAACAAGTTATCAATCTAAAGTAAACACCTACGTTTTCTCAGAAGGGTCATGTTGTTTGACACGGCCAATGCATGCTTCACGAGAAAAAACGCCCACAAAAAAAACGGCGGAATCCTCCGCCGCATGGTCACAAGTAGCTGCGGGTATCCACCGCCAGCTTCTGTTCCAGGTTTACCAGTTTCTTCGCAATCTCCTTGGAACTTTCGTCCGCCGCCTTGTATTCATTCAGGTATTTGTGCAGCGACTTCACGCCCATGTTGCAGCCATCGGTCATCAGATCGGCGATGGTCTGGTCGCTGGGTTTCATCATCAGCATGGCGTTGGTTTTCATCCAGGACATGCCCTTGGCCATGGGACTGGGTGCCTTGCCGTCGTCCTTGTAGCGATCCAGCAGTTACTGAATCTCCCGGTCAAGCTCGTCATGCTGGTGACGGCTTTCCACCAGCACCTGCCGGAATTCCTTGGACTCGATCCTGTCCACAACCTCCTCGATGGACTCCACACCCATCTTGACGCCTGCGTCACATTCACGGAGAAGTCGGATGGTATCCTGTTCGATCATAGCACACGCCCCCTTCTTTTTGAGATTCATTGTGCCCAAATCGAAAAGAAATATCCCCCAGGGAAGTTTGTTCCCCGAGGGATGATGGATGAATCAGGGTGCCGACCGTTGCACAGAAGTAATCTCCGGCTGCTCCTTGCGGAAGGGAGTTGTCAGCTTCTGCAGGCGTTTGCGGCGGCGCTCCTTGGCTTCCAGCCGCTCGCCCAGGTCGCGGGCGCCAACGCCGTATACCAGATACAGGATCACGCCGGAAACGATCATGATGAATACTGTGGAGGCGCAGCGGCGGCCGGAGGCATTCACGTTGTAGCCGTCGCGGCCTTCCTCGGCGCACATGTTCTGGATGACCATGGCGTAGGACTTGCCGTAGCTGGAGTGGAAGGTGGCGGACATGTCATACTCGGTAAAGAGCGCGTTGAAGTTCAGTGCGAACACCGCCAGGACGCTGGGCAGTATGATGGGCAGCTTTACCTTCATGAAGGTCCAGAAGCCGCTGGCGCCAAGGTTCCGAGCAGCGTCCTCCAGCTCCTCGTCGATGGCGTAGAAGGCCGCCTTGATCATTCGTAAGGCGAATGGTAACTTGACCACCGTGTACGCCATCACAATGAGGAAGCGCACGTTCTCCCTCATGTACAGGTTTTGGTTGAACACATACCACACGTTTTCGGAATTGAAGTAGGTGCGGTAGGAGTAGCAGATGAGGATGGTGGGCAGAAGCCAGGGGAACAAGAGGCTGTATTCCAGCACGGTGCCGCGCTTCTTGCCCTTGTTTTTGAAGATGTAGTTCACCGCCACCACCACGATGACGCAGGCCAGCGCCGCCGCCAGGGCGGAGAGCACGAAGCTCAGGCGGATACCGCCCACCGTGTCCGCGTTGGCGAAGAGACCGGAAATGGAATCCTCGCGGATGCGCACCTTGCCGCGGTTGGTGAGGAACTCATAGTCCTGGGCGCCAAAGAAGTTGATGAACGTGAACTGATCCAGGCTCAGGGTCTTGGAGCGGATGGCAGGGTAGTTCTGGAAGGCGAAGAGGACGATCATCACCACGGGAGTCATGTAGATGATGAACAGTACGTAGGCGTAGATGTGCGCCAGCACATTGGCCACGGGGTTGTTGATCTTCTGCTTCACCAGCTTGGCCTTGGTTTTGCTTACGCTGAGGTAATGGCCTTTGCGCTCGTAGTTGCTCAGCACCGTGAGCAGGATGATGGTGAACATGGCCAGGATGATGCTCAAAAGCGCCGCGCGGGCCTGGGGGAAGGCTTCGTCCGCGATGGAGGAGCCCGCCAGACGGACGATCTCCGGGTTAATGGAGTCGTAGCCCAGCAGGGTGGGGGCGCTCATGGCGCACAGGCCGGTGATAAAGGTCATCACCGTGAGGGAGAACATGGTGGGGATCAGCGTGGGAAAGACCACCTTCAAAAGCACCTTGAAGGGCTTGGCACCCATGTTGCGGGCGGCTTCCACGGTATTGTAGTCAATACCGCGGATGGCGTTGCGCAAAAACAGCATGTGGTTGGAGGTGCAGGCGAAGGTCATGGTGAACAGCACCGCGTTGAAGCCGGAGAACCAGTTCTTGTCCATGCCCGGGAAGACATCCTTCAACCAGCTGGTGAGGATGCCGTCGGAATCATAGAGGAACAGGTAGCCGGTCACCAGCGCCACGCCGGAGTAGATCAGGGTGGTCATGTAGCCGAGGCGAAGCACCTTCGCGCCTTTGATGTCGAAATACTCGGTCAAAAGCACGATGCTCACGCCCACCACGTTCACCGTGACCACCAGGGACAGGGCCAGCTTGAGGGAGTTCCACACAAAGCTGGGCATGTTGCCCGCGAAAAAGAAGCGGATCACCGCCAGGGGATCGACCTCGCCGGCAGCGTTCTTGGTGGTGAAGATCTGCGTGATGGTGTTCAGGCAGGGCAGGAGCATAAAGCCGAAGAACAGGTACACGAAAAACGCCGTACCAAAGACCTTCCAGATCATCTCCGGCTTCAGCCATGCGGGGGCTTTGCTTCTCATTTCATTGCCTCCTTACTGCCGGGGATAGCTCATCACATCGGCCTTGTGGATGCCCACGGTCACCTTTTCGCCGGGCTCGTAAATGTTGATGCCGTCGTTCTTTTCGATGACCTTCAGGGTCTGCTCGCCGGTGCGGATGTAATACTTGATATACAGGCCGTAGTATTCGCGGGAGTCAATCACGCCCTCCACCTGGGTCTCGTTTTCTTCGGCAGGGCGGTTGACCCGCAGACGCTCCAGGCGAACAAAGTGGTTCTCCTCGGGGGAGAGGCCCATCTTGCGAGCGATGTCGTCTTCAATGCGGTTGATGTCGCCGATGAAGTTGCAAACAAACTCGGTAGCGGAGTGGTTGTAGACTTCGTTGGGGGTGCCGATCTGCTCAATATAGCCCTTGTTGAACACAGCGATACGGTCAGAAAGGGTCAGGGCTTCCTCCTGGTCGTGGGTAACATAGATGGTGGTGATGCCGAAGTCCTTCTGCATCTTTTTCAGCTCGTTGCGCAGCTGAACACGCAGCTTGGCGTCCAGGTTGGACAGGGGCTCGTCCATGCAGATGATGGCGGGGCCGGTGACCAGCGCACGGGCAATGGCCACGCGCTGCTGCTGGCCGCCGGAAAGCTGGCTGACGGCTTTCTTCAGCTGTTCGTCGCTGAGATCGACCTTCTTGGCGATGGCGCGAACCTTCTCGTCGATCTCGTTTTTCTTCAGCTTCTTCACCTTCAGGCCGAAGGCGATGTTATCATACACGGTCATGGTGGGGAACAGGGCATAGCTTTGGAACACGATGCCAATGTTGCGGTTTTCAATTGGCACATTGGTGATGTCCTTGCCGTCCACGTTTACCGAGCCGCTCACCGGCTCGATAAATCCGGTGATGGTGCGCAGCGTGGTGGTCTTGCCGCAGCCGGAGGGACCCAGGAAGGTGAAAAACTCCCCTTCCTTCACATCTACGTTGATGTTGTGCAGGGCCTCGAAATCATCAAATTTGACGACGATGTTCTTTAGTTCGATCATAACTGGAGCGACCTCCCGGGAAGGTTGTGGGATTGTGAAAGCGGCGGGCCCGACTTGCTCAGGCCCGCCGCGCTGGGGTTAGGGTGATTACTTCGCCTGGGTCAGGGTAGCCCAGTCCAGGTTGTCCCAATCGGGTTCGGCGGGGGCGGCAGAGTTGTCGGCCCAGTAGAAGCCCAGGTTGGTCATGATGTTGGTCCACTCGGAGGAGTGAGCGCCCACATACTCGGCATAGGTCATGTCGGTGCCTTCCACCTTGTTCAGGGCGAAGTTCTTGATGGTGTAGATTTCGGGGATGTCCTCGCCATAGATCTCGGCCACAGCGCCCTCGTTGCAGGGGAAGGAGTCGAACTCGTCAGCCCAGGCAGCCTGCACTTCGGCAGAGCCGAACCACTCGGCAAAGGCCTTCACGGCAGCGGTTTCTTCCTCGGTACGGCCAGCGCGGTCCAGCACGCCCAGGTACTCGGCGATGTAGTAGGTGCCGTCGGCGATCTCAACCAGGGCCCAGTTTTCGGGTTCCAGAGCGCCAATCAGGGGATGCTCGCTGCCGGAGGCGGCGTCGTCCACCTTGCCGTACAGGGAGGAGGAGTAGAAGGTGGAAACCTGCACGTCGCCACGGTTCAGGGGATCGAAGCCGTAGCTGTCGCCGGTGAAGACGCCGTTCTGGCAATACTGCCACAGGGTCTTCCAGCCCTCAACGCTGATGCCGCCAGCGGGGCTGGTGGGATCGGTGAAAGCGTAGAGCATGGAGTTGTTGATGTTGCCGTTGGTGGTGCCGCCCACCTTGCCCTGACGGTACCAGGTGTAGCCGCAGTTCACGATGTCGGCCCAGTGCTCGAAGGAGACCTTCTCGCCCTTGGTGCCCAGATCGTCGTTACGGTAGAGCATCAGGATGTTCTGGATGACCAGACCGTAGGCCTTGCCGTCGTACTTGTACTGGCCAACCTGATCAGCCCAGGAGGGAGTCCAATCCATGATCTTGAGGTTCTCGTAGATGCCGTTCACCAGCTGGGACCAGCGCACTTCGTTCAGGCCGAAGATGATGTCGCCGTCCTTGTTCTCGTTGGCGGCCTGAATGGCAGCGGTATCGCCGGAGATAACAGCGTTATCGTCCATGGAGATGGTAAAGCCGGCCTTCTTGGCCTCGTTCACGAGCCAGTTGGCACGCTCGGTGGAGTTGGAGTTGGAATAAATGCGGATGGTGTAGCCGGAGTAGTCTTCGGCGGAAGCGAAGGTGCACAGGCTCAGCACCATCATGATCGCCAAAACAAGAGCCACAAGCTTCTTCATGGGGTAAGTCCTCCTTTTTAATTGTCTGCGGGCAGCGCCCTTTGGTGCTTGCATTATAGCATAATTGTTGCATGGTGTAAAGACAGATATGTACTACAAATGAAAACTTGACCTCGGGTGATATCCAGGTTGCATTGTCCATTACGGTACTGTATAATACTCCCAACCAATTCGTTCAAACAGGAGAAAAGTATGACAACTGATCTGACTCGCTATGTGAATCTGCGCTACGGCGTGGATAACGAAGGCAATACCGTCATCGGCCCCCAGCGGCCCAATGCGTCGGCGAACCCTGCCCCCGATACCAAGGGCGGCCAGCATTCCGGCTACTTTACCGGCAATGATATCCGAGGCTTTTCCCAGATTCACGCCAGCGGCACGGGCTACGGCAAGTATGGCCAGTTCCTTTTGTCGCCCCAGATCGGGCTGGACACCAGCTTTACCGGACACGATTCTGCGGCGGAAGACGAGCGCACCTCCTGCTGCGAATACAGCGTGCTGCTGAAGCGTTACGGCATCCGCTGCGCTGTGACTCCGGCGGAACATGCGTCCATCTATCGCTTCACTTATCCTGCGTCCAGGGACGCCAGCCTGCTGATTGATTTGGCGCATAGTGTGCCTTTGCTTGCGAACATCGTGAACACCGAAAGCGGCATTTCCGCTTCCAAGGTGGTGCTGCATACGGAGATCAACGCCGAGGGCTATCCCGTTTTCAGCGGCTCCGGCGTGTACGAGGGCGGCTTCGGCGGAGCCCATGGGCTGTGCTTCTATGCCGTGGTGAAGAAGCAGCCTGCCGTTATCGGCACCTATGATGCGGACGGTCTGCACGAGGGTGAAGCCGGCTTTTTCAAGGAGACCCTGCGCTCCAAAGACGAGAGCGTGGGCGGCTTCATGCGCTTTGAGACGGAAGTCAACGAAGACGTGTATGTGAAGATCGGCGTGTCCTTCACCAGCATCGAAAGGGCAAAGATGTGGCTGGAAAAGGAGATTCCCGATTGGAATTACGTGGCCATCCGTGAAGAAACCCGTACCTTGTGGAACAAGGAATTGCAGAAGATCCAGATCAGTGGCGAGCATGTGACCGACGTGGACAAGATGAAGCACTACACCGCCATCTACCACGCCATGTGCATGCCCCGGGACCGCAGCGGCGACATCCCTGGCTACGATGACGACGTACCCATGATCGACGATCATTACGCCATCTGGGACACCTGGCGTACCCTGTACCCTCTGTACACGCTGATCAAGCCGGACATGGTGACCAAGACCGTGAACAGCTTCATCGCCCGTCATGCCAAGACCGACTACGTTCGAGACACTTATGTTGCCGGTGTGGACATGAACCCTGAGCAGGGCGGCGACGATGTGGACAACATCATCTGCGATGCCTATGTGAAGGGTGTGCCCGGCATTGATTGGGACAAGGCCTATCAGGTGGTGAAGAACCACGCAGATAACTACCGCATCGGCTGGTACAGCTATGCAAAGCCGGTGGCGGATGCCCATGCGCCATATTACCGGCTGGGGTATATTCCGGATGACCATACCATTCCCGGCACGGCATACGGCCAGATGGCCTGCTCCTACACGCTGGAGCAAGCATATAACGACCATTGCGCCGCCACCATGGCGAAGGAGCTGGGTAGCAAGGAAGATTACGAAGCCTACACCCAGCGCAGCCGCAACTGGCAGAACCTGTGGAAACCTGATGCGAAATATAAGGAGTTCACCGGCTTCATCTGTCCCCGCAATTCCGACGGCACATGGGTGGAGATCGACCCCGGGCAGCATTGGGGCAGCTGGGTGAAGCACTTCTATGAGGCTACGTCCTACAACTACTCCTTCTTCGTGCCTCACGATGTGCCCACGCTGATCGAAAAGTGCGGCGGCGAGGATGCGTTCATCCGCCGTCTTACGCATGGCATCGAAACCGGCCTTGTGGACTACGGCAACGAGCCTGCGTTCCTGGCTTCGTACCTGTTTGCCTACACCAAGAAGCCCTGGCTCATCACCGACAGCATCGATAAGCTGCGGGATCTGTTCACCATGGACGGCCCTCCCGGCAACGATGACTCCGGCGCCATGAGCAGCTGGTACATCTTCTCCTCCGTGGGATTCTTCCCCAATGCGGGGCAGAACCTGTACTACCTCACCAGCCCCCGGTACGATGAAACGGTCATCCGGATGCCGGGTGGTAAGGAGATCGTCATCCGTGCCAACAACCTGTCCAAGGAGAATAAGTACATTCAGGCTGTGCGCATCAACGGGCAGGAATGGCAAAGCACCATGTTCACTCATGAGATGATTCAGGATGGTGCGGTGTTTGAGTTTGACATGGGATCAACAGCCGTGGACTACACCAAGGGAAAATGATACAGCTTGCAGCAAAAATCGCACTGTGGGGATGAACCACAGTGCACAGCCTGTCAAAAAAGGTCGCAAGCAGCGGCCTTTTTTGGTATAATAGAAGCAGGTGATGATAATGCTGAAGAAGGAAATGGAACAGCGTCAAGCAATCGAAATGCTGTGTACCGATATGCTCGTCCCAAAGGATCATCTG
>JAZQHO010000241.1:0-3472 GCA_045540635.1 Candidatus Limiplasma sp.
AAGAGCCTCGTCCTTGTCCTTGGCACCGATATCCACAAACAGCTGGTCGATGGGCAGCACATTCTTGCGGTCTGCCGCCGACTGCTGATGGATGGCCATGGCACCGATGACACCGGAGATGGCTTTCTTCTCATCCTTGCCGTCCTTGGCGGGCACATCATAGCCCACCTTGACCCGCTTGGAGACCAACACACGGGGATCGATGCCGCCGATGGCGCGCACCCGCAGCAAGCCGTCGTCGGTGGCGTTGATCACCATCAGACCCACCTCATCCATATGGGCGGTAAGCATCACATGGGGCGCAGCGGGGTTCTTGCCCGCCTTGTGGGCGATCACATTGCCCATCTTGTCGATGGTCACGTTCTCCTCGCCCAGCTTTTCGACGCATTCGTGGTAGACCGCCATGCGCACGGGCTCCTCCCGCCCGCTGATGCCCTGCAGTTCACAAAGCTGTTTCAGCTCCATAGGTCCTTATCCCACCTTTCGTCGATATCGCAAAGGAAATGCGCCAGCAGACGGCCGCATTCCCGGATCACATCCATATCCAGCAGCTCCACGGTGGTGTGCATGTATTTCAGCGGCAGATCGATGAGCACGCAGGGGATGCCCGCCCGGGCCACCTGCACATTGTCGGTATCGGTGCCGGTGCGGCTGGTGGCATGCTCGGTGTTCAGCTTGATGTGGTTTGCTCCGGCGGTCTTTTTCAGCTTTTCCAGCAGCTTGTGCTGGATGAAGGGGCCATAGGTGGCGGCGGGGGCATCCAGCGGCACAGTGGTATCCGGGCGGCTGGCGGGAATGGTGGCATGGGATACATCCAGCACCACCGCCAGATCGGGATCCACTGTATAGGCTGCCACCGCTGCGCCCTTGCAGCCCACCTCCTCCTGAGAGGTGGCCACGAAGTAGACATCGCACATGTGCTGCATGCGCTGAAGCCTTTCCGCAGCCTCCAGCAGCACACCCACGCAGGCGCGGTCGTCCATGGTCTTGGCAGCGCAGCGTTCGTTGAGCAGCTTGGTGGCGGGGCCACAGAGTGTGATCAGATCGCCGATGGCGACCTTCTCCCTGACCTTTTCGGCGCTGAGCCCCAGATCCACAAACAGATCCTCCCGCTTGTAGCTGCTCCGGCGGTCTGCATCGCTGAGCAGGTGGGGCGGGGTCGCACCCACCACGCCGGTGAGGGTCTCACCGCTGAGGGAGGCGTGCACCTTCACCACGCCGGCGGGCAGAATGCGGGGATCCACGCCGCCCACCTGCCCCATGCGCAGGGTACCATCCTTCAGGATATCGGAGACCATGAGGGCGATCTCATCCTGATGGGCGCACAGGAGTACCTTGGGGGCGGGAGAGCCGTCCGGGGTGGGCAGGGTTGCCTTTTTACAGGCGATGACATTGTACAGCGGATCGATCTCCACACTGTCCACAAGGGGGCGGAACCAATCCGCCAGCCACTGGGACACCGGGCCTTCGTGACCGCTGGGGCCATGCTGTACAGCCATGCCTTCCAGATAAGCAAAAATATCCATATTGTCTCTGTCCTTTCAGAGGAACTTTGTTCGGCAGGGTTTATTATACATGGTTTTGGGGGTGGGTGCAACGGGTGAGGGATTGTATACAGTATGATTCGCCTCTGTTACATTTCCAAACTTTTCCCTTCCCCTATTGACACACCGCCTGCCGTGCCGTATACTCCCAACTGTACCAACCGTACTACATATACTAATACAGTTATTCATTTCATCAGGAAAGGAGGAAAGCAGCTATGTTCCTGATCAATCCCAAAAGCAAGCAGCCACTCTACGAGCAGTTGGTGGAGCAGCTGCGCAGACAGCTTACGCTGGGTATCCTCTCCGCAGGCACCGCCATGCCATCGGTGCGGCAGCTGGCCACCGAGCTGGGCATCAATCCCAACACCATCCAGAAGGCATACCGCCGCATGGAGGAAGAGGGCATGATCATTTCCTTGCCCGGGCGGGGCAGCTTCATCAGCGACGATCTGGCCGAACTGCTTTGCAAGCAGCGGGAGGAGCAGCTGGCAAAGACCCGGCAGGCACTCTCCCTGTGCCGGGATATGGGCCTGCCCAAAGAAATGCTGGAGGAATTGCTGAACACCGTCTATAAGGAGGGAAACCAATGCTGACCGTTACCGATCTGAAGAAAAATTTCGGGCAGAGAACTGCCGTAAGCGATCTGTCCCTCACGCTGGAGGAAGGGCGCATTTTCGGCATGCTGGGCACCAATGGCGCAGGCAAATCCACTTTGCTGCGGCTGATGTGCGGCATCCTGCGCCCGGATGCCGGCGCAGCCTTTCTGGACGATCTGCCCGTATACGAAAACCCCATTGCCAAGCAGCAGATCTGCTATCTGAGTGACGAACCAGCTTTCCTGCCCAGTGCCACCATCGCCCAGATGGGGCAGATGCAAGCCGCCTACTACCCGAGCTACGACCCCAAGCGGCTTCGGGAGCTGTGCGAGCGTTTCTCCCTGCCCATGAACGAGCGCTTCTCCAGCTTTTCCAAGGGCACGCAGAAGCGGGCGCAGATCTGTCTGGGGCTTTCCATGAATCCCCGTGTGCTTTTGTGCGACGAGACCTTTGACGGTCTGGATCCCGTGATGCGGGACTGCTTCAAGCGGGTGCTCAGCCAGGAGACCATCGACCGGGGGCTGATCACCGTGCTGGCGGGGCACAACCAGCAGGAGATGGAGGAGATCTGCGACAGCGCAGGCTTCCTGCACGAAGGCAGGCTGGTGCGCTCCGGCGATCTGGATACCCTGCTGGGCGATGTGCACCGCGTACAGCTGGTGCCGCAGAACGACCTGCCGGACGAAGCCTTCCGCCCGCTGAACCCGCTGCGCCTGCAGCGGCAGGGCCGCCTGTGCCTTATCACCCTCCGGGGCGAGCGGGAGAGGCTGGAAAGCGAGCTGAGCAAGCTGGATGTGATGTTTATGGAATTCCTTCCCCTGTCGCTGGAGGAGGTATTCATTCTGGAAATGGAGGGTGAGGGCTATGCGCAGTAACAAGAGCGGAACCACCCGCTTTCTTTTGAAGCGGTACCTGCATATCGGCGTGGTCGCTTTTTTGATGGCATTCTTCCTGCTGCCCTTCTGGGGGCTTTCCCACATTCCCAACGAGAAGGAAGGCATCCTGTACCGGAATCAAACGCCCTATATGGATCAGGCGCTGAACCGGCTGGTCACCTACGCTGCGTTTACCGATGCCGTCAATCTGGAAGGGCTGACGATGGCAACCGGCGGTCTGGGCTTCCTGACGGCAGTGGTGCTGATGAGCCACCTGTTCAGCCGCAGGCAGTGCATGCTGCAGTTTTCCCTGCCGGATAAGCGGGAGTGCGACTGGCTGCGCCGCTGTGTGTGCTATCTGGTGCTGTGTGCGGGGCCCATCCTGCTCAGCCAGCTCATCCTTCTTGCGGTGATCGCCGCAAACGGCCTGCTGAAGTCGGAGGCCAAGCGGTCT
>JAZQHO010000242.1:0-5759 GCA_045540635.1 Candidatus Limiplasma sp.
ACAAAAGAACCTGCCGCACACAAAGCGCGGCAGTTTCTTCAGACTGTCGAAAAAGCCCCAGAGGTATCGGAGGGCCGCAGCCCTCCTATTGCCAATCCGAAACCAGCGGCGTGTACGGTGGTTTCGGAACCCTTGCGCAGCAAGGGGTTCCTATCGCCGTTTGCCGCCCGGGGAGCCGTAGGCTCCTAGGCAAACGGTGCAAAAGTCGTTAAAAAAGTCGCCGCAGGCGAGTTTTTTAACGAGCTGAGCGCCGCCCCGCCTTGCATGGGGCGGCACGGAGATGATATAATCCGGGTAACAGATGATCGTTCCCCCCCTCATACACTGTGTATAAGGAGTGTGTCCCATGTTACACAAACGGAACCAACGCCTGCTGGCGCTTATCATGGCTCTGTTCCTTGCCCTTCCCCTTGCGGCTGCATGCGCACAGGAGCCGCAGCCCATCTATTGTGAGGTGGAGCTGTACCAGGAGGGGCATCTCCCGGAAGGGGTGCAGGCGGCCCCCAAGAGCGATTTTGAAAGCTGGCTCCTGCGTCAGCTCAACGGCCTTGCCGCCGAGCTGGATGTAAGCGCCTATGGCTACACGCTCCAGCAGTTCAATGCCCTCTACCGGGGCGTGATCAACGACCACCCGGAGCTGTTCTATGTATCCGCCGGTTTCTACTGCTATCTGGACGGCGATATCGTAACCACGGTGCAGCCCATCTATCTGGGCGACGTGGAGGAGCTGCCAGCCCGCATCGCAGCCTTCAACGATAAGCTGAATACCGTGGTGGCCTATGCCAAACGGGCAAAGACCACCGTGGGCAGGCTGCTGCTGGCAAACGACTACTTCTGCGCCAACTATGCCTACGATACCACCGGCAGCATCTACAGCGCCGAGGGTTTCTTCTCCACCGGCACGGGCGTGTGTCAGGCCTACTCGCTGGCCTTTCAGGCCGTGCTGGACAAGCTGGGCATCGAAAACACCACCGCCGCCAGCCGGGATATGAACCATATGTGGAACGTGGTCAAGGTGGATGGCAGCTGGTACCATGTGGATGTTACATGGAACGATCCCATCTCCAGCCAGCCCCTCAAGGCGGTGCACCGCAACTTCCTGCGCAGCGATGCGGCGATCACCGCCGAGAACCACTACGGCTGGACCACCGGTGTTACCTGCTCCAGCACCCGCTTTGATGCCTACCCGTGGCTCCATGCGGAGTACCCCCTGTCCATGATCGGGGATGTGTTCTACTTTACCAAAAAGCAGGAAAACACCGTCTACGCCTGCGATCTTGCCAGCAACGCCGCCGTTACGCCGCTGTTCACCTACCAGCCCACCGCCGGGTACGCCTATGGGTACGCCTGCCCGGTGTGGGTAACGGAAAACTATATCTACTACACCACCTTCGACCGGCTTACCAGCTACCACCGCACCACCGGCGCAACGGCGGTGCTGCACCGCTACACCGGCACCCAGTTCCCGCTCATTACGGGTCTGTTCCCCGGCGGGGGCAAGCTGCGGGTGGGCGAGTATGAGACCTCCTCCATCATCTCTGTGGCAATGGAGGTGCCCGACTACCGCCTCAGCATCACCAACGGGCCGCTGGTGATGCGGGTGGGCGATACCGCCGCCGTGTATACCTCCGTTTCGCCTGCGCCCATGGAGCTGCCCGCCATCGCATGGACGGTGAGCGATCCCTCGGTGGCAACGGTACGGCAGACCATCATTGCCGATGCGGAGGGCGCTTTCTGCAACGGCACGCAGGTCACTGCCACCGGGCTGGGCGCAGCCACCCTTACCGGCAGGCTGTCCACCGGCAGAAGCGCCAGCTGCCGCATCATCGTGCGCGGCGATGCACCGCTGGCGCTGCCCGCCGGGCTGACCAGCCTTGGCGCAGAGAGCCTGCAGGGCACCGGCGCTGTGGAGATCATCGTGCCGGAGGGGGTAAAGGAGATCGGCTCCCGTACCTTTGCGGATTGCCCGGGCCTGCAGCTGGTGGAGCTGCCGGGTGGGCTGACCGCCATTGCGGCGGATGCCTTCTCCGGTACCGATGCGCTGCTGCTCTGCCCTGCCGGCAGCGCCACCGAAACGCTGCTGAAGAACGGCGGCTGGCCGTATATCGCTTATTGATCGCACCGGTGGCGGAGGATCCCCCTTTTTTACTGACCCTTTCCGACCCCAAAGGGCTTGCCGGTCAGCCGCCGGTGAGCCCTTGTCTGCGTAAGCGGCGCTGCGCAGGCAGCTGTATCTATCAAGGAGGATGGCTATGAAGATCGGTGTGGCATATTACCCCGAGCATTGGGATCGTTCCCTCTGGGAGCGGGATGCGGATATGATGAAGGAGACCGGCGTAAGGCTGGTGCGCCTTGCGGAGTTTGCATGGTGCCGTCTGGAACCGCAGGATGGCGTGTTCGATTTTACGTGGCTGGATGATGCCATCGCTCTCTTTGCCGCCCGGGGGCTTGAGGTGGTGCTGTGCACGCCCACCTCCTGCCCGCCCATGTGGCTGTACGAGAAGCACCCGGAGATCGTGCATGTGGAGAAGGACGGCACGCCCACAAGGCTGGGCATCCGCAGCCACCGCTGCGTAAGCAACCCGGTGTTCCTGCGCTATGCCGACCGCATCACCGAGGCGATGGCAAAGCACTATGCTGCCGAGCCTGCCGTGGTGGGCTGGCAGATCGATAACGAGCTGGAGGCCTACTTCTGCTACTGCGATACCTGCACCGGCAAGTTCCGGGAATGGCTGCGGCGCAAGTACGGCACGGTGGAGGCGCTCAACCGGGCGTGGGGCAATGTGGTGTGGAGCGGCGAGGTAACGGCGTGGTCGCAGATCCTGCCGCCCTACGGCAGCCTGCCCCATGCGTGGCAGAACCCGGCCTATATGCTGGATTTCTACCGCTTCTGCTCCGATAATGTGATCGATTTCAGCAACCGGCAGGCGGCGCAGCTGAAGCGCCTCGACCCGGGCCGCCCAGTGACCACCAATGTGTGGTTCTGCGAGCACATGCCGGATTTCTACCGCCAGTTTGCCGATCTGGACTTTATCTCCTACGACAACTACCCTGCCACCCGCCTGCCGGGGGATGAGGAGACCTGCTACTCCCACGCCTTCCATCTGGATATGATGCGGGGTGTGAAGCGTAAGCCTTTCTGGATCATGGAGCAGCTCAGCGGCGGCAAGGGCTGCTGGATGCCCATGGAGAAGCCGCCCCGGCCGGGCATGATCAAGGGCTATGCGCTGCAGGCCTTTGCCCACGGTGCGGATACGGTGGTGCACTTCCGCTGGCGCACGGCTACCATCGGCGCGGAGATGCACTGGCACGGGCTGCTGGATCATTCCAATGTGCCGGGGCGGCGCTTCCTAGAGTTTGCGGAGCTGTGCGGGACCGCCCGTTCGCTGGAGTGGCTGGCGGGTTCGGAGATCAAGGCGCAGGTGGCCATTCTGTTCTCCTTTGAGAATGAGTACGCCTTCAAGATCCAGCCCCAGACCGAGGGCTACTACTATCTGGAGCAGCTGCAGCGGCTGCACCGGGCGTTCTCTGCCCTTGGGCTGAATGTGGATGTGATCGGTCAGCATGAGCCGCTGGAGGGGTACCGCATCGTATGCGCTCCGGAGCTGTATGTGGAGGCGGAGGGGCTCCGGCAGCGGCTGGAGGCCTTTGCAGCGGATGGCGGCACAGTGATCCTCACTGCCCGCAGCGGCGCGAAGGACGCTGGCAACAACGCCTGCATGAGCCAGCTGCCCGGCGTATACAGGGCGCTGGCGGGGGTGCATGCGGAGGAGTATGTGCCCATCGGCTGGGACAGCATCCCCCTCCGGTTCGAGGATGGCACCGAGCTGCCTGCAAAGCAGTGGTGCGATGTGCTGGAACCGGATACGGCGCAGGTGCTGGCACGCTACAACGGGGATTATTTCGCCGGTGCGGCAGCCATCACCAAAAATTGCTGGGGCAGCGGCACGGTATACTACATCGGTACGGTGGGCACCCAGCCCGTGTACCGCCGCATTGCCCGGGAGGCCGCACTTGAGGCGGCATTGCCCGTGCTGGAGGGGCTGCCGGAGCGCGTGGAGGCTGTCACCCGCACCGGCAGGGAGGGAAGCGCCCGCTTCCTGTTCAACAATGATGACAAGCCCAAGACCTTCACACTGGAGGGGCAGCAGCTCTCCCTTGCCCCCTTTGAGATGAAGATCCTCCCCTGCTGAGGAGACCAACGATCGTGTACAGACGGGCGGCTGCCTGCTCAAGCCCTGCGCAGCACCGCCGGTTTGAAGGTATACCCTGCAACGAAACGAAAAAAAAGGAGTCCTGAACCGTGAGAAAGATCGCATTCCTGTTGGCTGTACTTCTGTGTCTGGCGCTGCTGCCCGCCTCCTCCCTTGCGCTGGGGGAAAACGGCAAGACCAAGGATGACTATGTATCGCTGGACAGCCTTGCCCGGCAGTACGGCTTTCTGATGGGTGCCAGCTACAACTATAACCAGTGCACCCAGAACCCGGCCTATATGGATCTTGTCAAGACCCATTTCTCTTCCCTTACCTGCACCAACGAGACCAAGGCTTACTCCCTGCTCAACCAGACCGCCAGCAAGCTGGACAAGAACGGCATGCCGGTAATGAACTACTATCAGGCCGACAAGATGGTGGGCTGGGCGCAGGAGAACGGGCTGAAGGTGCGTGGCCATGTGCTGGTGTGGGATGCCTATATGTGCGACTGGTTCTTCCGGGAGGGCTACGATTCCAACAAGCCCTATGCGGATCAGGAAACGGTCCGCGCCCGCACCAAGTACTACATCGAGCAGGTGATCACTCACTTTGAGGAAAAGTTCCCCGGTGTCATCTACTGCTGGGATGTGGTCAACGAAGCCATCGGCGATGGCAGCGGCGAGTATGATCCCGCCGACCCCCGCCACCTGCGTACTGTCCGCAGCGGCAACGACAACCTGTTCAAGACCTGTCTGGGCGACGATTATGTGGAGTTCTCCTTCCTCTGCGCCAAGGATACGGTGGAAAAGCTGGGTGCGGATATCAAGCTGTTCTACAACGACTACAACATGTTCTTTGATGCCAAGCGCGCCGCGGCCATTCATCTGGCCCGCTCCATCAACAGCTACGCCAAGGATGCGGAGGGCAACGACCGCCAGCTGATCGACGGCATCGGCATGCAGGGCTACATCGGCGGCTACGGCAAGCAGCAGGACTGCCTGAACGACAACCACATCACCCGCATCGAGGCCTCCATCCGGCTCTACGCCAAGCAGGGGCTGGAGGTGCACATCACCGAAATGGCGGTGCGCAACTTCCAGAACGATGAGGAGACCGTGGCCCTCCACGCCGATTTCTACGGCCGCCTGTTTGAGATGTTCAAAGAGGTGAACAGCGGCGAAGAGAAGCCCCTCACCTGCGTAGCCATCTGGGGCGTTACCGATAACCCCACCGCCACCGGCTACAACTACAACCTGCTCAGCCCCTACGGCGGTCTTGTGACCGAGAAGTATGAGATCAAGCACGCTTTTGATACCGTGCATGCCACGCTGAGCAAGTAAGCATAACGACCCGCCCCTCTGTGAACGGAGGGGCGGGTTCAGCTCGTCAAAAAACACGCCTGCGGCGGCTTTTTAGACGACATTTGCACCGTTTGCCTAGGAGCCTGCGGCTCCCCGGGCGGCAAACGGCGATAGGAACCCCTTGCTACGCAAGGGTTCCGAAACCACCGTACACGCCGCTGGTTTCGGAATGACAATCGGAGGGCTGCGGCCCGACCATACCTCT
>JAZQHO010000243.1:0-24600 GCA_045540635.1 Candidatus Limiplasma sp.
GGCTGTTTTGACCACAGGCTCCACACGGCGGATGAACATCTCCAGCGCGGCATCGGTATGGCTGTGTTCCGGGTCGTAGCGGTATTCTGGGTTGGGGTTGCCGGTCTCGGTGCCCACAACACCTGCGCCCATCCACTTGGCCAGCTGCAGATGCGCCACATACCGGGCCACGGTATCCTTATAGGCACTTTCGTCCGGATGGGTCAAATTCAGGTAGCAGCCCAGAACCGCCACATCCAGCCCATCCAACGATTTTTTGACAAAACTGGCAAGACCGGGACTCGCCACCATAGGATCCATATAGGCGGGAGAGATCACCTTGCTGAGCGCCAGATGAACACATTCGTACCCCTGTGCCTTAACGAACTGTGCCCGCTCCGCAAGGGTGCCCGGGGCGGCATCGTGCATTCTGATACCCAAAGACATGCTTTTGTTCCTCCTGTGCAGGTTTTTTAGCTGTATACAGTATAATGGATTTTTCCGGCATTTGCAATCTTGTAGCCGGTTCTTTTTCGTGGTAGCATATAGCCATCCAACTCAGGAGGGATATGCACGATGGCAACATTGCACCTGATCTGTGGCCTCATCGCCAGCGGTAAGACCACCTATGCCCAGCGCCTGATGGCGAAAAACCCTGCGCTGCTTTTATCGGTAGATGAGATAACGCTGGCGCTGGACGGGATCCTGCCGCCGGACAGGCACGATACGGCGACCTGCCGGATCAAACCGCTGCTGTTGGCAAAAGCGTATGAAGCGCTGACAGCGGGGTTGGATGTGATCTTTGACTGGGGGTTTTGGCAAAAAGAAGAGCGCAGCGCCATGGAAGCCGAACTGCGCAGACGGGGCACAGACCACCTGTGGCACTACATCGATATTCCCCAGGAACGTTTGGCAGCGCAGATCGCCAAGCGCAACGAAGCCGTGCTTCGGGGAGAATGCTCCGCTTATTTTGTAGACGAAGGGCTTATGGAAAAATGCATCTCGCTCTTTGATGCCCCGACCTGTGAGGAAACGGACATCCGGTACATACCGCCAGAGGAGTAACGCAAAAGGGAACAACGTGCAGAGCACGCAGTTCCCTTTTCTCTTACCGCCAGTTGCCCAGCACCCGGAGAAAACCCTCCACCAGCCCGGGCATACCCACGCTCTGCGCTGCCACAGCCGGCACCTTGGCGACCACCTGCCCGGAAAGCAGCACTCGCACCATCCCGATGGTCTGCCCCGCCTCCACAGGGGCCTCCACCTGCGCGGGCAGCTCCACTTCCAGAGAGAGCTGTTTTTCCTGACCGGTTTTCAGAAGCATGCTCACACCACTGCCCACTGCCGCCTCCACCTGCTGCGCCATGCCCAGATGCACCGGCACATATTTACCCAGCAGATCGCCCTTATTCAGCAGGGTGATGCGCCGATATCCGGCAAAGCCATAATCCAGCATTGCCCGCGCTTCATCAAAGCGGGTCTGGCTGTTGGGTACCCCCAGCACGATGGCAATAAGCCGCATACCGTTTTTCTGCGCTGTTGCAGCAAGACAGTAGCGCGAATCATCTGCCGAGCCGGTCTTGAGCCCGTCGCAGCCATCATAGAAGCGCACGAGCCGATTGGTATTGGTCAGATCGGTAGTGCGCCCGCTGGGATGGGTCAGCGTATCCATCCAGACGGAGGAATGGGTGAAGTACTCCGGATGCCTGCATATCTCGCATGCCAGCTTTGCCACATCTGCGGCTGTGGTGTACTGCCCCTCTACCGGCAGGCCGGTGGCGTTTACATAGCAGGTATCCGTCATGCCCAGCTCTGCCGCACGTTGGTTCATCAGAAGCGCAAAATCTGCTTCCGTGCCCGCCATATGCTCGGCAATGGCTACCGCTGCATCATTGGCGCTGGCAATGATGGTGGAACGCAGCAGATCCCTCAGAGGATACACTGCACCCGCATCCAACAGCGCCTGACTGCCGATCTGCCCGGCGGCATTGCTGCTGACGGTAACACAGTCCTCCAGCGAAAGCCGCCCTGCCTCCAGTTCCTCCAGACAGAGGAGCAGCGTCATCAGCTTGGTAACACTGGCAACCGGGCGCTTCTCCTGCGCATTCTTTTCAAAGATAACAGTGCCGCCCTCCGCCTCCAACAGAACAGCACCGGCAGCAGTCAGCTCCATAGGCACCGCATTCTCCAGCGGAGCTGCGGCAGCGCAGCCAAAACCGGAAAGCACCAGTGCCAATACCAACGCCGCCACACGATACAGTTTCATTTTCATGGTAAAAACGCTCCTTCCACGCCTGTTGTGAACAGCATACGCATGGAAGGAGCGTTTTAGGCTACCGAAATATCAGTTTTTAACCTTTACAGTTTGGCGATCACGCCATCCACCAGCGCACGGAACACATCCCGCACACGGATGCCGGTCTCCATGACCTCGATGTGGCTCAGGGGCTGATCCAGAATACCGGCTGCCATATTGGTGATGCAGCTGATGCCCAGCACGCGCATAGAGCTGTGATTGGCCACAATGGTCTCCGGTACGGTGGACATGCCTACTGCATCAGCACCAATGATACGGGTCATACGGATCTCAGCAGGGGTCTCGTAGCAGGGGCCGTTGAGCCAGCAATACACACCGTGCTTCAGATCCAGCTTCAGTTCTTCTGCCACCTCGCAGGCCAGCTTCTTGAGCTTCTTATCGTAAGCATGGGTCATATCGGGGAAGCGCACGCCAAAATCGCCCAGATTGGGGCCGGTAAGCGGGTTCTTGCCGGACAGGTTGATGAAATCTTCAATCAGCATCAGATCGCCGGGTACAAAGCTCTCGTTCACACCGCCGGCGGCATTGGTCACGATCAGGGTCTGCACACCCAAAAGCTTCATTACACGGATGGGCAGGGTTACATCCTCCATGCCATAGCCTTCATAGGAGTGGAAGCGGCCCTGCATCATGCACACGCGCTTGCCGTGAAGGGTGCCGCAGAACCAGCGGCCCTCATGGCCGGGAGCAGTGGAAACCGGGAAACCGGGGATGTCCTCGTAGGAAACGCTTGTGGCATCATCCAGCGCGTTGATATAGTCGCCCAGACCACTGCCCAGAATAACGCCGATCTCAGCTTCGCCACAGCGCTCGCGGATCATATCCGCCGCCGCATGGATCTTGTTCATGTAAGCCTCTACACTCATGGGTATTCTCTCCTTTGAATGAATGATGGGAATATGTGTAAGGGAAGCACGGCACAACGCCCGTGCCAGCCTTAAGACAACTTGTCCAAAAAGCTCTCTGCGCCAAAACATTCCTCAAGGCCGAAGTTCTCGGCAATCGTGGCTGCGATATCCGCATAGGTGGTGCGGGTGCCAATGCTGCTACGGCCCTGCATGGTCTTGCTCCAGCACAGGATGGGGATATACTCACGGGTATGATCGGTGCCTGTGTGCACCGGATCGCAGCCGTGGTCTGCAGTGATAATGAGCAGATCCTCCCCACCCATGGCAGCCATGATCTCCTCCAGCCGCTTGTCGAAATAGCGCAGTGCATCCGCATACCCTTTTACATCCCGGCGGTGCCCGTAAGCCGAATCGAAGTCCACCAGATTCACAAACAAAAGACCGGTGAAATCCTTCTGCATGGCCTCAAGCGTGGCATCGATGCAGGCCGGGTTGCCTGCTGCATGGTTGCTCTGGGCAAGGCCGCGCATGCAGAAAATATCCTCGATCTTGCCGATGCCCATGGTAAACAGGCCTTTTTCCGCCATGGCATCCAGCAGTGTGCGGGAAATAGGCTCCAGCGAAAAATCCCTGCGGTTGCCGGTACGGGTAAAGCCGCCTTTCTCCTTGCCCACAAAAGGACGGGCAATGACGCGCCCCACTGCATGCTCGCCGGTGAGGATGGCACGGGCTTTTTCACAGATCCCGTACAGCGTCTCCGGGGGGTACAGTTCCTCGTGGCAGGCGATCTGGAATACACTGTCGCCGGAGGTATAAACGATGGGATAACCGGTACGGATATGTTCCTCGCCCAGTTCATCCAGAATAGCGGTGCCGCTGGCAGGGCGGTTGCCCAGTGTTTTGGTGCCGATGGTAGCCTCAAAGGCCTCCATCACCTCCGGCGGGAAGCCTTCCGGGTACAGCGGGAAGGGTCGGGGCAGGCGGATGCCCATCAGCTCCCAGTGGCCGGTGGTGGTGTCCTTACCTGCAGAGGCCTCCATGGAACGGCCATACACGCCTGCGCCTTCGGTGGGCACCGGGTAGCCCATGCCATCGATACAGCCAAGGCCCATTTTTTCCAGATTGGGCAGAGCAGGCATCTCCCGCTCATAAATATGCCCAAGGGTATTGGAGCCGGCATCGCCATAGGCGGCTGCATCGGGCAGAGCACCGCAGCCAGCGCTGTCCAGCACGATGAGTATGACTCTTTTTTTCAAGGTGGAACAACCTCCTTACAGTATTGATTCGCCAAAACAGACGGTTTATCCTTCCATGTCGCGCTTTCGGTTTTCCTTTCTGCGCTCTCCGGCGGCATAATCCATTTTTTCCTGCTCGCTGATGGGCTTGAGCCTTGGCACCCGGGTGGGTTTGCTATCCTCATCCAGCGCCACCATGGTAAGAAACGCACGGTTGACCAGTGCCCGATGGCTGTTGCGCTCCGGGCGCTCCACAAAGGTCTCCACACAGACCTCCATGCTGGTGTTGCCCACATAGGTGACTCTCCCGCACAGGGTGACGATATCGTTCAGATTGGCCGGCTTCAAAAACGAAAGGTGATCCACCGCCGCGGTAAGCACCTCGCGGTCGGCGTGCCTGCGAGCCACCACTGCCGCCACCACATCGATCCACTGCATCAGCAGACCGCCAAAGAGGCGGAAGCTGGAGTTTACATCTCCCGGCATAATGATATGCACCTGCTCGGTACGGCTCTGAGCCACGGTTTTTTCTCTCTGAGGCATTACAATTCTACCTCCTTGCCATCAAGCTTGATCTTTACACTCTCCGCCTGCTGTACATCGCCCGCCAGTGAAAGCAGGGCACGGTACCGGGCATCCACCAGCCTGCGATCCAGCACCCAATGGAACAGAAGATGCTTCTTGGGCATAGGGTGCAGGGTAAACAAATCGCTGTAGCGGTCGTAGAGACGCTGGATGAGTGCTTCTTCGCTGGTGGAACGCCTCAGCTCCACATCAAACTGGCTCATGCTCTCGCATTCCCGGCCAATGAGCCCCAGCCTGTGTGCGGGCGCTACAATAAAGGATGGATCGGGCTTGCCATTGACCACTGCCAGATGGATGCGGTCATCCATCAGGGGAGAAAAATCAGGCATCACATCCGGGCAGAGCGGGTAGTGCAATATATCCATGTTGATCCACGCCACATGGGTGAAGGTGGGGTTCTCCACCGCTGTTTTGCGCATCAGCAGCCACTTGCTGCGGCCCAGATGATCCTTGGGGCTCATTCTGCGCTGCAGATAGTCCCTTGGTAAAACGGTACGCTCCGGGTAGCTGCGGGCATTGGGGCAGAGCCCCCGCAGGTAGCGCTCGCAGCTACCGCCGGTGTACAGGGTAAGCGGCATATTTTTGAGCGCATTCAAATAGGTAAAGCGCAGCATATACACTTCGTGAGGCTTGGAGGGGCCTGGCAGATCCACAAAGGCAGAAACGAGATGCGGCACATCCGGCTCATCCGCCTTTTGGAACATGTTACGCAATTTACTGCGTACTGCCAACCCTGCAGGCAGCTTCTGTGCATAGCTTTCCGTGGCATTGTACAGCCCCCACCGGTAGCGCAGCGACAGGGCTCCCGGCTGATTGCGAAAGCCGGCAAGTTGCAGGAAGCGCTGCACTGCTGGGAGGCGGGTAAGCTCCGGCCCCGGGAAGCGGAAGCAGCGCTCGGGCAAAACCTGAACAGGCCAGAAAACAGGCCTGTCCAGCGCATAGACAGGGGTTTCTGCCACATGCGCCGCGAGGCTTAACACCTCTCGCTGCCGGTCAATCTTCTTCAGCAGCGAGATGCGCCCGAACAGCAGCGCAGGATCCACCACCATGGTGCGCACCGGAGCAGCGCTGCAAACCAGCGGCAACCCGCGGATGATCTGCACCAGATCGCCCTCCATTGCTCCGAAGGCAGGCAGATACGCCTGCGGCTCCAGCATTTCGCTGGCGGGGCCCATGCACCCGGTAAGCAAAGCATAATACTCCACTTTGGCAAAGCGGTTCTTCAGTTCCCGATCCCACATGGCGGCAAAATCGTGCTCGGTGTGGAGGGCAAGAAAAAAGCCGTCATCACTGCCGGTGGGCATATCCAGCCCTTCGGCACCATGATAAAAGCGAAGCGACTCCTTTGGCAGCTCGCTGTTTTCCACCGTTTCTGCCAGCAGTTCCTTCTCGAAGGCAACGGGCAGCGCAAAGCGAAGCGCAACAGGGCTATGCGCCTGATTAAAAGCCGCCAGCACCGTACGGCGTGCGGCAGCGGCGTTTTCCAGACCGCTGAGAATGACCAGCGTGCGCGTCGGCGACATATGTCCGTCCCCCCTTTTTGACTATTATAAAAGCCATTTCTCCCTCCGTCAAGATTGACACCCCCTCCAACATCATGTAAGATGGCAGCAGAAGGGATCCGACTTTTTTCCAAGGGAGGGAAAAATCCTTTGCATATTCTCATTACCGGCGCAAAGGGGTTTATCGGACGCAATCTGCTGGCAGAGCTGGAGCAGCTGGCTCCCGCCTCCGGCTATGTGCTGCACCCCATCGATCTGGATACGCCAGCCCAACGGCTGGAGGAAGCCGCCCGACAGGCGGATTTTGTGTTCCATCTGGCAGGAGTCAACCGACCCAAGGATCCTGCGGAGTTTTCTGCGGGCAACCGGGACTTTACCGTCTCCCTGCTCAAGCTGCTGGCAAAGAAGCCACCTGTGCTGCTGACCAGCTCCATACAGGCTGCCGCGGACAACCCATACGGGCAGAGCAAACTGGCCGCAGAGCAAGCTCTGGCGGATTACGGACAGCGCACCGGCGCGGCGGTATACATCTACCGGCTGCCCAACGCCTTCGGCAAATGGAGCCGCCCCAACTACAACAGCGTGGTGGCCACCTTCTGCTCCAACCTGACCCGCGGGCTGCCTATCACCGTAAGCGACCCGGCAGTGGAGCTGACGCTGGCTTATATAGATGACATCGTTGCGGAGTTCCTCCGGGCGCTGCGGGGGCAAGCCAACCAAACCGGCGGCTTCTGCTCCGTTGAGCCCGTGCACAGGATCCGTCTGGGCGAGCTGGCAGAACTGCTGCGCTCCTTCGGCGATCTGCGCAGCCGTCTGGAGGTGCCCGACCAGTCCGATCCCCTTACCCGCAAGCTGTATGCTACCTACCTGAGCTTTCTGCCCCCTGATGATTTTGCCCGCACACCCGTGATCCATACCGATGAGCGCGGCTCCTTTACAGAGCTTCTGCACCTTGGCGGCTACGGACAGGTGAGCCTGAACGTATCCAAACCCCACATCACCAAGGGAGAGCACTGGCACCATACCAAGCACGAGAAATTCATCGTTATCCAAGGCGAAGGCGTGATCCGCTTCCGCAAGCCCGGCGATACCACGGTGATCAGCTACCGGGTGAGCGGCAATACCCAGACTGTGGTGGATATCCCGCCCGGATACACCCACAATATTGAGAACCTTGGCGATACCGATATGCTCACCATTATGTGGGCCAACGAATGCTTTGATCCGGCGCACCCCGACACCTACCGCCTGCCGGTAGCGCCCGAAAGGAAGGAATGACCCATGAGAAAGCTCAAACTGATGACCATTCTGGGCACAAGGCCGGAGATCATCCGCCTGTCGGCGGTGATGCGCTGCGCAGACCGCTATTTTGACCACATCGTTGTACACACCGGGCAGAACTACGACCCGGCACTTAACGAAATTTTCTTCAAGGAGCTGGAGCTGCGTGCACCGGACTATTATCTGGATGCAGTGGGCGCAGACCTTGGCGAGACCATGGGCAACATCATCGCCAAGACCTACCGGGTGATCCGTGACGAAAAGCCCGATGCACTTCTGGTTCTGGGCGATACCAACTCCGCATTGGGTGCCATCTCTGCCAAGCGGCTCAAGGTACCCATCTTCCACATGGAGGCAGGCAACCGCTGCTGGGACTGGAACGTAAGCGAGATGATCAACCGCAAGATCGTGGATCACATCAGCGACATCAACCTGCCCTATACCGAAAACAGCCGCCGCTACCTGCTCTCTGAGGGCATTGACGGCAAAACCATCTTCGTGACCGGCTCCCCCATGCGGGAGGTATTGGAAAAAGCCATGCCCAGCATTGAAAAAAGCGATGTACTGGAGCGTCTGGGGCTGGAGGCGGGCAAATACATTCTGGTTTCTGCCCACCGGGAGGAAAACATCGATCTGGAGGATAACTTCCTCTCGCTGATGAATGCCATCAACCACATGGCGGAGACCTATCAGATGCCGGTGATCTACTCCACCCATCCCCGCAGCATGAAGTTTATCAAGCAGCGGGGCTTCCGGTTCCACCCGCTGGTGCGAAGCCTGACCCCCTTCGGCTTCTTCGACTACAACCATCTGCAGATGAACAGCCTTGTGGTGCTCTCCGACAGCGGTACCTTGAGCGAGGAAAGCGCCATGCTGGGCTTCTGCGGTGTGCTGATCCGTACCTCCACAGAACGGCCTGAGGTGCTGGACAAGGGCACAGTGGTGATTGGCGGCATTACGCAGGAGAGCGTTGAGCAGGCTGCCGAGCTTGCCATTGCCATGCAGGCGGCAAACGAGCCCCGCGCTATGCCTCAGGATTATATGGATACCAACGTGAGTGCCAAGGTGATCAAGCTGATCCAGAGCTATACGCCCATCGTCAACGAAACTGTATGGCTGAAGCGGTGATTGTCATTTTCAGACACAATAGGCGACGTTTCAAAATGGAAATGTGTTTTTTTACAGCATAATGCATGACAAACAGTACGCTGTGTGCTATGATATGAGCGTAAACAAAAGGTCAAAAAACCAACCGTTTATTGCAACCCCACCCCACTATTCAAGGAGGAAAAACAATGATCCGCAAGATTCTGGCTTCTATTCTTTGCCTTATGCTGGCCCTTGCCATGCCTCTGAGCTCTCTGGCCGCCAGCGATGTGACCGTACGCATCATCCCCGGCGATGAGCTCACCCAGCTGAACGAGGCCATCGGCCCCGCTCTCAACAGCCTGTTCGTGCACGTGATCGCCGATGATGCGGCTGCCAGCATCGCTCTGGAATCCGAGACCGGCGAGGTCGTAAGCGCTGCCTTCCGCGGCGATGAGAACGGCTTCTTCCTTACCAGTCCCCTGGTGGGCACCCGCACCCTGTACTTCACCACCGAGGATGTGCGTAACTTCCTCATCGAGACCATGAAGCAGCAGGGCGCCAGCCAGGAAGAGATCGCCCAGATCGAGAGCATGTTCGCCCAGCTGAGCGGCCAGCCCGCTGCCATGGCTCTGGAAAGCCAGGACATGGAAGCCATGATGTCCGACCCCGCTCTTATGCAGCTTGTGACCAACCTGATGGATGATGTCGTTGCCACCGAAGGCACCTTCACCGATGCCGCCCACGACCCCGCCACCACCCAGACCGTGATCACCCTGACCGGCGAGGATCTGGCTCTGGTGTTCGACACCGAGCTGATCAAGCAGATGTACGGCAGCATTGCCCAGAGCTCCGGCATGGATGCTGATGCCCTGATCAAGATGATCAAGGATATGTTCAGCCAGCTGGATGTTAAGTATGTTATCACCGTGCTGACCAACGCAGATGAGCTGTGCGCCATGCAGATGGATATGACCATCGCCGGCAACGCCACCGTTGAAGCTCCCAATGCCAACGGCACCACCACCACCCAGAACTTGTCTGTTGATATGACCATGGATCTGGATGTGAACGTTCTGACCCAGGCCGAGGATGTTGTGAATGTTGCTGTTACCTGCAACATGACCAACAACGGCGATGCTCAGGGCGACATGAAGGATGCCACCATCGTGGTCAACATCGTTGCCGACGACAACACCGACAACGTTTCCTTCACCGGCTCCATGACCGTTAACGGCAACGAGAGCGAGAAGATGGACTTCCAGGGTTCCTTCACCGAAGGCGAGAACGATTCTCTGAACGGCTGGTTCGCCATGCTGGCCGACGGCACCCAGATCACCTTCAGCATTCAGGCTGCCGAGGAAAACGATGTGGTGAACGTGCTGGTCTCCATGATGGCCCGCGAGAATGCCGCCGCCATCGTTGAGCCCACCTGGTCCGACAAGCCTCTGTTCTCCGTAGCCGTGCAGGTGAAGGAGACCGAGACTCCCGCCAACCTGACCGCTCTGGCTGCCGCCACCCCCGAAACCGCTGTGCAGCTGCTCAAGATGAGCCAGGAGGAGCTGGAGGCTGAAGCCACCGCCATCTCCAACGATGCCATGAGCGCTCTGTTTGCCGGTCTGGCCAACCTGCCCACCGAGCTGCTGAGCCTGTTCATGGGCACCATGGAATAATGGAAAGCCGCACAGTCTGCGCTGTGTGACCGGCTCCCGTCCCGCATCTGCGGGGCGGGAGCTTTTTTCTGCAAAAATGCAGCATCGGTATAAGCTTTGTTTTCCTGTCAAAGCATGCTATACTGTAGCCAGAGAACCCAATGGGAGGTATCTGAATATGCGAAAAGCCACTGCTCTGTTTCTCAGCCTGCTTCTGGTGCTGTGCTTGCCGTTGCAGGCATTTGCGGCTTCCGATCTTACGCTGCACATCATACCCGGCATAGAGCTGCTGGGAGAGGGCGGGCCGCAGCTGGAGGCGCTCTTTGGCAGCCTGTATTACAAAATGATCCTTGAAGGGTCTGCTGCAAGCTTCTCCTTGCAAAGCGATAACGGCGAGCTGATCTCCGTCAACCTGCGCAGCGGGCTGGAGGGCTTCTACTTTTCCTCCCCGATCATAGGCGACCGCACGCTGTATATCTCCACCCACGATGCTGCCGAGTTGATCCGGCAGTATATGGAGAATGCCACTGCGGAGCCCGGTGTAGACCAGATCATCGTTTCGCTGCTGCCCGTCTACATGCCGGTGGGTGGCATTACCGCCTTGTGCGGGCAGGAGTCCGTACTGACGGAGCTGCTCAGCCTTCTGTCGGAATGTGAACCATTGCTTGGCTGTGAAAAAACGGTTACAGAGGGCAGCTTTGCGGAAGATGCTCACGACCCTGCCACAAAAAAGACCGTGACCACCGTCGCCGCCGCTGATATTGCCGCCCTTCTCGGAGACGAGGGCTTCCAAAAGCTGCTGAACGATCAGCTGAAGCTGGAGCAAAGCACTGCCGCACAGCTTTTCGGCTTTCTTCAGCAGGCCTTTGGGGAGACAGACTTCACTGTAACCACCACCGTCCTTTCCGATGGTGACAAGGTCTGTTCCACCCACCACGACATCACCTACAGCGTTGCCCACGAAGCGGCCTCCGGCAACACCACCATACAGAGCCGCATCTCTGCCATCTCGCACATCAAGGGCGCTGTTACCACATTCACAGCTGCCATAACCAGCACGAACGGAGAGGCAGAGCCGGTATACAGTGCCACTTACGAAGCCCGTGTCGATAACAGCGCAGGTACCGTCCGCATCACCGGCGAAGAAGAGGGCACCACGACACGGAACAGCCTGCTGGGCAGCTTTTCCAACGGTGCGGACGGTCTGCCGGACGGCTGGTTCGCCTACGCACAGGAAGGGTATCAGTTCTCTGCCCGGCTGGATTCCACCAAGGAAAACGGCGTAAGCAGCTTCCTGCTTTCGCTGACGGAAATGCCCAGTGAAAACGGTATGCCTCAGGAACCTCCGGAAAGCAGCGAAGCCATGCTTTCCTTCAGCCTCCAAATGGAGGAGACCGAAGCCCCCGAAGCGCTTACCGCCCTTGCTGCCGCTGTGCCGGAAGGCTGCCTGCAGCTGCTCCGGCTTACCGAAGAGCAACTGCAAAAGGAGCTGCAGCTGATCAGCGGCGATGCCATGCGCGCCATGCTGCTGATGATGAGCCGCATGCCCCCGGAGCTGAGAGACATCACCATCACCCCGCCGGTGCAGTAAAGCTGCGATCAGAGCCTGCCGCCGCCCCCTTTGAAACGCATGTATGGCACAGTTGGCATTTGGTGCAAACTGTGTTATAATACGGAGGATTTGTTGCCTTAAGCGCAACGACCAAAGATCTAAAGGAGGTTTCCCCATGCGCGAGATCCTGCTCACGGTGCTCACGGCAGCTCTGGCTTATGTGATCGGCTGCTTCTCCACGGGTACCATCATCTCCAACGCACAGGGCGTGAATATCCGCAACGAAGGCAGCAAGAACACCGGTGCCAGCAATGTGCTGCGCGTGCTCGGTCTCAAAAGCGGCCTCATCTGCTTCCTCGGCGACTTCTTCAAGGCGATTCTCGCTTGCCTGCTGGGCGGTCTGATCCTGCCCGGCTCCACCTTCGGCATTGCCCGCTTCGGCGTGCTGCTGGGCGGCCTGATGGCAATCGTCGGTCACAATTGGCCGGTGTTCTACGGCTTCAAAGGCGGCAAGGGCGTTGCCTGCTCCGTGGCGGTGATCGTCTTTGTGGATCCCCTGTGGGGCATCATTTCCGTGCTGCTGTGCATCGGTGTGATCGCTCTTACCCGCTATATCAGCCTCGGCAGCATGACCATGCTGCTCACCTACATGATCTTCATGTGCATTGCTCACTGGGGCGAGTGGTTCACCTGCCTGTTCTGCGTGATCCTCTTCGTTCTGTGCGTGGTGCGGCATCGTTCCAACATCGGGCGGTTGCTGAGCGGCACCGAGAACAAGATCGGGCAGAAGGTAAAGCCCAATCAGAGCGGCGAAAAATAAACAGCATGCAAACAGCTCCGGCGGTGCGCAAGCATCCTGCCGGAGCTGTTTTGTTATGCGTTGTGCCGGGCGAGCCAGCTTTGCAGAAGCGCTACATACGCATCGGTTTGGCGTAGCGAGTAGGTCAAGTGACCATACCCTTCCAGCACATTGTATTCAGCCTGAGGATAAGCCCTTTGAACATGGGCAAGGCAGGTCTTGCAGGCTTTTTCATCCTTTGCGTAAAGAAAATACCAGCGGCTGGTCTCAGGCTGACCCGCCAGCGGAAAATCGTAGGTGTAGCAGCATTCCACCACGTTGCGCAGGCTCTGTCGATCCAGCCAGCGTGTAACCGGCTGCATGCGGATGAGGGTCTCCCGCAGACAGCCGCCATCTCCTGCGGTCATGCTTTTGACAATACCCATATTCAGGATCCTGTCGATGCTGCCGGTGCGGATCAAGCGGAGGATCGTGCGGAATTTGAAACGCATGAACGCTTTATAGGGTTTGGAAAGGCGGATCATGGGCGCACCGTCAAAAAAGGCACAGCCCCAAGAGATGCCTGCTTCGGCCAGCTGCCGGATCAGCTCTGCCCCGATCTCCGAGCCCATGGATTGACCGTAGACCATAGCGATATGGGAAATGCCGTGCATCTTCAAACCCGCAACAATCTCCCCTGCCTCCTGCTGTCTGGAGGCAAATGGCCTGCTGCCTTCGTGATGCCCGTTGTAGGTAACGGTACAGATACGGTATTCCTTTTGCATACGTGTGTAGAGGTAATCCATGGTTTCTCCGGGGCAAAAGGAACCGGGAAGCATAACGATGACCGGGGCATCCTCCTTGCCAAACCATTGCAGCATCATTCTTCCGTCTCCCCCATTTCATCCAGCGAGTTTTCCAGTACAGCGACCAGTTCTTCCAGTGCAGATCTGCTTTCCGGCGGCAGCTGTTGCCAGACTGCCTCTGATTTTTCCAGCATGCGCCGATGCAGCTGCCGATGGTGGCGAAGCACGGTATCGCCCCGCCCGGTAAGCGTGAAAAGCTGCTCCCGTTTTTGCCCGGGTGCAGGGGTCTTGTCAACAAGCCGTTTTTCCAGCAGCCTTGCGGTTGTTTGGGAAACCGCTCCTTTGGTAATCGCCATCCGCTCTGCCAGCTGCGTGGTGGTGATGCCCGCTTCGCCGCCGATCACCTCCAGAAGATGCACCTCTGCCGGATAGAGCAGATCATCGGTACCGTAATGCCTTGGTGTTTTCATTTTTTGGTTGTACCGGTTCATCAGCCAGTATACGGTTTCTAAAAACTGCATGGAGCATCCTCCGATCATCCATTGTTTAGCTGCTAAACAATAATAACAGAAAACAATGTTTCTGTCAACCAAAAACTGCCCCGGTGTGCTGGAAAGCCACGCACACCGGGGCAAATCGTTCAGTTTTTCAGCGGTATTCCCCCACCAGCCGATGCTCCAGCCACTGCCGGGGCTCCTCCTGCCCCAGTGCCCACATCAGCTTGCAGACGGCGCTTTCGGTGGTCATATCCCGGCCGCTGATCACATGCTCCCGTATCAGACCTCTGCCTACTTCGTAGATGCTCACATCCGCTTTCTCGTACAGGCATTGACTGACCACCAGCACATAGATGCCCTTTTCGCTCAGCTCGTCCAGCGCCTTGACCAGATTGCGGCGAATGTAGTGCAGACCGCCAAGACCGAAGGCTTCGATGACCAAGCCTCTATACCCGGCCTCGGCGGCAAAGCGCAGCACATCCGGTGAGGTGCCGGGAGCCAGCTTCAGCAGCAGCACCCGCGGGTCGATGGTATCCCTGAGGTGGTAGCCATCACCGGGATGCAGCGGCGAAAAGGGCTGCGGCTCGTCGAAATGCACGCCATCGGAATCGATGCGCCCGGCAGGCGGCGCATTCACACTGGAGAAAGCATGCATGGAGGTGGTATGCGTCTTTACGCAGCGCACGCCGGAGATCAAATGGGTGCCGAAGCACACATACACCCCGCCAACGCCCTGCGCAGCCGCCGTGAGAGCATACATCAGATTGCGGGGCGCGTCGCTGAGGGGATGCAGCATGGGCAGCTGGGAGCCGGTCAGGATGACCGGCTTGCCAATGCCCGCCAGCATGTAGCTGAGCGCTGCCGCTGTATAGGCCATGGTATCGGTGCCGTGGGTGATTACTACCCCGTCGCAGGTCTGCAGCACCCGGTCGATCTCCCTTGCCAGCACGCACCACTCCTCCGGCTGCATGTTGCTGGAGTCCATACAGAACACATCGTGGGTCTCCACCTGACAGGGCAGGGGCGCATGGAGGCAGTTAAGCAGATCGGCTGCCGAAAGGGTGGGTGCCAGCCCGTTTTGGGTCTGGGTGCAAGCGATGGTGCCGCCGGTTGCCAACAAAGCAATGCTCATCTTTACCACTCCGGTTGCGTGTAGAGAACGATTCCGCCCTCTTCACGGGTCTTGTTCAGATCGATGATGCGCTGATTCTTGCTGCCCTTGTAGAGCAGTTCCAGCGAGCGCTCCGCCAGTAGGAACGGTCCTTCCACCAGCACATCAATGCGGGCCAGCAGGGTGCGGATCGCCTCGTCCTCCTTTGCCATCTCCAGCAGTTTTTCATAGAGATAGCCGGTATAAGCCCACACATTCAGCCCTTTGGCATGAGCGCGTTGCGCCAGCTCCGCACAGGCGGCAGGCTGCTGAAAGGGTTCGCCGCCGGTAAGCGTGATGCCATCCAGCAGGGGATTACCGGTAAACTTCGCTTCCACAGCATCCAACGTCCACTCGCTGCCGCCCTCAGGGTCGTGACTTTCCGGGTTGTGGCAGCCCGGGCAGTGATGGGGGCAGCCCTGTGCAAATATGGCGGTACGGTAGCCGGGGCCGTCCACAATGGAATCGGTCACAACACCGTAGATGCGCATTGTTTCGGGGATCGCAGACATATCCATCTTCCTTTCCTTGGTACGGGTCAGCCAAGGAGGCTGCCCAGCTGATAAACCATTGCAGAAACCGCCCATGCAAACAGCGCGTACCAAAAGCCGCTTACCCCGCGCGGGGCCGGCAGCTCCTGCCGGATGGCAGCCATAGCCGCAACACAGGGCGTATAGAGCAGGGTGAACAATAAAAACGAAAACGCCGCCAGCGGAGAAGCGAACAGACTGTGCACAGCGCCATCTGCCAGTACCGTCAGTGTGCTGAGGATGCTCTCCTTGGCAAAAAGGCCGGTCAGCAAAGAAGCAGCGGCAGCAGCGTTGCCAAAGCCGCAGGGAGCCAACAGGGGCGAAAGCAGCCCCGCCAGCCAGCCCAGCATACTCTCCTCCAGCGATACCGCCGGGGCAAAGCGGGGCGTCAGGTGGCTCAGAAGCCAGACACAGACTGTTGCCAGCGCCACCAGTGACAGGATGCGCCAAAGAAATGCTCTGCCGCGGCTCAGGGTCTGGCGCAGCGCATTGCCAAGGGATGGGCGGCGCAGCGGCGGCAACTCCAGTAAAAACGCAGGGGCAGAAGCGCTCCGGCGATTGAGCAGCCAGCCCAGACCGACCGCTGCAACGATGCCGGACAGGTACAGCACCATTACGATCATTGCAGCGCGATCAGGAAAAAACGCCTGTGCCAGCGCTCCGTAAGCAGGGATCTTAGCACTGCAGCTCATCAGCGGTATGAGCAGGATCGCAAGCCTCCGCTCCTGCGGGCTTTTGATACCTCTTGCGCACAGCACCGCAGGCACGGTGCAGCCAAAGCCCATGGCCAGCGGCAGCAGACTGCGCCCGCTGAGCCCCATGCGGCGCAGAGGACGATCCAGCAGGAAAGCCGCCCTGGTCAGGTAGCCGCTGTCCTCCAACAGATCCAGAAGCAGCATGAGGATCAGCAGCGGCGGCAGAAAGCCCGCCACACTGCTCAGCCCCGGCAGCAAACCCTCCAGCAGCAATCCCCGCAGCCACAGCGGTGCCCCGAGAACATGCAGCCACTGCGCCGCACCGGCTGCAGCAGTCTCCAGCAGGCCTTCCAGCAAACCCGCAAGCGTTGCCCCCGGCAGCCCGAAGGCCAGCCAGAACACAGCTCCCATAATCAGAAGAAACACGGGCACCGCAAGCCGGCTCTGCACCAACAGACGGTCGGCAGGCACAGCTTTTGTACAGATATGCCCCGATGTGTAGCAGCCGTGCAGCAGCTTTGCCAACATGCGGTAACGCCGGGCAGCCACAGCGCCGGGCAGCGGCATCGGGGGCTGCCCGGCTTCAGCAGAACCGGCTTCGCCGCCCGTGTAAAGGAGGGCTGACCCTCTGGCGGCGCACAGCTGCTGCATCAGCGCGGCAAGGCCCTGCCCATTCCGGGCGCAGACAGGTACCACAGGCACCCCCAGCCGCCCTGCAAGCTTTGCAGCATCCACCTGCCCACCCTGTTGCGAGAGCACATCCAGCATGGTAAGCGCCACCACCACCGGAAGCCGCAGCTCCAGCAGTTGCAGTGTCAGGTACAAATTCCGCTCCAAATGGGCGGCATCCACCACATTCAGGATCACATCCGGCGGGGTCTCCAGCAAAAAGCGACCGGTGATCGCTTCATCCTCTGAGAAGGGCGCGAGGGAATATACACCCGGCAGATCCACCACATGCACAGGGGCAGCAAACGCACGCTGCCATTTGCCCAGTAAAAGTCCCTCCGCCTTTTCCACCGTTACGCCGGGCCAGTTGCCAACATGCTGCCTTGCCCCGGTCATGCTGTTGAACAGAGTGGTTTTTCCGCAATTTTGGTTTCCAGCCAATGCAACGATCAAGCGCCTGCCCCCATTCCACCGATGCTGAGATGTACATCGGCAACGCGGGCAGGCGCTGTGCGTCTGCAGGGTTACGCTTCTGCGGATCGCTGGTCGCTATTCTCCACCAGTACGGGCGGGCGGCCTTCCTGCCGCAGCCATTTGCGCAGCTCGTGTTCGATCACATCCACGGCGCAGATGGCACCATCTTCGTTCTTCAGGCGCTGGCCAAGCTCCATGGCGGCCACTTGATAGCTCTTGGTGCCCACCAGCAGATTGAGCGCATTGGTCATGCGGCGCACGGAGAGGCGCTCCCGGGGAATGGGCTTGGGTCCCACGCCCAGCGAACGCACACGCTCGCCCCAGAAGGGCTGGTCGCCGCCAAAGGGAATGACCAGCGTGGGCTTGCCTGCCAGAATACCGGCTGCGGTGGTGCCTGCACCGCCGTGATGCACAACAGCGCTCACCTTGGAGAACAGCCAGTCGTGGGGTACAAAGCCAGCCACATAAACATTTGGCGTTTCGGGGATATTCATGCCACCCCAACCCTTTGCCATAATGGCTCTTACACCGCTGCGGCGTATCGCTTCCAGAATGATCTCCAGTGTTTCGCCCATATCCTCGCTGACCATGGAGCCAAAGCCGATATAGACAGGCGGCTCGCCCGCATCCAGAAACGCCTGCAACTCCGGCTCAGGCTCATAGTCCAACGCAGAGCGGTCGTCCAGCCAGAAGCCGGTCATATGGATATTGGCGCTCCAATCCACCGGGCGGGGCATCAAAAGGGGACTCATGGCGTAGAGCACCGGCACGGTATGCCCGTTCAGCTCGTAGTTGGGATAGGGGCGCAGCTTGCGGGGCGTCATGCCCCGGGCCTTGCGCCAATCGGAAAGGTAGTATTTCTCCATCAGGCTGATGAGCAGATAGCCGAGCGGATAGGTCATGTTGTTCCATGCCTTGCCCACGCGCTGGCCGGGCGCTGCAGCGATGGGAGCCGTCTTGTTCCTGTCCATGGGATAGTAGTGGGTCTGAATGTAGGGAATGTGCCTTACCTCAGCCAGCGAATAGAAAATCTGACCAAAAAAAGTGGCGATCAGCGCTTCGGCATCGTCGCAGGCGGCCTCCAGATCCTCCAGAAAGGGATCGATGATATCCACCAACGAGTTGCGCACCTGCTTGAGGAAGGATACGCCGTTTACGCCCTTACTCATAATGGTGGCCATAAAATCCCGCACATCGCCGGAGATGGGATGAAAACGCATCCCTTCCTTCTTGACAGCGCCTTCGAAGGTATCGAATGCAGCGATCTTGACATCGTGGCCCCTGCGCTTAAGCTCTCTGCCCAGAACGATATATGGACGCACATCGCCCGTGGAGCCGATACAAATCATCGTGATCCGCATACCGGGTTCACTTCCTTTCGTATACCGGTGATCCTGTTGTATGCAAAAAGGGTCTCCTTTAGTATACAATAGACCCATTGTAAACGCAAGAAAAACAGATTCATCTCAACGACAATTGACGAACAAACGTTCTTGTGCTACACTGTGCGCACGGAGGTGAGTTTATGAAAGCCACACTACAGCAACTGCGTCGTTTTTTGCTTACCCGCCACGGCCTGCTGGGCCCAAGGCAGTTTCGCGGCTCTGAAGGGTTGATGAGCTATGTACGCCAATGCGGCTGCATCCAGTTCGATCCGGTGGACGTGTGCGGCAAGAGCCATGAGCTGGCTTTGCTGGCACGGGTGCAGGGCTTTTCCCATACCATGCTGGACGAGCTTCTCTACCAGAAGCGGCAGCTGATCGATTTTTTTGATAAGAACATGTGCATCATGCCTGTGGAGGATTGGCCCTGCCTTGAGCATGTACGCCAGTGGTACAGGCAGAACAGCCGCAGCATGGAACAGGTGGAGGCAGTAGCAACGGATGTTCTGAAAACTGTGCATGAGCGGGGGCATGTGAACGCTGCAGAGCTTGGTCTGGCAGGCAGGGCAGATTGGTACTGGAGCGGCTCCAGCCTGAGCCGGGTAGCATTGGAGACCCTGTACTTCCGGGGCGATCTGGTCATCCACCACAAAAAAGGCAGCATCAAGAGCTATGCACTGGCCTCCGATGTGCTGCCGGATGGGCTGTGGAATACCCCCTGTCCCTTCCGGGCGCCGGAGGAACGCATGGGCTGGCAGGTGCTTCGCAGGATCGGCGCTGTAGGGGCGCTGTGGAACCGACCCAGCGATGCATGGCTGGGGGTGGACGGCATGAAAGCGCCTCAGCGGGAGCGGATCTTTGCCTCCATGGAGGCGGCGGGCAGGATCCTGCCCGTGGAGGTAGAGGGCATCAAGCTGCCCCTGTATATCAAAGCCGGGGAAGCAGCGGCGATGGAAGCTGCACAGACTGACTTTTCCGGCACAAAGAGCGTGCGCCTGCTGGCCCCGCTGGACTGTCTGCTCTGGGATCGCCGGCTGATCGAGGCTGTGTTCGGCTTTGCCTACCGTTGGGAAATCTACACCCCGGCAGAAAAGCGGCAATACAGCTATTATGTGTTGCCTGTGCTCTATGGCGAACGCTTTGCCGGACGTATAGAGCCGGTGCTGGATCGCAAAGCCTCAAAGCTGTACATACGGCATTTTTGGCCTGAGGACGGTTTCCGGGATACTGTTGCCTTCCGGCGGGCGCTGGATCGGGAGCTTGCTTTGCTGGCACGCTTCCACGGTGCCAAGGAGATCGTTTGGGAACAGCGGTAGTTCAAACAGGGCTACCGCAGCAGAGGCTGCCAATGGAGGCAGCGCCTGTTGCGGCAGCCCTGTTTCAGATAAGCAGAACCTCAGTAGTCGCGGATCTCCTTGCGGTATTGGCTGGGGCTGACTCCTGCATGGCTGTGGAAGCACCGGCTGAAATACAGCTGATCCGCAAAGCCCAGCCTGTCGCTGATCTCTCCGATGGGCAGCAGGGTCTCCCGGAGCAGCCTTGCCCCTTCCTCCATGCGCAGCCGCTGGTGGTAGGCCAGCATGGTCTGCCCCGTAGCCTTTTTGAATACCGCCGCCATGTGCTTGTAGCTCAGAAAGAACGACTTTTCCAGTGCCTTGGCGCTGAAGGGTGCATCCGCATGGCTGCTCAGATACCGGATGATGCGCTCCGGCAAGCCGGGCGTGCCTTCCTCTCTGCTGGCTTGCTGCCCGATATGGCTCAACAGCACAAACAGCTGCTGGTTCAGGTACCAGCGGCGGCGCTCCTCCCTTTCGCGGCAGGCCTCCACGAAAGCAGCCAGTTCTGCCTCCAGCTTGCTGCCGCCAAGCCCGCTCAGCCGCTTTGGCAGCGTCAACTGCCTCTGGCTGTCTGCTGCCTCCGGCAATTCAAAATGCACGAAATACCAGCGGGTACCTCTGGGAATGGGCCGCTTGCCGTAGTGCCGCAGCCCGCTGCGCAGAAACAACAGCTCGCCCGGGCCCACGGTGTGATCCTCACCGGCCTCCGTTACATGGATCGCACCTTCCAGCACATAGATGAGCACATGAAAAGGCAGCTGCCTGTCGGCATGGGTAAACCCTTCAGCCGTTGCCAAAAGCCCCTGCCCCAGCAGCTGCGGCATGGCGGTATCGGTCAACACCACTTGATTCACGATGATCCTCCATATTCACCCGAAAAGTTTCTATGTTTTTGCTTATTCAAGAAGAATATAATACATATACAGTCATTCTGTCAACAAGCATCCCGAAAGGAGCTACAACGATGAAAACACAGCAGCAGGTGCCCATTACCGCTTACCGCTCCGCAGGCTTTATCGGCAAGTATCAGCAGCTGATCAAGCAGAGCGTGATCCCCTACCAGTACAGCGTTCTGTGCGACGAAGCCCCCGGTGCGGAAAAGAGCCATGTGGTGCAGAATTTTATCAACGCCGGTAAAGCCATCCGCGGCGAGGACGTGGGCGACGGATTCTACGGTATGGTCTTTCAGGACAGCGATGCCGCCAAGTGGCTGGAGGCCGTTGCCTACTCTCTGGCGGTGCTGCCCGACCCCGAGTTGGAGGCCACTGCCGACAAGCTGATCGACATCATTGCCGATGCGCAGGACGAGACCGGCTACCTGAACACCTACTATACCATCAAGGATCAGGACAAGCGCTGGACCAACCTGCTGGAAGGCCACGAGCTGTACTGCTCTGGCCATATGATGGAGGCTGCCTGTGCCTACTTCGATGCCACCGGCAAGCGTAAGCTGCTGGATGTGATGCTGAAGAACGCAGAGCACATCTATCAGCACTTCATCGTGGAGGGCGCCCCCGGCTATCCCGGCCACCCGGAGGTGGAGCTGGCGCTGATCAAGATGTACCGCATGACCGGCGAAAAGCACTGCCTTGATCTGGCTGCCCACTTCATCAATGTGCGCGGCGTGGATCCCCTGTACTATGAGAAGGAAGTGGCAGCCCGCAATTGGCGTGTCTGGGGCAGCGACGGCAAGAATGCCGACTACCAGCAGAGCGGCAAGCCCGTGCGTGAGCAGACCGATGCGACCGGTCACTCCGTGCGTGCCGTGTACCTCTACACTGCCATGGCGGATCTGGCTTCCATCACCGGCGACGAAAGCCTTGCAAAAGCCTGCCGCGTGCTGTGGGAGAGCATCACCGACCGCCGCATGTACCTGACCGGCGGCATCGGCTCCACCGTACAGGGTGAAGCCTTCACCGTGGATTACGATCTGCCCGGCGATACCGCTTATGCGGAGACCTGCGCCTCCATCGGCCTGATGTTCTTTGCCTCCCGCATGCTGGAGCAGAAGCCGGTGAGCGATTATGCCGATATTATGGAAAAGGCCTTCTACAACACCGTGCTGGGCGGCATGCAGCTGGATGGCAAGCGCTTCTATTATGTGAATCCTCTGGAGTGCATCCCCGGCATCTCCGGCGTTGCCGTTACCCACCGCCACGACCTGACCACCCGCCCCGGCTGGTATGCCTGCGCCTGCTGCCCGCCCAACGTGGCGCGCATCATTTCCGCCTACGGTCAATTTGCCTATGGTGAAAGCGACGAGACCGCCTATTGCCACCTGATCGCTGCGGGTGATGTCAGCTTCAGAAACGGCCTCAAAATGACCTGCGAGACCGGCTATCCCTACGGTTTTACCGTTACCTACCGTATCGAAAAGGGCGGAAGGCTGGCCATTCGTCTGCCCGGCTGGAGCAACACCACCGCCATCACGCTGAACGGCGCTGCCGTTGCGCTGGCTCCCGCCGACGGCTACCAGTACCTGACCGTCTGTGACGGCGATGTGCTGGTGATGACGCTGGACGATGGCGTGCGCACCGTGTACGCCTCCCACAAGGTGCCCCAGCTGACCGGTAAGGTGGCGCTGGGCCGCGGCCCGCTGGTATACTGCTTCGAGGGTGTGGACAACGATGGCGACGTGCTGTCTCTGGCGCTGAAGCGCGGCGGCGCAGTAACGCCCTCCGCCTTTGACGCGGAGCTGCTCAGCGGTGTTGTCACCCTGACCGCCGAAGCCATCCGTCGCAAGGATGACGGCGATCTGTATTCCACCACCCCGCCGGTGGAGGAGCCCTGCACTGCCAAGGCGATCCCCTACTACGCATGGGCCAACCGCGGCGAAAACCAGATGCGCGTCTGGATGGACGAGCTGCGCTGATCGCGTTGTTTTTTCGGTGCTGCTGCAGATACTCTGCGGCAGCACCTTTTTTCTGCGCCACGGTACAAGCAAAGCGCAGCGGAGGCCCTTTCCTGCAATTGACATGCGCTTTCCCCATGGCTTATAATAAAGCTTGAGCTTTTTGGGCGCACGTTCTTGTGCAATGCCCCTACCACCAACTGTGCAGGAGTGGCCATATGCTGAAGCTGATGTACATTACCAACCAGCCGGAGATCGCCCGCATTGCGGAGGAATACTCCGTAGACCGCATTTTTGTGGATCTGGAAACGCTGGGCAAGGAAGAACGGCAGGCAGGGATGAACACTGTCAAATCCCGCCATACGCCGGAGGATGTATCCGCTGTTCGCAGCGCCATCAGCAAAGCTGAGCTGCTGGTGCGTGTCAACCCCCTGCACGAAGGCTCTGCCGCCGAGATCGACGATGTGATCGCCCGGGGAGCCGACATCGTAATGCTGCCCATGTTCCGTACCGCTGCAGATGCCCGTGCCTTTACCGCCATGGTGGGCGGGCGGGCGAAAGCCATGCTGCTGCTGGAAAACCGCGAGGCCGAAGCGAATATCGACGAGATCCTTGCAGTGGACGGCATTGATGAGATCCATATCGGGCTCAACGATCTGCACCTTTCCTACGGTATGGACTTTATGTTCCAGCCGCTGGCGAACGGGCAGGTGGACAGGCTGGCAGAAAAGATCCGCCAAAAGGGGATCCCCTTCGGCTTCGGCGGTATTGCCCGGCTGGATGAGGGGCTGCTGCCCGCCCGGTTCGTGATCGCCGAGCATTACCGGCTGGGTTCCCAAATGGCCATCCTCTCCCGCAGTTTTTATGATGCATGGCTCCGGCAGGAGCAGGACGAGATCCGCAAAGTGTTCCAGTACGGGGTGCAGGAGATACGGGAGTTTGAGGAGCGGCTCAGCCATAAGGATGCGGACTATTTCCGGCGCAACCACCTGCAGGTGGCGGAGCTGGTGGAAAAGATCGCCGCAGAGATACGGGAGAAGAAACGCATGCAAAAGCGTCTTGCACAGCCCGACGCAGTGGCTGTCAAAAAGCTGGATTATGCCACCCTTGAAGCTGTTGGCAGCGCCTATGGCGAAACCTTTTATCTGCTGGACACCGACCGTTTCGCCGCCAATTACCGGGAGCTGCACAAGGCGTTTTCCCGGCACTACCCCAAGTTTTCCATCGCTTATTCCTACAAGACCAACTATGTGCCTGCTGTCTGCAAGCGGCTCAACGAGCTTGGCGGCTATGCCGAGGTGGTTTCCCATATGGAGTGGGAGATCGCACGCCGTGTGGGCGTACCTGCCGAAAAGGTGATCTTCAACGGCCCGTGGAAGCAGCCGGAAGCCGTG
>JAZQHO010000244.1:0-3882 GCA_045540635.1 Candidatus Limiplasma sp.
AGTCTGCCCTTCGGGTAGCCCTCCTTCGGAAAGAGCCTTCATCATTGTCACCACCCCCCACCACCATTCACGGAGGTATTTCACCATGAGCGGACAGCGCAGCGGAAAAACCGCATCCTCCATACTGTTCAAGCTGCTGGAAAGCATCGGTATGCAGGGCATGTCCTTTTTGGTCAGCGTATTTCTGGCGCGGCTGCTCAGCCCGGACGATTACGGCGTTGTGGGCATGCTGACGGTATTCATCGCCTTTTCGCAGGTGCTGGTGCAGAGCGGCCTCAACACGGCGCTCATCCAGAAAAAAGAAGCGGACGAGACCGATTTTTCCTCTGCCTTCTGGTTCTCCTTCGGCGTGGCGGCGGTGCTGTATGCGCTTTTGTTCTGCCTGGCCCCCGCCATCTGCGGCATGATGGGGCGGCCGGAGATCGCACCTGTTTTGCGGGTGCTGGCGCTGCTGCTGTTTGCGGGGGCGCTGGGCTCGGTGCAGGGCGCGGTGGTGGCACGGCGCATGCTGTTCCGCAAAATGATGCCCTGCAACCTGTGCGCCACGGTGCTTTCCGGCATTGTGGGCATTGGTATGGCGGCATCGGGCTTCGGCTATTGGGCGCTGGTGGGGCAGCAGCTGACCAACCAGTTCTCCCTTGCCATCCTGCTGCTCATCTTTGTGCGCTGGCGGCCCCGGGCGGTGTTCAGCCGGCAGCGGGTGGCTGCGCTGATGCGCTACGGCTGGAAGCTGCTCCTCTCCAGCATTCTGGAGACCGGATATGTGAATCTGCGCTCGCTGGTCACAGGCCTTAAGTACAACGAGGATCAGCTGGCGTTCTTCAACCGGGGCAGACAGTTCCCCGAAATGCTGGTAAGCGCGGTCAACGGCTCGGTGCAGAGCGTTATGCTGCCCGTGCTCAGCGAGCAGCAGGACGATCTTTCGCAGGTCAAGCGCATCATGCGCCGGGGCGTGCGCATCTCCGGCTTTGTGGTGCTGCCCATGATGGCGGGGCTGGCAACGGTGGCTGCGCCGGTGGTCACGCTCATCTTCGGCGAAAAATGGCTGCCCTGCGTGCCCTTTTTGCAGATCTGCTGTCTGGATTTTGCGTTCTACCCCGTCATTACGGGCAATATACAGGCGCTCAATGCCGTGGGCCGCAGCGATGTGGTGCTCCGGCAGGAGATCGTGAAAAAAATCTACGGTGTTGCCATCGTGCTCGTCTCCCTGTTCTGCTTTGATACGCCCCTTGCCATTGCATGGGGCACGGTGCTGGCTTCGGTGCTCAATATGGTGGTAAGCGCCGCACCGGGGCGCAGGCTGCTGGGCTACAGCCTGCCCGAGCAGCTGCTGGATCAGCTGCCCATGGCGCTGAGCGCCCTTCTGATGGTGGTGCCGGTGGCACTGCTGGGGCGGCTCGGCCTGCCGCCCATCCTGCTGCTGCCCCTGCAGGGGCTGTGCGGCGTGGCGGTGTATCTGGCCCTTTCCCTGCTGATGAAGAACGATTGCCTGCCCTACCTGCTTAGGAGCATCAAACGCATGCTGCGCCGGGGCTGAGGCAGTAAAGGAGGTACCATCCCCATGAGTCTGAAGGAACGTTTTCTCAGGTATGTTGCCATCGATACCGGCTCCAGCGAGGAGAGCGGTCAGCATCCCTCCACCCCAAAGCAGTGGGAGCTGGCACGGCTTTTGGAAAAAGAGCTGATCGAGCTGGGCGCTGCCAATGTGCGCCTGAGCGATACCTGCTATGTGTATGCGGAGATCCCCGCCAACACGGAGGGGCAGCCCGCCATCGGGCTCATCGCCCATATGGATACCGCCCCTGCGGTAGCCACCGGCCCGGTGCATGCCCGCTGCATCCATTACGAGGGCGGCGATATTGCGCTGAGCGACACCGTCACCATGCGTGCCTGCGAATACGAAAGCCTGAGCCGCCATGTGGGGCATGAGCTGATCGTGACCGACGGCACCACTCTTCTGGGCGGCGATAACAAGGCCGGTGTGGCAGAGATCATGGAGCTGGCAAAGCGCCTGATCGAGAACCCCGCCATCCCCCACGGCAAGGTGTGCATCGCCTTTACGCCGGATGAGGAGATCGGCGAGGGCGCGGATCATTTTGACGTGCCCGGCTTCGGCGCTGCCTTCGCCTACACGGTGGATGGCGGCATGCTGGGCGAAGTGGAGTGCGAGACCTTCAATGCGGCATCCGCCAAGGTAACGGTGCGGGGCTTCAACATCCACCCCGGCGCTGCCAAGGATAAGATGATCAACGCTGCAAGGGTGGCAGCGCAGTTCGTCAGCCTCATCCCGGACAGCGAGACCCCCGAGCACACCGAGGGGCGGGAGGGCTTCTACCACCTCTGCGGCATCAAGGGCGATGAGACCGAAGCCCAGCTGGTGTACATCATCCGTGACCATGATGGCGCAAAGTTTGCCCACCGCAAGGAGCGCATGGAGCAGCTGGCTGCTTTCCTCAACGGGCAGTACGGCGAGGGCACTGTGCAGGTGGAGCTGCGGGACAGCTACTACAACATGAAGCAGCAGCTGGATCAGCACCCCCATGTGATGGAGCGGGCGCTGGAGGCCATGCGTGCCTGCGGCGTGGAGCCGGTGGTCTCGCCGGTGCGCGGCGGCACCGACGGCGCACGCCTCAGCTTTATGGGGCTGCCCTGCCCCAACCTGTCCACCGGCGGGTACAATTTCCACGGTGTGATGGAGTATGTATCCCTGCCGGAGATGCAGACCATGGTGGATGTGCTGGAAGCGCTGGTGCGCGCCCGGTAAGCCGGGAGGGATGGAGCCATGATCTATCTGGAATCCTTCACCCTGCCCACCCGGGAGGAGGAAGAGCTGCTGCTGGAGAGAAAGGCTGCCGAAAACGGCGGCCCGCTGGGCTATATCGATAACCCGTACCCCTGCCGCCTGTTTGTGGAAAAACAGCTGGGGGAGCTGTACTTCCGCCCCGTTACCATCCTCTACGGGGGCAACGGCTCCGGCAAGAGCACCCTGCTCAATCTGATCGCCCGCAGACTGGGGCTCAACCGCATCGCCCCCTGCAACACCGGCGAGATGTTCGCCGCCTATGCGGAGGCCTGCCGCTTTGCCATGGGCATGGATGATGAGGGCTTTCCCTGCCGTGTGCCCAACGGCAGCCGCATCATCACCAGCGATGATGTGTTCGATTACATGCTCGCCCTGCGCACCAACAATGAGGATATTGCCGAAAACAAGCTGGAGGCGCGGGAAAACTGGGCTGAGCTGCGCTATGGCGATACCGTCAAGCTGCGCGGCATGGAGGACTACGAAGCCCTGCGCACGCAGGTGCTGGCACGGCGCAGGTCGGTAAGCAGGCGGGAGTTCATCCGCCGGACGGCGGGGGAGGAGAGCCTCACCCGCAGCAACGGGGAGACCGCCCTGCGTTACTTTGAAGAAAAGCTGCACATGGATACCCTCTACTGTCTGGATGAGCCGGAAAACAGCCTGTCGCCCAAGCTGCAGCTGCAACTGGCGGATACCCTCACCGAGCTTTCCCGCTACTGCGGGTGCCAGTTCATCATCGCCACCCACTCGCCCTTCCTGCTGGCGCTGCCCGGGGCGCGGATCTACGATCTGGATGCCTTCCCCGCCTGCGCCAGAGAATGGTGGGAGCTGGAAAACACCAAAACCTATTTCGATTTCTTTATGGCGCACCGCCACCTGTTCCTGCCGGGGGAGATGGGGTGAGCCGCTTTGAGCCCTCAGATCGTTGAAAAACACGCCTTCGGCGGCTTTTTCAACGAGATTTGCACCGTTTGCCTAGGAGCCTACGGCTCCCCGGGCGGCAAACGGCGATAGGAATGCTTACTTCGTAAGCTTCCGAAACCACCGGAAGGGTGAACGCAGTGAACCGAGGCGTGAGGACA
>JAZQHO010000245.1:0-32484 GCA_045540635.1 Candidatus Limiplasma sp.
TCTTCCATGTCGGCCATTTCGCTGTTGTCGTTGTAGCCGCCGTAGGTCTGGTATACATAGAAACCGAAGGAACCGGCCTTCCAAGCTTCCTTGTACCAATCCCAGTTAGCGCCTTCGGGAGTGTGCATCCAGTAGTTGGCCTGGATGGACTGGCCCCACTTCAGAGCTTCGATGGTCTCGTTGCTGTTCATGGTGGGCTGCAGCTTGCCTTCGGCATCGTAGTCGAAGAAGGAGCCGCCGTTGCCAAAGGTAGCCAGAACGTACATGTCATCGCCGGAGCCGCTTACGCCCCAGATGTCCACGATACCGTCGTTGTCAACATCCTTGGTAACCTGAGCCAGGAGCTTCTCCCAAGCGGACCAGGTCCAAGTGCCTTCAGCCTGCATGTCGTAGATGGTGTTCCAGTCGATGCCAGCTTCTTCGAGGATGCGCTTGTTGAAGTACACGCAGCCACGGGGCTCGGTAGCGCCGGTGGAAACGCCGTAGGTGTTCTCGCCGATCTTCCAAGCATTCAGGGTGAAGGTGTTCCACTTCTCAGCGGAGAAATCGTAGTCGCCCCAGGAAGCGGCAACGCCGTTGGCGACCAGGGAGCCAACCTTACCGGGCTCGATGATGTAAGCGCGGAGGCTGCCATCGGGAGCGGAGGTGAAGTTGATCATTTCTTCGGCGCAGGTGTTCCAGTCGCCGCCCTGGATCTGCTGAACCTTAACGTTGTAGGTAGCTTCGATCCAATCGCGGTAGTCGTACTGAGCCTGCTGCTCTTCGGTGGGCTCGGCGGCGCGCTCGCCAGTGCCAGACCAGTAGTCATAGATGGTGATGGTCAGGGGTTCGGCCTGAATCATCTCGGGGACGATCTCGGGATAGCCTTCGGGTACTTCAGCCAGAGCCATGGCGCTCATGGAGAGCATCATGACGGCCAGAAGCAGGGCAACCAGTTTCTTCATGTTGAGTTCCTCCTTTTTATTTCTATACGGGCGCTTGTAATGAAACACAACCGACCCGTACAGTAACAATGGAATTTTTGCCTCATCGGCAGGTGATGGGATCATTATACAACACTTTTGTCCCGGTGGCAAGACACATATTGTATCAAATATGCATCTTTATACTTTTTACTCCTTGCTGCCGGTCATCACCAGAGACTTAACGAAGGTCTTCTGGGTGAAGATGTACAGAATGATCAGCGGGATGCAGCAGATGAGCACGCCGATGGAGATCAGCTGCTGCTGGCGGCCGTTGGGCACGATAACGGCCTGACCGGCGCCCTCAGCAAAGTAGCGGCTCATACGGCTTACGATGGATGAGAGCTGGTTGGAGTAAATGGAGTAGCTGCTCAGGAAGTTGCGGGTGTAGAACACGTCGGTCCACTGCCATACGAAGCTGAACAGGAAGCAGCTGGCGATGGTGGGCACCGCGTCGGGCAGCATGATGCGGGCAAAGGTGTGCAGGGTGCCGCAGCCGTCCACGAATGCAGCCTCCTCCAGGCTCTTGGGCACGCCAATGAAGTACTGACGAAGGATGTAGATGTACAAGCCGTTCTTCAGACCCATGCAGGTAAGGCTCATAATGGCGTAGGGGAGAATGGAGGTACGCAGGTTCACCGTTTTGCCTGTTGTTGCTTTGAATATGCCGAAGATATCAAAGTTGGCAAAACTCATGTACAGCGAAGTCTGAATGGTCTGCGGTGGGACGATGATCAGCATGACCACGCAGGCGAACCACAGCTTTTTCAGCGGGAACTCGAAGCGGGCGAAGCCGTAGGAGACCAGCGTACAGCTGACCACCTGCAGCACCGATACCAGCAGCGAGGTCCACAGGGTGTTCACCATGGAGCGGGGCATATCCGTCAATTCGCCAACGATGCGGTAGTTATCCAGCGTTACATGGCGGGGGACAAGCACGATGGTGGAATCGTACAGGTCGGGCTCTTGCATGAAGCCGGTGGAGAAACGCACCAGCAGGGGCTGGATGATCATGAAGCACAGACCGAACATCAGCAGCGCACGGGCAATGCTCACGACCTTCTTGGACACGGTGCGGCGGAGCAAGTAGCCACCGCTGCGCCGGTTTCTTTCCCAGAAGCTGGTGTTGGAACCGATGTAAACTGTCTTGTTACTCATATGCCTTCACCGCCTTGGAAATAATGAAGGAGCTGATGCCGATGAACGCAAGGGCGATAGCGAAGTACAGCCAGCTCATGGCAGCAGAGATACCGAACTTGAAGTCCTGATAGGTGACTTGGTAGATCAGCTCCATAACACGGTTATCGTTCTTCATGAAGAAGTCGATAATGGTGTAGATGCAGTTGACCAGCAGCAGGGGGCTGACCATGGGGAAGGTGATCTTCCAGAAGCTTTCCCATGCGGAGCAGCCTTCCACATCCGCCGCCTCGTACAGAGAGGGGGAGATGGACTGCAGACCGCTCAGGAAAACGATGATCTGGATACCGCTTGCCATTACGATGTCGTAAATGGAGTCGATCATGGTAAAGACCACTTCGAATACCGATCCGCCAACACCGGACAGGGACAGCAGGTTCTGCAGCGTAACGGAAAGGTCAACGCCCGATTCGCCGAGTGCTTCGGCGGTACCGGCCATCATATCGTAGAACTCGTTCTGGTGCTCGATGCCCGGCAGCACGCCGCTGGACAGGATGACCGGCAGGAAGAAGATGGCACGGCACAGGGTGCGGCCTTTGAATTCCTGGTTCAGGATAACGGCTACCACGAAGGCCACCACCAGCGTAGCGATGGTGTTTATCGCCATCTGACCCACTTCTTCCACCAGGTACTTGTTGTACTCGGGGTCAACGGTCAAAGCGTGCTTGTAGTTGTTCAGACCTACGTAGGTCTGCTCGTAGCCCTGGCCGGGGATGAGGGCTACATCGTTGAAGCTCATAATGAAACTTTCCACCATCGGCTTTGCCATAAACAGCAGGAAGCCGATAATGAAGGGCAGGATGAACAGGGTACCGGTACGGGCGTTCCGGGCCTTCATCGTCCTGTAGATGGGGTTGCCGGGGATGTAGGTCTGGAGACCTTCGACCATGGGTGTGTACCAATGCTCGTTGATAGACTTCACACGCTTGCTCATTTACCGGTCCCCCTTTCCACAGTATAGTCGCGGGCAGGAATGAGAACGCCCTGCACCATCTGAGGCTTATCGCCGTAGTTGACGAACACCTTGGTGCCGTCCTCGTAGGTGGTCATGGCCACATCGCAGGAGAACTTCTTGTGATCAACAATGCTCTGCTGGTTCAGGCCAGCCATCTCCTGCTGGTAGCGGGTGATGGTCTGGATGGAATCCTCCTTCCAGCTGTCGTAGCTGGCTGCGAAGTAGGCAGAGTGGAAGGTGTCCTGCAGGATCTTGGTATCCACTGCCATAAAGGTGTAGTTGAGGCCTGCGCCGTACTCAACGCAGTGCAGGAACTCTTCCACAGAGTCGCTGGCGGTGTTGATGGGCTCGCCGGTGTAGTCCTTCAGGCCGTGGAGGGCGATCTGGTAGAAGGGCACGGTGCGGTCGATGAGGGCGTAGCCCGCACCGTCCAGATCCATGTCGGTGATCAGATCAGCATAGGGGAGGGCGTAATCGTTACCCTGACGGATGGTGATGCTCTGGCCGGCAGCCTGAGCTTCCTTCATGGTCTCGATGTTCATGGCCTTCACCTGTTCGCGGGTAACGGTAGCCTTGGGGTTGTAGTCGGCGCTGAGCAGGTAGCCGATATCACGGAAGGCGATGCCCTCTGCACCCATTTCGCTCAGCTTGTTGATCAGGTTGGTGGCGGTGTTCTGTGCGTAGTCGGGTGTAACCACATAGAAGGGATCCAGCCATTCTGCCGGCTGATAGGTGATCACGTCGTAGGGATCGATCTTGATCTGCTCGCGGGTGGTGTAGCGGGCAGCATCGCTGAAGCCGATAAAGCCCTGCATGATGCCGCTGTCGTAAGCGAAGCAGTTCACACCGTCAAAGGTAAGGGTAACGCCATTGTCCTTGGCGGTCTGGATCAGGCTCTTCATACCGGCTTCGCCGCCGATCTCCTTGACCACTTTCACGTTGGTGAGCACCCGCTGGTTGACGCCGCGGTTGGCCCAGCCGCTGAAGCGGACATTCAGGTTCTGGATGCCGCCGTCGGTCAGGTCGCCGATCATCTCCTCAGCCTGCTTGAAGCTGGTGGTGGAGACAACGGAGTCGATGGGGAGACCGAACTTGACAACAGTCTTGTCGATAGCGCCGACCATTTCCACGTTCACGGGCATCTGCTCGGAGGCGGTGGCTTCGGCCAGCTCGGGGTTGCGCTGGCGCAGGTAGTCGCTGTAGGCATTGGCCATGGCAACGTAGCTGTCGCCCTTGAAGAACTTGTAGCGCTGCACGATGGTATCCTGGGGGATATCCTGCTCGTACATGTACACCAGCTGCGCGGTCTTGTTGGAAACGTTGTACTGGTCTCTGTGCAGTACGTTGTACCGGGCAGAGATGTAGTTGTAGCTGTTGTAACGGCCGCTGATGTCAGCCTGCACGCTGCCGTAGGAGGTGGCACCGTCCATGATGCACATGAAGCTGTTGCCGTTCTTCATCATGCCGAACACGGGGAAGCTGAGACGGGTCTCGCTGACCAGCTCGTTGCGGCGCATACCGTAGTCCCAGCCGTAAAGGTCGGCGTAGTAGGAGTTCTGGTTCAGCAGACCGCTGTTGAACTTGATCAGAGCGCCGCCGCCTTCGGGCACGAACAGGTAGCCTTCATCCTGTGTACCGGCTGCGCCGAACATGGGCAGGGGAGTGATGTACAGGATGGGGTTGGCTTCCTTGTAGCGGATGCTGTCGTAGGGAACCTCAACCACCAGATCGCTGCCGTCCAGACGGTAGATCATGCTGGCGTTGAATACGGCAGCAGAGCTTTCCTTGGAGCCGGCAACCAGCTGGCTGTCGATGTCGAAATCGGCCTGCGTATAGCCTGCCTCAGCCCAGTAGCCCTCGATCTTGGCTTTGTTGTTCTCGGAAGTATCGGACTTGAGGATGTACAGCGCCTGGTTGAGTACCTCGGGGTACATGGCGATGATCTCGTCCTTGTTCTTCTTGGAGTCCAGCTTTTCGGGCTCGTAGAGGGTGTAGTTACTGGTCAGCTTCTTCTGGGTGGACTTCTTCATTGCCTCCTTGAAGACATCGAAGCGTTCCTTGGTGATCGCCGTAGGCATCATGTAGATCTTTTCGATCTTACCGATGGAGTAGTCGATCCGGAGGGAACCATCCTCCTGCTGAGTGATGGCGTAGTTGCCGTTCTCGATGGAGTACTTGGCATTGTTCATTTCCACCTCGCCGCCGGTGGTGGCGTAGGTGAGGCTCAGGGTGGCGGAGAGCATCTCCTTGTTGGCGGCAAGGGCAACGGGGTCGCTGTCCTTGTCGGCGGGGTTGGAGAGCCATTCCTGACCGGAAGCCTTATCCGTCACCTTGAACTGGGTGGTGGCGGGATCCAGTTCGAACTTCAGGCTGTCGTTCTCCATAATGATGGGGGTGGTATCGCCCTCATAGTAGGAGATCACAGGGGCGGGGATGTCGCGGGGCACTTCGGGGGTGAAGAGAGGAATGCCCACAAACACCACCAGTGCCGCCAGCAGCGCCAGCGTGATGACCCAGGGAAGCAAGCGCCAAATGAATTTTTTCTTTTTCATTTTCTTCTTCCCTCCTTAATACAAACGGAATGCGATCTCTCTGTACAGGGAGATGAAGTAGCTCAGCGCGTCGCTCAGCAGGCTCAGGAAAACCAGCATCAGGAAGAGAATGATCAGCGTGCCCAGCAGGGTAGCGACCAGGAAGATGATGGTTTTGCCGGGGCCGTAATCATGCACCTGCATCAGGCCGATGAACACCAGACCGACGCACCACACGATGGATACCAGCAACAGTACCTCATAGAAGGCGGCCTCGTCAAAGGCGATGATGTTGGAGACGAAGATCAGCGGCAGGTGAACCAGCGTGTAGGGCACCAGCGCATAGCACATGGCCATGTAGATGTCCGAGAAGCGGCCCTTGCCGTCGAACAGCGTGGTCAGACTCCAGTTTGCCAGACAGATGATCAGGAAGGGGAACAGAAGGGAAGCCATCTGTTCGAAGATGTTGATCCACTGCAGCGGAGCGCTGATGAACTGGAAGTTGGTGTACATCAGCTCCAGCACGCGGGTGATCAGGAACATTGCCAGAAAAGTGGTGGCAGCCGCGATGGTGCCGCGCTTTTCATGGGTCAGATCCCAGAAGCCGTCAAAGGGATGGAACATTACGTGGAAGGCATACTTCATGGAATCTACGTACTTGTTCCACTTTTCCTTGCGGGCACTGATGGGCTTACTTTCCAACTTTGCTGCGCTCATAGACTTCCACCTCCATTCTCGTTTTCTTGATCGTGCGGATGATCAGCGGCACGATCATCACTACGGCCAGAACAATGACCAGCCAGCCGATGTTCTCTTCCACCCAGATCTTACGCCACTGGCGGAAGGCGCGACCGTAGTTGTCGCGGTCGTGGGCCATTTCAAAATATTCCATGGCCTCCTCGAACTTCTCCTGACGCATCAGACTGCGGCCGATGCCGATGAAGGCGAGGTTATAGTTGGCGTTGTGCTTGAGCACTTCCTCCCACTTCACGGCGGAGCCATCGTAGTCGCCGCGCAGGTAATCGTCGCTGGCATCGTAGATCAGATTGCCGTATTCGGTGGGAGTAAAGAGGGTGATGTCGCCTTCGTTCTGATCCAGAACGATCAGGTCGCGGCCCATGTGCTCGAGGGAGATAGCGGAGTTGAAGGTGCTGTCGGTGTTGCCGATGCTGCCGAAGGCCCACAGCATGATGCCCTGGCTGTCGTAGCCGAACAGGCGGCCGCGGGTGCGGTCCAGCGCAACGTAGATATCGTTCTCCATAACGGTGATATCCACGAACTTGGAGGGGCCCTTATCCACAGTGCCCTCTACCCAGTACAGCTCGCCGATGGGGGGGTAACGGTCGTTCTTGATCAGGATATCGTTGCCGATGCCGTTGAGGCGGCGGATGGGCATTGCGTTATCCCAGAGCAGATCGTACTCGTCGAAGATGATGTTGGTGGCGTAGATGAAGGAGTCCTCATCCATGTAGATGTTGCAGTACTCGGTAGGAACGAAGGCTTCCTGCTGGGCGCGCTGCTCCTTGGTGGTGAAGAATTCCTTCCAGATGTAATCTACAAAGCTGTAGATAACCTTGTTGGCACCGATGAAGCCGGTAAAGGTGCCGTCTGCTTCAAACTTGACCAGACCCTTGTTTACGTTGGTAGCAAGACAGAACACACGGCCGGAAACGTCTACCGCCAGCTTGATGGGCAGGAAGTTGAGGCTCTGGTCGAAGGTGGAGTCGGTGGGCTTGGTAAAGGAAAGCAGATGGTTCAGGTCCTTGTCCACCTTCAGCACGCGCTGGTTGTTGGTATCGGCAATGTAGAGGTTGCCCTCTTCATCGGCGAACACATCGGTGGGGGTGTTGAAGGTAGCGGGCTCGGCACCCTGAACGCTGTCGATGATCCGCATCAGCTTGAATTCGTTGCCATAGCGGCGCAGCTCAAGGATGCGGTTGTTGCCGGTGTCGCACACGTAGAGCATATCGTCGCGGGCGTAGAGGCTCTGGGGGCGCTTCATGGCAACATCCAGCCCCAGCTCTGCGCTGCGCACAACGGAGGCCACACGGTAGGCATCGGGCGATTCGCGAATGTCGCCCCAATAGTCGTAGTTGTAGGTATACGAGCTGGCGTAGCCGTCGTCCGCAGCGTAGGCGGCAGTAACGCCGGAAAGCAGCATAATGATCATGAGCAGTGCTGCAAGCCTGTGCATGATTTTCACGGTCTGTCACCCTCCTGTTCTGATAAATGTTGAAACCAATGTCGTTATCCGGGGGAAATCAGTCCTTGATACCGGAGCTTGCCATGGTTTCGAGAATCTGGCTCTGGCTCAGAACGAAGATGATGATGGGAACCGCCATTACAACAACGGTAACGGCTGCAGCCTGACCGGTACGGGCGATACCGCCGGCCTGGATCTGCTGCAGTGCGTAAACCAGCGTTTTCTTGGCCTCGGAGTAGATAACGGTGGCAGCGGAGTTGTTCCACAGGCTCTGCACAGAGAAGATGATAACGGTCAGCCAAGCGGGCTTAACGTTAGGCATAACAATGTTCCAGAAGATGCGGAACTCGCCGGCGCCGTCGATGTGAGCGGCCTCGATGAGAGCGGTGGGCAGGCCTTCCATAAACTGCTTCATCATAAACAGACCGATGGGGGCTGCGAATGCGGGCAGCAGCAGCGCCCAGTAGGTGTCGATGATGCCGATCTTGCTCATGATCACGTAGTTGGGGATGCCCGTTACGTAACCGGAGAACATCAGAGCGGTAACAACGATGCTAAAGAAGGTGCGGCCGCCGGGGAAGTCGTACTTGGCCAGAACGAACGCCGCCATGGAGGCGATGATCAGGTGGCCGAAGGTACCGGCGAAGGTGATGAACACCGTGTTGGTCAGGTAGCGGCTGAAGGGCACCCAGCTCTGACCCATCGTTACCAGCAGGTCGGAGAAGTTGTCCAGCGTGGGGTGCTGAGGCAGGACTGTGGGCGGGAAGCGGAACAATTCGTCCAGCGGCTTCAGCGCGGAGCCAACAGCGAAGATGAGGGGGAAGGCCATCAGCAGACCAACGAGGGCCAGCATGATGTAGATGCCGATGTCGCCGCCGATGGAGCGGTTGGGGTGGCGGCGCTTGATGACGTGCTTCTTGACTTTCTGCACCTTTTCGCCGCGGAGCTCGGCCAGACGGCGCAGCTCTTCGGCGCGGCTGTAGGTCTGCAGGGGCTTGTTGAGCCAGAATTTATCGATGTTGTTGTACACCTTCTGGCCTTCCACCAACAGGAAGCTGTATTCGCTGTCATCCTTCGTCTTGATGGTGACAGTGCTGGACAGTCCGCCATGGCGGATGTTGTTCATGCTCTTGATGTTGGTGTAGGGAATGGTGAGTACCGCCTCGCCCTTCTTGGAGCAGAATACGGCCTGAGTCTCGTCGGAAAGCAGGTAACCCTTAACTTTTTTCTTGTTAAGCGTTGCGGTACCGTTGGATTTGATCTTATTGAATTCGCTCATATCAGGTACCTACCTTTTCCAGTGCGGCAGAAATGACTTTCTTGCACAGAATCATAACCAGGAACAGCAGCGTGGCGATGGCGGAAGCGTAACCCATCTCGAAGCGGCTGAAGCCGTAGTCGAACAAGTGGGTAACGATCGTACGGGCCGCGTAGTCGGTGGAGGGGAAGCCTGCCAGCGCACGGGGCACGTCGCACACGTTGAAGGCGGAGGTGATGCTCATAACAGCACCGAACAGCAGCATGGGCTTCATGCTGGGCAGGGTGATGTAGTAGAGCTCCTGCCAGCGGTTGCGGATACCATCCACATAACCGGCTTCGTACATGCTCTTATCGATGCCCTGGAAACCGGCAACAAAGCTGAGGAAGCCGGTACCCATGCTCATCCACAGAATAACGATGATCAGCACGGGCATGATGTAGCGGGGGTCGGTGAGCCACAGCAGAGGCGCATCGATGAAGCCGAAGTTGAGCAGCAGGGAGTTCAGGTAGCCGTAAGCGTCGCCACGGAAGATGATGGAGAAGATGGAGTACGCGTTACCGGCAATACTGGGAGCGTAGAACACAACAACCGCGACGGCACGCAGCCACTTGGGCAGCTCGTTGATGAACCATGCGAACATAAACGAGAGGATGTAGCCCACGGGGCCGGTGATGACTGCGATAACGAAGGTGTTCTTTACCGAGGTAAGGAATACCTCGTCCTGCAGGATCAGGTTGATGTAGTTCTGCAGACCCACAAAGCGTGCGGGCTCCAGAATGTTGTAGTAGGTAAAGCCGTAGAAAATGGAGGTACAGATGGGGAGAATGAAGAACGTGAAGAACAGCAGGGCATAGGGTGCAAGGAACAGGTAGCACACCTTCATGCGCTTGGCCTTGTTGATGCCGTAACTGAGCTTCTCAGACTTCATCGTGAGGTACCGCTTGGCGAAGGAACCAGTCTGTACTTGATTCATTTCGTTACCTCCTCTCCGTCAATCGGCAGACCGAATTCGCGCCGCTTGATCTTGATTTCTTCATTAATAGTGCGGGTGTAGGTGAGCAGCGTCTCGCGAGGATCGTCCTTGTCGTTGATTACCTTGCGGATGGCGTTGGTCATGTGACGGGTGGTGGAGTAGCCGCCGGCGATCTCGGGGAAGCCGCGGGCCCACTTCTGCTGCTCCTTGAGCACAGCCAGCTGATCGGCAGACCAGGCCAGCTGTTCCAGCGCCTCGGTGTTGGCGGTGGTGTAGCGGGCAGAGGAGCCAAGGATGCTCTCCATCTCGCGGCCGAAGCGTACCTGAGAATCGGCGGAGACCCACCACTTCATGAACTCCCAGGCGTTCCGCTTCATGTTCTCGTCGTCGGTGGCGACCATCATGCAGCAGGCGCCGTTGGCGTGCACGGAGCGGTCGATGGTACCGTCATCCTTGAGGGTGCCGGGGTAGAGGGTGAAGTCCCACAGACCGCGGATCTCAGGAGCGGAAACCGTCAGGGTGTTGTACAGGGTGTACTGGCCTACGCCCACGGGCATCTCGCCGGAACGGAAGCGGCTCACAAAGTCGAATACGGTGGGCAGACCGTAGTCGTTGTAGAGGCTGGTGTAGAACTTAAAGGCGGCAACACCGGCTTCGCTGTCGATGACGGTGCGCTGCTTGTCGGGGCTGTAGATAGCGCCGCCATTCTGGTAGATGAGGGCATTGAAGCCGGACATATCAACGTTGCTGATATCCGGGAAGGGAACGCCCACAGACATGTTGTTGCCCTGAATGGTGGGCAGCATGGCGATGATGTCGTCCCAGGTCTGGGGCACTTCAAGGCCAAGCTCCTCCAGAACGTCGGTGCGGTAGAACAGCACGGAGAAGATCTGGGTCTCGGGCAGGGCGTATACGCCGGCGTGGTTGCCGTTGTCGTAGGTAAGGGGCTCAATTGCGCTGGCATAGAAGGGCTTGATGACCTCTTCAAAGTCTTCGAACTGAGTCAGATCCTCAACGGCGTTACGCATGGCGTAGTTAACGGCGAACCAGCCGTCAACGGTCAGGATCACGTCGGGGCCGTTGCCTGCCATAACTGCGTTCAGAATAGCATCGGCTGCGACCAGCTTAACGTTCACCTTGATGCCGCTGGCAGGTGTGAAGCTGTCGTCCACCATGGTTTTGAGCACGGTGCTCTGGTCGCGGCCGGCTACCAGCCAGACTTCGATCAGATCGTCGGCATTCTTGTCGTACACATCGCCCAGTGCGTTGTAGTCTACAAAATAGGAAGCAACGCAGGCGCGGATCTCGTGGCTCATGCGGGCGAGGAAGCCGTCGTTATACTTGGGCAGCTTGGCGTTCTCGCCGCTGATGATCACAAGGTCAACATCCAGCTTGGTCTCGGCCATGTTCTGCATGGCAGTACCCAGACTGGTGATGTTGTCCTTGAAATTGGAGAAGGACTGGGTGATGCGCTCATTGCGCTCCACGAACTGCTCCAGCTGTACAGCCAGCGTCTGGGCAACAGCAACGCGGTCGCTCTTCTGGCCGGTCAGCAGAACGGTGTCATCCACCAGCTTATACAGACGCTTGGATTCCAGCTCCATGGCTTCGATCACTTCGGGGTAAACCTTGGCAAGGTTGTAATCACGGAAGCGGTCGGGGCTAACGCCGGTCAGCACCAGCACCTTGCGGTAGATCTGGTTGAGGCGGAAGATGCTGCTTTCCATATCCTTCAGGATGGTACCCATGGCACCCAGCGTGGCCTCAAGGCGCACGGTGTGGGAACCGGCAGTCAGATAGAAACGGTAGGGCTCGCCGTTCTCATCAGACAGGGTATGCATCTTCCATGCGGTGTCGTATGCAAAGGAAAGAGCGGAAACGCCTTCGAAGGGGATCTCGCCGTCGATGTACAGGGAGCGGCAGGAAAGAGCGCCGCGCTGATAGCTCTGGCGAGCCTTGATGGTAATATTGTAGTAACCATCCTCAGGCACTTCGAAGTCCCACTGCACCCACTGACCGGAGGTGTTCCACGGATCGCCGCCGATGTAGTTGAGCACGGTCTTGCTCACATCATAGGGCTCCGTTACAGGAGACGCGTGGTCGTAGCGGGGGTAGAGGGAGGGGGAAGAGCGCAGGTCGGCTGCTTCGCCCTGCAGTGTAACGGACCAATTCTTGGCCTCTTCGCTCATTTCCACCTGAGGCTGCGCAGCCGCATAGGCGGCGTAGTCCGGATGATCCTGCACAGGCACCAGCTTGATGGCGCGCAGGATGACGGGCTCGTTGACAGCCTTCAGAGAAAGGGTGTTCTCGCCCGCCTGGAAATAGAACTGGTAGGGCTCGGTGGTGTAGCCCATGTCATCACGGCAATAGGCCTGCTGCCACTCGTAGCGCTCGATCTGAGAGGGACGGATGTGGTTGCCCTGATTGTCCTTGCGGAAGGAGCCATCCTCTGCAAAGTCGGCAGGGTCATCCGTCCAGAGGCGCGAAAAGCGCAGTGTCGCCGCACCGGAGAACGGAAGCTCTCCGTTGATGTACACTGCACGTTCGATATCCACGCCGCGGGATTCTACAGTTTTGTAATCCAGAAGGATGTTGTACATGCCTTCTTCCGGCACCGTTACCTTCCAGGTGGTAACATTGGTGTCGGCGGTGTAGACGCAGTCTGCGCCGTCCACCTGCTGAGCTTCGCCATCGCCTTCGAAGGCGGTCAGGTCCAGCTCGATGGTCTCTGCGCCGGTGCCTGCGTCTGCATGTGCAGCCAGGTAGCCGTCGTAGGTGTCATCGCGTCCAATGCCTTCTACGTCGGTGCTCAGATCCACGCCTGCATACTTGGCCTGGAAAGTGGTCGCACCCGGAGAAAGCAAAAGAAGCCCAGCAATGACAACTACTGCGCAAATGATGCCGATCAGTACGCCCCGTGTTTTTTTACCCATGAAGCATTCTCTCCCGGTTTGCCGCAACGAGATACGGCATTTTTTGACTCTTTTTTACCGCTTTGCAACGGAAAAAAAGATTGCAAAAAACGAAGGATCAGTAAAGTTCAGGTATGATCTTTACCAATTCAGACATTCGTTTTGCAACGATATTATGAATTATACCTATTCTTTATTTCTCTGTCAACCATAACAGATTTGTGTAAATCCCAATACAAACGGCAGTTTTTATCGTATATATTGTCGCTTTTCTTTACATTACCTTACAATTTAGCTAAACCATTTTGCAGTTATAAAAATTCATAATAAAAATTTCATATTTTCGGAAACAAAAAGAAAGCATTTGCGCTTGCAAACGGCTTTGTGCAAGCGTTTGAACAGTTATTACCAAACCTGATGCATGTGCGTCCAGAGGTGAATAACATATCACATACATCGCATGTATTCAATTTTTGTGATACAATTTACTCATTTCTTGCGAAAAATGTCCGTGTGATTACTTGCCTGCTACTGGGATTGCATGTTAAAATGACTTGAAATTCATGTAGAACGGTTTTTTTCAGGCTATTTCACCCGCAGGAGGTATGCAAATGAAACGACAAAATTTGATCACTTCCAAAGAGCGCAGCATGTTTGAATCCGGCTACCGGGTCATGCACGGCTCTCAGGAGTTCGTTACCTTCTGGGACGATATGAGCCTGCGTGTGTGGTATGAGACAGTACCGGACTACTATAGCGAGCATTTCCACGCTTCGGTGGAAGTGGTATTGCCCCACGAGGGCGAGTGCCACTGCATCGTAGATGGCGTTACCTACCACGTAAAGAGCACAGAGGTACTGTTCGTACCAGCAGACAAGCCGCATTCCCTCAGCATGCCCAAGGATAGCATCCGGAATCTGATCCTTTTCGACCCCTCCTGTCTTTTGAGCATCCGAGGGGTATCTTCCATCCGACCTATGCTGGAGGATGTGATCTATCTAAAAGAAGAAAACCCTATCTGCGGTCAGGTGCGCGCCATGCTGTTTGAAATGATGGTGGATTACTATGCCCATAAGCCGCTGAGCAACCTTACCTGCTATGCCCAGCTGATGCAGATCTATGTGCTGTTGGGGCAGCAGTATCTGAGCGAGCATACCCCCAAAGAGGATGCTGCCCTGGGACGGGAGGAAAATAATCGGGTCATCATCAACCGCATCGTGGAATATGTGGAAAATAACTATACTGAGGATATTACGCTGGATAGCATGGCTGAGATGGCGGGCTTTTCCAAATGTTATTTCTCCCGTGTGTTCAGCAAGCAGACAGGTGTGGGGTTTTCTCGTTTTCTGCTCCGCAAGCGCATTTCGGTGGCGGCGCACCTTCTGTCCACCACGCAGCTTTCCATCGTACAGGTATCTGCTCAGTCCGGTTTCAGCAGCCTGTCCACCTTCAACCGTACCTTTAAAGAGATGCATGGCTGTTCTCCCAGCGAATACCGGGCGCTCTATGCGCTGGGACAGTTTGGCGAATAATCGGTGCTCCGCGGTATCTCTTCCAATTAAACATACTCGTTCCGGGCTCTTGCCGAACACGGTGCCTCTGCATTCATCAGTTGATGTGGAGGCATCGTTCATTTCTTGCCGAGATACGGTTTTGCTCTTGCGCTTTCTGTTGAGCAATGCTAATATACAACTAACATCAATTGCATACAACAGGAGGTATTCCCATGTCCAAGTACGCCCATCGTATGTCCGATTGTACCCTGACGCTGAAGGATGCCGCGGGTCGCCCTATGCCCGGCCGAAAAGTGCAGGTGGAGCTTGCCAGCCATGAGTTTCTGTTCGGCTGCGGCTGCTTCTGGCTGCAGGAACTGTTGGATCCCGCCACTCCTGCTCCGCTGAAGGAAAAATACGAAAAGTATTGGGAGACCTGGAAGGAAGTATTCAACTACGCCACGCTGCCCTTCTATCAGGGTCGCTATGAGCCCCGCGAGGGCATCACCCGGGAGGAGACCACCCTTCGCTCCGCTAAGTATCTGAAGGAGCGCGGCTTCACGGTAAAGGGTCATCCCCTCTGCTGGCACACCGCCTCTGCGCTCTGGCTGCTGGAGAAGGATAACAAGGCCGTGCTGGAAAACCAGCTGAGCCGCATCCGTCGTGAGATCGGCGCTTTCCACGAGTACATCACCCTGTGGGATGTGATCAACGAAGTGGTCATCATGCCCATCTTTGAAAAGCAGGAGAATGCCATCACACGGCTGTGTCAGGAGATGGGACGGGTGCCGCTGGTGAAGGCCGTATTCGACATGGCCCGTCAGATGGATCCCAATGCCACGCTGCTGCTCAACGACTTCAACACCAGCGAGAACTATCGCCAGCTGATCGAGGACTGCCTTGCCGCAGGCGTGCCCATCGATGTGATCGGCATCCAGTCCCATCAGCATCAGGGCTTCTGGGGCATGGAGAAGCTGGAGGAGGTGCTGGCCCGCTTTGAGAAGTTCGGCAAGCCCATGCACTTTACGGAGAACACTTTCGTTTCCGGCGATCTGATGCCCCCGCATATCGTGGATCTCAACGACTGGCAGGTGCCCGAATGGCCCACCACCCCCGAAGGGGAAGATCGTCAGGCGCAGGATGTGCTTACCATGGTGGATCGTCTCTTTGCCCATCCGCAGGTGGAAGCCTTTACCAACTGGGACTTTGAAGATGGCGCATGGCTTGGCGCTCCCTCTGGTCTCGTGCGCAAGGACGGCACCGTAAAGCCCGCCTACGAAGCGCTCAAGCAGCGTGTGCGCAAGGATTGGCACACCAGCCTTACCTTGATGACCGATGAGAATGGTCAATGCCGGGTAGAGGGCTTCCGTGGCCGGTACGATCTTTGCTGCGACGGCTTGAAGGCCTCCTTTACCCTCAACAAGACCGAGAAGGAGCAGACCATCCTGCTGGGTTGAGCTCTCCAGCAAGCGCCGGAGCTGAAAAAAGGCATACTGCTCCGGCTTTTACCATAGGCTGGAACGATATCCCCGAAACAAGGAGGAGAAACCATGAAAGTAATGCTCGTTAACGGAAGCTCCCGCGAGCACGGCTGCACCGCCAGAGCGCTGGAGGAGGTAGCAGCGGCGCTGCACGCAGAGGGCATTGAAACAGAGACCCTGTTCATCGGCAATCAGCCCATCGCGGATTGCATCGCTTGCGGACAGTGCGGCAGACTGGGCCATTGCGTGTTTCAGGATGCAGCTGCGGAGTTTGCGCTCCGTGCTGCCGAATTCGACGGCTTTGTGTTTGGCTCTCCCGTCTACTATGCTCATCCCAGTGGACGTCTGCTCAGCTTTATGGATCGCGCCTTCTATGCCAACGGTGCCAATTTCCGCTTCAAGCCTGCCGCAGCGGTGCTCAGCGCACGCAGAGCCGGCAACACAGCCTCGCTGGATGTGATCACCAAGCATTTTACCATCAACTGCATGCCGGTGGTCTCCTCCACCTACTGGAACCATGTGCATGGCAACACGCCTGCCGAAGTGGAGCAGGATCTGGAAGGTCTCCAAACCATGACCAACCTGGGCAGAAATATGGCGTGGCTGCTCAAGTGCATCCAGCTGGGTAAAGAAAATGACGTATGCCCGCCCGTGTTGGATCGGGTATACACCAATTTCATCCGCTGAGTATTGAAATGTATCGTCAGACAGCCGCCGCAGCATGCCTGCGGCGGCTGTTTTTGCCTTTGCACCCGGCAGGAATAACCGCTGCAGGTATAGAAATCATATGTTATTTAGAAATACAGCTGCCGCCCGGCAGCAACGGAGGCAGTACCATGAATATTCTTGTGATCAACGGCAGCCCCAAGGGCGAAAACAGCATCACCCTGCAAACGGCACTGTATCTTGAAAAACGTTACCCGGAACATCACTTTGAGATGCTCCATGCCGGCCACCGCATCAAGGCGCTGGAAAAAGATTTCTCGCCCGCCCTCAAGGCCATCGCCGGGGCTGAGCTGATACTGTTTGCTTACCCGGTGTATACCTTTGTCGCGCCCTGCCAGCTGCACCGTTTCATCGAACTGATGAAGATGCACGCTGCCCCCGTCAAGGGCAAGTATATGAGCCAGATCAGCACCTCCAAGCATTTTTACGATGTGACCGCTCACCGTTATGTGCAGGAGAATGCACAGGATCTGGGCATGAAGGTGCTTCGCGGCCTCTCTGCCGATATGGATGATTTGCTGACGGAGAAGGGCCAGCGGGAGGCGGAGCTGTTCTTTGAACACCTGCTGTGGAGCATGGAGCAGGGCTACTGCGAGCCGATTCCTGTGCCACAAGGGGATTCCCGCCCGGTGCCTGCAACCCTCCCGGAGCATTATGCACAACCGGAGAGCAAGCCCGGCGATGTGGTCATCGTTGCAGACCTGCAGGATGGAGACGACCGGCTGGTGCAGATGGTGGAGCGCTTCCGCCGTGTGCTGGGGCGCAAGACCCGCCTGGTGGATCTTGGGGAGTATCCTTTCAAGGGCGGCTGCCTGGGCTGCTTCAACTGCGCCACAGATGGTGTCTGCATCTACAAGGATGGTTTTGATACCTTCCTTCGTGAGCAGGTGCAGAGCGGCGAAGCCATTGTTTACGCCTTTACGGTACGGGATCATTCCATGGGCGCACGCTTCAAGATGTACGATGACCGCCAGTTCTGCAACGGTCATCGCACGGTAACGGTGGGCATGCCGGTAGGGTATCTCGTCAACGGAGCCTACAGTGCGGAAAACAATCTGCAAACCATCATTGAAGGGCGTGCGCAGGTGGGGCAGAATCCGCTGGCCGGTGTTGCCACCAACGAAACCGATACCGATGCGGCCATCGATCAGATGGCGGCCACGCTGGAAAGAATGCTGGCGGTCTCCTACCGGCAGCCCAAGAATTTTCTGGGTGTCGGTGGCATGAAGATCTTCCGCGACCTGATCTATCAGATGCAGGGCATGATGAAGGCGGATCACCGCTTCTACAAGCAGCACGGCGAGTACGATTTTCCCCAGAAGAACAAGGGTCTCATTCTCAAGATGTATCTGGTGGGAGCGCTGCTTTCCTCCCCGAAGATCAAAGCCAAGATGGGCAACAAGATGAACGAGGGCATGCTGGCTCCCTACCGCAAGGTGCTGGATGCCGTCTCTTCAAAGAAAAACTGATCCGCGGCCCATATGCGAAGAACCCCCACCGGTTTTCTGTGAAGTGAAAACCGGTGGGGGTTCTTGCAGTTGGCACGCACCGGGTGCGGTCAGTTTGCGGAGGAGCGTTCTGCCTTTTGGTTCTGCCATGCCAGCACATATTTGCGCATGCAGCAGCCCGGAGTATGGCACTTCAGCTCGTAGTAGGCATCCTGGCAGGAGAAAATGAGCCGGTTGGTGCGCACGATCGCCATGTTGCCGATGGTATCCAGCGGCAGCACATGCTCTCCGATATGGAGCGCACTGTCCTTCAGTTCCAGCCGACCCTCTGCCAGCGTATGGGTGGTGTGGTCGTCATCCACTTTTAGGAAGGTGACGTTTTCATCGGCGATCACGCCGCCTGCGGGCTGGTAGTCGCCGTTGCGGTATGCCTCCAGCTGCCAGCTTTCCCATTGAGCGATAGTCTCAAAGGGCTCTGCGGGCGACAGGAAGCCGGTGGGGGTCAGCTGTACGCTGTGGCCGCAGGCGCAGTGGAGATGCTCCCCTTCGGAATGCAGGCTTCCAAGCTGCCTGCACTTGGGGCAGATGAACAGCGCCCCCTCCAGATAATTGGCCCGGTTTTTACCCTTGTAGACCACAGGGTTTTCCCGCTGGCTCTGCCATGTATCCTCATAGATATCGCTGTTGATGGCCTGCAGGATCTCTTCCTTCTTCATGCCCTTCAGCTGCTCGGCGGTGTACACGCCCACCACATGCCCGTGCATCTTGCCGCGACGCAGACCCTTACCCCAGCGCGGGTTGGTCAGATAACCGCCTTCGATGCGGTAGGTGAGCAGCGTAGCGCCGCTGATCTGCGCCAGCATGGCGGTTGCGGGCAGCACGGGCGTGCTCAGGCCGTCCCACGTGGTCTCGCCGGAGCCGAAAATGCAGACCGATTTGCCTGCCCGCAGATTCCGCAGGCAGGCCATGGCTGTATCCATGCCCGTGGAGCCCTTGCGGCGCGGGATCACCGCTACCAGCCACTGGATAAGCTTTGTTACCCAGCCCATGCGGAACAGGTGCTCGCTGGCAACAAAATCGATCTGCTGCTCCGGGAAGCTCAGCGAAAGCAGCAGGGGATCCCAGTTGGTCACGTGGTTGGAAATGATCAGACAGGCCTCGCTGCGGGATGCTTGGTCGTGGGTGTAAGCGAAGCGGTGTACCAGATAGGGCCGTACCAGCGTGTAGAGGATCTTCCATAGTTTGCGGTGCCGTTTGGTTGCGTCCATAAGTCCTCCTGCGATGAATGAATATATGTATGATCCTTCATTACCAATGTAGGTATCATAACCCGCTGCGGGGGCGCCTGTCAAGAAAAGTGTAACCGGCAGGTTGCCCTTGTCAATCCGGGCGGAGCGTGATATTCTATGGTGGGATATCATGCAGGGAGGGATCGGTATGATGCGCAGAGCAGGCCGCAGATGGATGCGTTCACTGGGCTGGATCTTGTTTTTTACCTTTATCATCACGCTTGCGGTGGGTGTGTACATCCACTTCTTGGAGCCGGAGCGTTATGTGGCCGACTATTTGCTGTGCGCTGTACCCGCCGGCGATGAGCAGAAGCCTGCTCCCTTGAGCATGTGGATGCTGCTGCGGGATTACAACCGCCTTCTGGACGAGGATGCATTCCGCTATCAGCTGGTGGCGGAGACAGTCAGCGATGGCAAGACCTTTGTCAGCGCCCGGGGTACCGCCGGGGATCATATGGTCACGATTCGGGCCATCGGCCGTGATCGGGAGATCGTTACCGGCCTTGCCAACGCCGTGGGCGACAAGCTGGCAGCCGATTCTGTCAAGCTGCTGGGCGTCGCCTCCGCAGAGACCGTGCACCGGGCGGAGCTGCTGCCGCAGCCCGGTCTCCGGGAGGAGCTTATGCGCGTGGTTCAGACCATGCTGCTGTCTTTTGCTGCACTTTCGCTGCTGGCGATCTTCTTCGGCTCCCGCCGGGAGCCCATCTGCTGGCAGAAGCTGCCCAAGGAGCTGGAGATTCCTGCGCTGGGGCAGGTGGCGGAATGCGGTAAGGTCTGCGAAGCCTGCGCCGGTAAGCATGCCAAAAATGCAGGCAAAAAGAAGAAAAACGCGGAAGTCTGCAAGCTTTTGACCAGTGTGGACCGTTATGTTCGCGAGGGGATCGACGAGGTGGCTCTCGCTGTGCGCAACCGGGCTGAAATGCAGAGCAGCTCCATTGCCGTTACCGGTATGCGGGCGGAGGATGATGCCCCTGCGGTGGCTGTGCTGCTGGGTCAGACACTGGCAGAGGAGGGTTACTCTGTTCTGATGCTGGAGATGGATGGCGACCAGCCTTCCCTGCGGCGCTATCTGGGCGTCAGCGGGCGGGTGGATGTGGCGGATTGCCTCAATGACAATACACGCCTGCCTTATGCGCTTTTGCGCACCGCCACCGAAAACCTGCACCTGATCGATTGCTGCCACGATGGCGAGACCATGCGAAAGGCAGCCTCGTCTGCCAAATGCCGCAGCTTTGTGCGGGATGCCCTTACCATCTACGATTATGTGATCCTCAATGCGCCCCCTGCCGGTTTTGGCAACGGCGCGGCTGCCGTGGGCAGCGCAGCCGACCAGACTGTGCTGGTGGCCAAGGACAGTCGCTACACCGCCAAGGAGATCAACAGCATCGCCGTTGGTCTCAGGCAGCGTGCGGTGGATGTGACCGGTGTTGTGTTCAGCGGAGTTAAGAAGCGCCAGCTGCGCAGCATCTATCAGGATGACGGCAAGCCCTACCGCCGTGCAGGTACCGATCCGGCACAGCATTGAGTCGGGCTGCCTGTAAAAGCTGACAGGAGGAATACGGATGGATCTTCTGAAAACGCTTGTGCTGTATATGACGATGGTTTTTGCCTCCTCCGTGCAGACCATGCCGGATCCTGAGGCCTATATGGAGCAGTACTGCACCCCCACCCCTACGGTTGTGGCGGCTACCCCCACGCCGGAGGCTACGCCCAGCCCCACGCCTGTGCCCACCGTGCAGGTCTCGCCCAACCCTCAGTACAAAGCCCTGCAAATGGGCGATAATGGCGATGCGGTGCTCAAGCTGCAGCAGACGCTGATGGAGTACGGCTACTACGAGGGCGATCTGGACGGCCGCTACGGCAACCAGACCCGCAAAGCGGTGGAGACCTTCCAGTACAATCACGGCCTTTATGCGGATGGTATTGCGGGCAAATATACCCTTTCCGTGCTCTACGACAGCCAGCAGGTACGCTACGCCTCGCCTACCGCCACGCCCACGCCGCCTGCCGACAACCTGACCGTGGCGCTGCCCACTGAAGAGGTACAGCCTGCCGCAACGGAGGCAACGCCTGTCCCCTCACCGGAAGCCACCGAGACTCCCGCCCCTTCAGCGGATGTTCAGCAGGAGCCTGCCGCAGAGCCCACCGAGGAATCGGTCGAAACCCCGGCTCCTACCGAGCGGCCTGCGCTTGAGGTTATGGAAGGCTGGGTGATCCGCCTTGCAAACAGCGACCAGCCGCTGGTGGTCACTGCCCGAAAGGGGCGGGAGACCATAACCGCTGCCGTGCCGCCCTGCCGTGTAGGGGAGACGGTCTATCTGCCTCTGGTGCCCATTCTGGAGGCACATGGCATTCTTGTCATCTCCTCCACCGACCGGGTGGATAAGCTGGAGATCGGCTATGCGCTGAACGATCACCTCTACCGGCTTGCTTTCTCCGAAAACCGCTCCGGCGAACCTGTTTCGCTGGAGACCTTCTGCGATGATGCCCTTCTGCCGCTGGAGGCAGCGGACATTCGCGAGCTGGATGGCGTTTACTATCTGCCCTCCGGCAGCGTGATCGCGCTCACCGGCCTTCAGGCAGAGGTGGATGAGACCGCCATGGTGGTCTCCGTAGCCCTGCCGCAGCCGGAATGATCCTGAAACCCCCTCACCCGATAAGGAAGTGATGCATTTGCTGAGGGAAAGCTTTTTGCATGCAGAAGCCTTTGATATGACCATGTCCATGCTTCGGGTAAAGCAAGTGGAGGCTTGTGAACGGCGGCTGTACAGCTGCCCGGATAAGGCGCTCTTTGCTGCGGATACCACCGATGCAGATGCGCAGGCACTGCTGCTTTCCTCCTTTGATAACGAAAACGGTCTGGCACAGCGCTGCCTTCTGACCATCGGCGAGCTGCGTGCCGCCGTGCTGAGCCGCCTGCCGCTGGAATCGCAGTTTCTGGATATGGATGAACGATATCTGCTGGGGATGCTGGTAAGCAACGACGGCGATCTGCTGCTGGATGACCCTGACCGTGTGGGCGCAGCGGAATCGCTGGTGCGCCGCATGTGGTGCAGCGTACGCCCGGAAGCGGGCAAGTGGCGGCTGCACCTGCCCCAGCCGCTGCTGGAGCCGCTGGCCATGGCGCTGCAGACCTTTGACAAGAGCCCGCTGTGGATGATGCTGCGCCAGTTTGACGGCGCTGTGGACAGCCAGCTGTATGCAGCCGGTATGGTGCACGAAAAGCAGCCCATGGCACTGTTCCTGTCCACCGTTATCGGGCGTGACGACTGGCTGGCACGGGATGTTGCCCGCCGGTACATGAAAGCCTGTTTCGATTATGTGGTGGACTACAACGGCGATCTGGTGCTCCTGCATCCGGGCCTTGCCGAGCCGGATGCCATGCTGGGCAGCCGCCTTGCCGTAGGCGCTGCCGCAGTGGAGAGCGAGCTGGTCAGGGAGAGCATTGCTGCCAGCCTGTACAGCACCAGCGCTGAGGAACGCCTCTTGCAGGCACTGCTCCACGGTTCAGTGGATATGCTGCCTGAGGAGCGCATCCCCCATGAGCATATGTGCGCTGCGCTGCAGGATGCTGTCCGCCCCGATTACCGCGCGGAGGAATGTGCAGAGGATCTGCGCCTGCTCATCAAGCAGGGGTATGCCTACGAAGAGATCTATGAAGCCATGAAAACCATGCTCGCTGTGATGCCCTCCAAGGCCATGGACGATGCACTGCTGGAGCTGTACCGGAGCACGCCCCGCTGGAACGGTCTCCGGGCTGCAAGGGTACAATAAATGAAGTTGTATACATTCACCATCCCGGAGGATCAGCAGCCCGGAAGGCTTTATCCGCTGGTACGGCGCATGCTGCCCCGATTGCCGGAGCATGTGATCCGCGAGGCCTTTGAAAAACGGGATGTCAAACAGAACGGGCAGCGCTGTGCAAAGGATGCGCCCATCGTTCCCGGGGCAGAGGTACGTGTCTATACCCCCTACGAAGAGGCAGCCGCAGCCGTTCCCGTTGTATATCTGGATGAAAACATCATGGTGGTGCACAAGCCCGCCGGGGTCAGCTGTCAGGCAGATGCCAAAGGCGGAGCGACCATCGAGGAGCTGGCGCATCGGACACTGCTGACGCTGGAGCCGGATGCGGAGCGCCCTGTGGTGTGCCACCGGCTGGATAATCAGACAGAAGGTCTGCTGCTGCTCGCCCGGAATCCGGAAGCACAGCAGGCCATGGAAAACGGTTTTTATCACCATCTGATCCGCAAACGCTATGTGTGTCTGTGCAAGGGCACGCCCGAGCCAAGGGAAAGAATCCTCCGGGCGTACCTGCGCAAGGATGCCGAAAAAGCACGGGTGCAGGTGATGCGCCACGAGGCACCCGGTGCGCTGCCCATCATTACCGAATACCGGGTGCTGGAGGCGGGGGAGTGCGCCCGCCTGCTGGTAACACTGCATACCGGGCGCACCCATCAGATCCGGGCGCAAATGGCAGCGGTAGGTCATCCGCTGCTGGGCGACGATCTTTACGGCGACCGCACCTTCAACAAGCAGCGCAAGACCCGCAAGCTGATGCTTTGTGCGGCAGAGCTGCGTTTCTCGCTGGAGGGGCGATGGGCTTATCTGAACCAATTGAAGCTGAGCACCAAACCAAGTTTTTGACAGGCGGGATGCTTTCGTGAAACCTACCATCCGATTGATCGCCATGGATATGGACGGCACCCTGCTGGATCCGGAGCAGCGGCTGAGTGATGAAAACCGCAAGGCTCTTCTGGAAGCACAGCAGGCCGGGATCAGGCTGGCGATCTGCAGCGGGCGTATGCCGGCGGACAGCGCTCTGTTCGCTTTGGAAAACGGTTTGGAGGATATTGCTGTGCTGGGGCTCAACGGCTGCTGCTGCCAGCAGGATCCCAAAGCGGAGCCGACGGTGGAGCATGCATTGCCCACCCCGCTGGTGGAGCGCCTGTGTGAACTGTTTGTTTCGCACGGCATCACCTGTGGGCTGTTTATGCAAAATACTGTGGCCATCCTGCAGGGGCGCAAGCAGCTGGAGCGGAAGGACTGGGGCAGTCATTGGGAGGCCCCCGGTGCTCCGAAGCTGATCCTGGGCGGCGATAGTCTCCTGCCGGTGTGCGGGGGTGTCAACAAGGTCGTTTGTGTGGACGATGATGCCGCCCTGCTGCGTAAATGCCGCACGCTGCTGGAGCGGGAGCCCGAACTGCAGGTCTCCAGCTCGTGGGAGAACAATCTGGAATTGATGCCCGCAGGCGTCAACAAGGGAACGGCACTGCTGGAGCTTTGCCGGCAGCTGGAGATCCCAATGGAAGCTGTCATGGCCATCGGGGATTACGACAACGATCTGAGCATGTTTGCCTGTGCCGGTCTGGCGGTTGCCATGGGCAATGCGCCGGAGCATGTAAAGGCAGCAGCCCATGCAGTTACCCTCACCAACGGTGAGGACGGCGTGGCGCATGCCATCCGCACATGGGCGCTTGCGCCTGAGAAGGGAAGGGAGAAAGACTGTGGCTGACTGGAAACTGGATGCGCCGGAACTGCCGGAAAACTTGCGGGATGATTATCCCCTGCGCTCCGCAGCCCTGCAGGCTATGGACGACGACGAGGATGTTTCCCGCCGTTTGTTTTCGCAGCAGACACTTGCCGGTCTTTCCGGCGGCGTGCTGGAGTTCAAAAGCTGCCGTTTTGACCGCTGCACCTTCGAAAACGTGGAGCTCTCCCGCATGAGCTTTGTGGATTGCGAATTCCACAAGTGCGAAATGAGCAACTTGCCCCTCAGGGGCGCTGCCATGAAGCGGGTCACGCTGACGGATTGCCACCTGACCGGACTTATGTTGGAAAAATCTTCTCTGATGGACGTTGCCTTCCGGCGCTGTATGCTGGATTATCTCTCCCTCAGCGAAAGCAAGCTGGATCGGGTGGCTTTTGAGGAATGCCGCATACGGGAAAGTCTGTGGGCGAATGTGAAACTGGGCCGTGTGCGCTTTGACCGGAGCGATCTTACCCAGTCCGAGTGGAGCTATACGCCCCTGAAGGGACAGGATCTGAGCACCTGCCGCATCGATGGTGTTCGCATCGCTCTGCCGGATCTCTACGGCCTGCGCCTTACCTCTGCCCAGCTGACGGCGCTCAGCGGCCTTTTGGGCGTGGTGCTCACAGATTGAAAAAAATTCCCGCGGGTTGCGCCTAAATGGCTTGACATCCCTCCGGGGGCGTGTTATACTTGCATCTGTAAGTAGAGGCTGCCCGCTTCTCACCGCGCGATTCGGTTGCGTCGGTCATGGCACATAAGTCCATGGGGTGAACTACGGCGGGTAGCGTGTGCCCGGCGTTTTTTTGTGCGCAAAGCCCAAAAACGCCACAGACTTTTGGAGGTGTATCAATATCAACGAGCCGATGATCAACGAAGAAATTCGCGACAAAGAAGTGCTTCTGATCGCAGAAGATGGCACCAAGCTGGGTGTTATGTCTACCAAGGCTGCGCTGGAGAAGGCCGAGCAGGCCGGGCTGGATCTGGTCAAGATCGCCGCTAATGCAACGCCCGCCGTCTGCAAGCTGATGGACTACGACAAGCACCGTTACGAGCAGTCCAAGCGCGAACGCGATATGCGCAAGAACCAGCGCATCGTCACGCTCAAGGAAGTGCAGCTTTCCGCCACCATCGAAGAGAACGACGTGCAGACCAAGTTCAAGAATGCTGTCAAGTTCCTGCAGGATGGCGATAAGGTAAAGGTCAGCATCCGCTTCCGCGGTCGTCAGATCGCACACGCTGATATCGGTATGAAGATCATGCAGGACTTTGCAGCCCGCATCGAGGAGTACGGTGCCATAGAGCGCCGCCCCCTGCTGGAAGGCCGCAACATGATCATGATCCTCGCTCCCAAGGCCGAGAAGAAGAGCTTTGCCGAAAAGAGCCAGGAGCGCAAGGAAAAGAATGCAGCCAAGGAGGCCGAAAAGCAGAACGCCCCCAAGGAAGCCAAGCCCCAGCCCAAGAAGAAGGTCAAGCGCGAAAGCGAAAACATGATTTGACCCTGTTAACCCAGCCATCCCATGCCGGATACCGGCAGGTTATGGATAGCATACGGAAGGAGGACAACCCCTATGCCTAAGCAGAAATCCCACCGCGGCGCAGCCAAACGCTTTTCTTTCACCAAGAATGGCAAAGTCACCCACAAGCAGATGAACGCCAACCATCAGGTGCATTTGAAGACCACCAAGCGCACCCGTCACCTGCGTGCGGACGGCATCGTGGATAACGCGGCTGAAGCCCGTACCATCCGCAAGTTGCTGCCCTACAAATAAGCTTTGCTAACATTCAAGGAGGATAAAGAATATGGCACGTATCAAAGCAGCTGTCAATGCCCACAAGAAGCGCCGCAAGGTGTTTAAGCTTGCCAAGGGCTATTTCGGCGCCAAGTCCAAGCAGTACCGCGCTGCCAGCGAGCAGGTCGCCCGCAGCCTTCGTTACGCCTATGTGGGCCGCCGCCTGCGCAAGCGTGATTTCCGTCGTCTGTGGATCACCCGCATCAATGCGGCTGCCCGCATGAACAACATGAGCTACTCCGTGCTGATGAATGGTCTCAAGAAGAAGAACATCTCCATCAACCGCAAGATGCTCGCCGACATCGCTGTCAACGATCCCGCTGCCTTCACCAAGCTGGTGGAGACCGTCCGCGGCTAATTTCAGAAAGGGCTGCCTCTTTGCAGGGCAGCTCTTTTCCTATCTGTCCAAAAATCGGAGGAAAGGGGGGAGAAGGGGATGGCTACCATTACCACCCGCGGCATCGTGCTGCGCTTTACCAACTATCGGGAGCATGACCGTATGCTCAGCATCCTCAGCCCGGAATACGGCCTCATTGATGCGCTGTCCCGGGGCTGCCGCAGGCCCAAGAGCGCGCTGATGCCTGCCAGCGAGCTGTTTGTATACGGCGAGTTTGTGCTGTTCCGCTCCAACGACCGCTTCACCCTTACCTCCTGCCAGCTGGATGATACCTTCTACTCCCTCCGGCTGGAGCCCTACCGCCTTACCTGCGCCAGCTATATGGCAGCGCTGTGCCATGCAGGTGCCCAGCCGGAACAGGAGGCGCGGCTCATGTTCGAGTTGCTGCTGCGAGGGCTCTACCAGCTCAGCTATGATGAGCAGAACGATCCCCTCACCCTGACCACCGCTTTTCTTTTGCAGTTTGCCGATGCCATGGGCTACCGCCCCCGCATGCGCCGCTGCGCGCACTGCCGCACACCTCTGCCGGAGGAGGGGCCGTGGCAGTTCGATGTGGCTGCAGGCGGCTTCTGCTGCGGCAACTGTGCCTCCCGCGCCACATGGCCGGTCACTATGGAGGAGTATATCTGGATGTGCCGGGTGATCAAGAACCCCCTGTCCCGCCAGTTTGCCACAGGTGAAACAAGGCTGTTCGAAATGCTGCGCCGCTATGTGGAGAGCCGATTGGAAACCCCCATCAAGGTTAGCCGCCTGCTGCCGTAACAGGGGGCTCTTCTGAAAATGACATACAGAGAAACCGGCGGAGCCAATGGGCTTCGCCAGTTTCTCTACTTGCTGAATGGGGGGATTCGATGCTCACTTTCTGCACGCGACGCACAGCCATTGGGGTAGTGCCATGACCGGGTTCTGCTGCCAGTCGTAAAGGCGATCCACCTCTTCGGGCGGCACCGTAACGCCGTTTACGGCATCCTCCAGCGGCAACCAGAAGGGATAGTCGTAATCCTTCTGGTCGTGCATTTCTTCCATATGCTCAAAGCGCAGCCCTGCATCGGCCATGGCGTTGAGCAGATCCTGCACCCGCCATGTGTAGGTGATGTTGTATTCATCCTCGAAGGGGCCTACGCTTTCGTAGGGCTTTTCTACCTTCAGCGCCTCGCCGAAGGGACGCTGGAAGGGGTGAACATCGCACATGATATATACGCCGCCTTCTTTGAGAATACGGTGCACATTGCGGTACATGGCAGGCAGATCGTTGAGCCATACATGTACGCCGTTTGAGGTGTACACAAGATCGTAGGCGGCATCCGGCAAAGGCTGTAGCTGCATGGTATCCGCTTGGAGAAAGGTGATCTCCAGCCCCAGCTGTTCCGCCAGTCTCTGCCCGGCTGACAGCTGCTCTGCCGAGATATCGCAGGAGGTGACCTTTGCACCCAGCAGCGCAAAGGCGAATACGGCGTAGTTATCGCCGCTGGAGGGAACGCATACCCGTTTGCCCCTCATTGACGGAAAGCAACGGCGCAGCTGCTCCCATGTTTTCTCTTCAAAAGCACGGGAGGGATCCTCAGTGATCCTGCGGATCATCTTCTCGTTGTGCTTGAAGCGGAGATAGGCAGCGGAATAATCATCCCAGTTGGCTCGGTTCTTTTCAACGATGCGTTCATCGGGCACGGTACTTTCCTCCTTTTGCGGCGGATTTTATGCGGGTGGACGACAAAAGCGGGTCTGCAGCAGAAAGGATGGTGCTGCAGACCCGCTATGCTTAACAGGAATAGGGTTGCATCCGGGGTGCGTAGTAGGGCGCACGGGTCAACGTTTCCTTGTAGCTGTTGGTCATGGTGTAGGAGTAGGCGGTCTCGGTCTTGCCGTTGGGCAGATGCACGAACTTTCGGGTAAGGCGGTAGTAGTCCTTATCGTCGAAGTGGGGCAGCTGCTCCTCCAGCACGGTGCGCAGTGCACTCTGCTGCTGGGGCGTAAGGCTGGCATAGCCGTGCTCCCGCATACGGTAGGTATATTCGCCATAGCCCGGGCTCAGAAAACGCAGATACACGCCGTTCTTATCCACTTGAGCCAGCTCCACGGCATGCTTCTTGGCAAAACGGAGCTCGTGCTTGAGCTCATCCATCATGGGGGAGGCGTACAGCTTGCGTACCCGCAGCTTATGCAGGCGGGACTGGCGCAACTCGTAGATCAGAAACGCGATCAGAAGAATAACCAAAAACGCTGTAAACGCGATAAAATAAGCGTTCATGGGCAAACACCGTTCTTTCGTTTTGTTGTGGATAAACTATACCACATCTTGTATATGCTGTGCAACTGGAAAATGGCGGAAAATGAAGCATTTAGGAATTTTTGGCGTTATATAATGCAAATTTGCACACAAATTATGCACATTGCACACAAAACCTGCATGGAACATTGCAGGCGTGGGCTGCACCGAAGGTGGACTCAGCCCCTCGGTGTTTCAAGCGCCTCTCGGAGCAGCTCTATGCCATGCTTTTCCACGCGGGAGACATAGCGGGGCGGTTATTGTAAACGATGGCCCTTAAGAGATTTCCGCTAACTCCCGGAAGCGGAATTTGATGATGATCTGTTTGTCCTCGGTCAGTTCCACACGCTCGATGAGGCTCACCAGCAGCTCCCGACTGGTGCAGGCGGAAGCCAGATACTGCTGCACCAGCTCCCTTGCCCGGTCTTCTGTAGAGATCGGGCTTTCCTTTTGCGCTTCCAGCTGTTTCAGCTTTTCCTCCAATGCCGTGCGATCCATCTTCACTCGCTTGTAGATGCGCTCAAAGTCGCTGTCTGACAGCAAGCCGCTGAGACGATCCATGTACATCTTGTCCAGATGGGCGGTCAGGTTCTCGATCTTGCCTTGCAGGGATTGGATCTCCGTTTCCGTGCTATCGGCTTTCTGTGCTTCCTCCACCGCCTGAGCGGCAATGGGCTGCAGCCTGTCCGGTCGAAGGAACGCCTGACACACCTCCTGCACCTTGGCGATCACCGCCTCCGTCACCGTCCGCTCCTTGATGGAGTGGCAGCTGCACACACCGGCTTTGGTGAATCGCTGGTAGGTACGGCAGACGAAGAACAGCCTTTCTTCACCGGCAGCATTGGGGCGATTCAGCACCGCCATGGGGTAGCCGCACTCGTGGCAGTGGATCAGCCCCTTCAGCAGGAAGTCGTAGGTGCGGCTACGGGTGTGCTTGCGGCTTGAGACCAGCATTTGTACCTTTCGGAAGGTTTCTTCGTCGATCAGCGGTTCGTGGGTGTTCTTCACAACGACCCAACTTTCCGGCGGTTGCATCAGACACTTTTTCGACTTGTAGCTGATCTTCACCGTACGTCCTTGCACCATGTGACCGATGTAGGTTTCGTTTCGCAGCATTTCCGAGATGCGTTCACTTGACCACAGACCGGAGTAAGCTCCCCTTGTCCCGAGGTTTAATCCTGCATAGGTGGCAGGTGTGGGGATGTTCTCTTCGTTCAACCGAACAGCGATTTGCCGGCAGCTGACACCCTCCAGCGCCATGGCGAAGATCCGCCGCACCACGGGAGCCACTTCCTCGTCGATGACGATCTTGTTTTTCTCCGTGGGGTGCATCTTGTAGCCGTACATGGGCTTGCCGCCGATGAACTGCCCCTTTCGCTGCTTGTCACGCTTCACGGACTTGATCTTCTTGGAGATGTCCTTGGCGTACATGTCATTCATAATGGCACGGAAGGGGGTGATGTCGTTGGCGGTGGACTCCACGCCGGTGTCGATGCCGTCTAAGAGGGAAATGTACCGCACCCGCTTCTCGGGGAAGTACCGCTCCATGTAGTGGCCGGTCATGATGTAGTCGCGCCCCAGACGGGACAGGTCTTTGGTGATAACCATGTTGACCTTCCGGGCCTCAATGTCCTCAATCATCCGCTGGAAAGCCGGGCGGTCAAAGCTGGTGCCGCTGAAGCCATCGTCGATGTAGGTATCATACACGGACAGCCGGTGCTGCTGCACGAACTCGTTCAGCAGGGATTGCTGATTGGTGACGCTCTGGGATGGGCCTTCGGTTTCATCCTCCTTTGAAAGTCGTATGTACAGGGCGACGTGGTAATCCATGGGGTTGCTTATTTCAATGTACATCTAATCCTCCTCGAAATAAGCGACCATTCATCGCTCCCATGATACCGCAGGTTTCCCCGCCTGTGCAAGGATGCGGCTCAGATACAGCCGAAAGGATTCCTCCACCAGATGGGAGAGGCTCTCTTCGGATTCGGTATATTCGCAGTGCACCACGGTTGCTTCGCGTTTTTTCACGCACCCCACCTCCTCTGCCTAACGTATGTCTGTGCAGCTACTGTTTTGCTTGTCCCCGGCGTGTTCTCGCCTCCTTTGGTGATATGAATTTGTGCAGGTGTTAAGGAACGGCGGAAAGGTTTCTCAAAAAGTCCCTCCATAAGGTAGTCACAAAAAAATGCCGTTTGTAGTCCGTTTTGAAAATAATTGGTTCAGATTAAGTCAAATTTTGTGATTCTTATTTAGCAGATCAATTGCAGCAATAGAAGAATATGATATAATACATTGATGATATGCTCATTGAACCCAATGATATTGACGTAAGTGATATGGCAACTTTCGTTTGGAAGATAAAATGATTTGCGGCTTACAAGGAGGAAAACCGTAGGTGACTGCTAATGCCCAGATGTGAGAAAATTTTCCTGAACCTGACCGGGACTGACTTGTTCTATGGAAAGATTGACTTAAAGCTTACGCGAGACTTCACGTGCTTTTTTATTGTCAATCATACAAATGACAGGGAATTCATTGAAAAGACATCCATGGATTTCATATTGTCAGGCTGTAAGGATTTCCATTTCTTTGGCACCTACGAACCCGAGTGGCATCTCACTTTTGATCTGATGGATAGCATGATCTTCCCCAATTCCACGTATGAAACGGTTGCCCGAACATCAGGATATGATTCTATAGATGACTTTTCAGCGTCTTTACGTGAAATGGTATTTGCCAGAACCTTCGTTCCGCACGATTTCTATTTGATTTATGATGATGAAGTGCTTTATAGAAAAACCATATCACTGCTTGGGGTAATGAGATGATTTGCTTGAAAATCAGAAAAACTGCACTGTGGTTCATCCCCACAGTGCGCAGACTGTCAAAGAAGCCACTTTGCCGTGTAGCAAAGTGGCTTCAATCATGTGCAAAAGTGAAGAAACAAGCAAGCGCATCCACTTGTGGATGACGAGCTTTTTCAGATTTAGCGCAGTGAATTTGAGCTTTACCCAAGCCGTAACGGCGGGAAGCCCTCTGTAGGGTGTGTAACGCATAGCGTGTTTTTCCT
>JAZQHO010000246.1:0-11510 GCA_045540635.1 Candidatus Limiplasma sp.
GAGGCGGGGATGGAGTCGCCGGCATTGTTGAGGGGCAGGCGGCTTACATAGTTGGGCATGATTTCGGGGGTCAGATACTCGTCAAGGGCGAGAAGCAGGCCCTGAGTTACGCCGTATTCTTCAACATCAGCGCTGTTGCCGAGGATCATGTCGGTCATCTCTTCGGAGGCGAACATGAGATTGAGCTGGGTGTCCCAGTCGGCGTCTTTGATGACGCGGAAGTCTACGTGAACGCCGGTTTCCTCTTCAATCTTCTGGAAGTACCAGAGATTGTTGAAGTCAACGTTCTGGTTTTCGAGGGAATACTGGAAAGCGGTCAGGGTTACTTTTTCTTCCTCTGCGATGGCAGATGCGCCGATGACCATCATGAGCGCGAGAAGAAGGGCCAAGAGTTTCTTCATGTGAATTCCCCTTTCTAATTTTTATTCAAACGCTTAAAGCGCGTGAATCAATGAAGATTATCCCTTGAGGGATCCGATCATGACGCCCTTTACAAAGTATTTCTGCATGAAGATGTAAAGAACGACGGCAGGGACGGTGGAAACGACGATGCAGCAGTATTTGGCAACTTCAGCCTTACGCATGGCCTCCTGAAGACCGCCGAGGTTGTCTGCATAGGCGGCAAAGAACGTTTCGCTGGAGCCGGATATGGATAGGGATGCAAGGATTTCTCTAAGAATTGTCTGAAGAGGAAGATAGGCGCGGTTTGAAAGGAAGACAAGACCTGTAAAATAGTCGTTCCATCTGGCGACGCCGTAGTATACGGACAAAACCGCGACGATGGTTCCGGAGAGGGGCAGAACGCATTTGAAGAAGTAGGTAAAATGGTTTGCGCCGTCCATGACTGCTGCTTCATAAAGCTCGTTGGGAATGGAAGACTGGATATAGGTTCTTGCGACCATCAGGTTCCAGACAGATACCGCGTTCATGATGATCATGACGGTTCGGGTGTTGTAAAGACCGAGGGACTTTGCATTTAAGAAAATCGGAATCAGGCCGCCCGAGAAGAACATGGTGAAGGTGATCAAAAGGTTCACAAGCTTCTTTCCGGAGAATGCGCGGGAAAGCGCATAGGCGGCAGCGAGGGTGATAAATACGCTTAAGACAGAGCCGGTAACCGTGTAGAAAATGCTGTTGGCGTAGCTCGACCAAAGCTCTCTGTATTCAAATACGGCTTCGTAGCCCATGGTGGAAAAATCCTTGGGCCACCAGACAACCTTGCCTGCAAGCACGGCGTCCGGATCAGATACGGAAGCGATGATAATGAGCCAAAGGGGATAGAGCGTGATAAAGAGAACGACAATCCAGAAAATCAGGTTGAATACATTAAAGACTTTGTCAGACTTGGTTTCATTGATGCGGATGCCTTTTACTTCTTTAATTTTTTTGGCCATGCGTTTCGCCTCCTTTCCTTAGAATAGGCTGATTTCACTTAATTTTCTAGAAATCGAATTGACGCACATGATGATGGCGAAGTTGATGACGTTCAGGCAAAGACCGATTGCGGAGGTGTAGGAATACTGCGCTTTTCCAAGACCGACGTTATAGACGTAAACGCCGATGATATCGCTTGTTGCGATGTTGCCTGACGTCTGGAGAAGAAGCGCTTTGTCGGTGTTGGAGGAGAGGAGAGATCCGCAGTTCAAAATCAGCATCATTACGGAAATCGGGATCAGATGCGGGATGTCAATGTGAAGGATTTTCTTGAAGCGGGTCGCGCCGTCGATGGTCGCAGCTTCATAGAGCTGCGGATCGATGCTGGTCAAAGTTGCGATGTAGAGGATGGTGTTCCAGCCTGCGTTCTGCCATACGTCCGAGCCGACGAAAAGGGGACGGAACCAGCTGGCTTCAATCATGAAGTAAATGCTTTGTCCGCCGAGGGCCTCGATCAGGTGATTGATGATGCCGTTTTCAGGGGAGAAGAACAGATAGATCATACCGGCAAGAACGACGGTTGAAATAAAGTGGGGAACGTAGATGGCGGTTTGTGTAAAGCCTTTAAACCGCTCCGAGCCCAGCTGATTTAGCATAATCGCAAGCAGAATCGGAAGCGGGAAGCCGAACAGAAGACCGTAAACGTTCAAAAGAAGCGTGTTTGCAAACATTCTTCCGCAGTAATAGGAGGAGAAGAAAGTCTGGAAATGTTCAAGGCCTACCCATTCACTGTCCAGAATACCGAAAGCCGCCTTGTAATCTTTGAAGGCGATCTGAATTCCGTACATGGGGAAATAGCAGAATACCAGGAAAAATGCAAGTGCCGGGAGCATCAGTACCCATAGCTGCCAGTCTCGCCCGATGGCCTTTTGAAAGCGCACGCCAAGCGGCTGATTGCGAAGATCCGTTTTTTGCGCCTGTGACAAGGGGACTCCCTCCTCTGTAGTATGGTTAGAATGCCCTAATTATAGCATCAAATATCACGAATGTAAAGGGACAAAAATAGCTTGTTCGAATTTTATAAATTTGATTGATTTTCTTCACGAATTTGATATAATGATAAAAAAGTTAGATGGAGCTGAATAATATGCTGCCTCAGACAAAGGTTTCCTTTCAAATAAAAAATGAAAAAATCCAGCGGCTTTATGACCTTGCGGAGGAAAAGTGCAAGCTCAATTTAAATTGTTTTGCCGGGCGCAAGGTGCTTGTAGAGGGCGGCGGATACGTCAAAATCTGGCTGGAAACGCAGCCGATGGGCGGTGAAATGTACGCAAAGCGCGACATGGAATCAGCGCTTAACAATCAGCTGTTTTTCATGGAAACGCAAAGGGACGACGGAAGACTTCCCGGCTCTATTGAAAACAAGCCGGAAACAAATTCTGTTGAAGCGCAGTTCAATAAATTCCAGGGCTTTTGCTTTCCGTGGCCTGCGCTCAATATGTATTACTGGCTCAATGAAGACAAGGAATATCTGAAGAAAGTATATAAAGCGCTTGAAGCATTTGACGCCTATCTTTGGAAAACGCGCGACAGCAATCATGACGGCTGTCTTGAATCCTTCTGCGTATACGATACGGGCGAGGACAACGCCGTGCGCTACGGGGATGCGCCTGTGTATTGCACCACTGACACACCGCCTGCGGGCAGCAGCGTGGTGCCCATGGCCTCGATGGATATCATGTCCTTCTCCTACTCGGCAAGGGATGTGCTCAGCCACATCAGCCGTATTCTGGGGGACGGGCAGGAAGCCCGCTGGCGTACCGGGGCAGATCAGGTGGCCGCAGCCCTGAAAAACCACCTGTGGGACGATGAAAAGGGCGCATGCTACGATAAGGATCGCTTCGGCAACGTAATGCCCATCCTGACCCACAACAACCTGCGGTGCATGTACTGGGGCAGCTTTTCCCGGCTGATGGCGGACCGGTTCGTGCGGGAGCATCTGTTGGAGCCGGAGGAGTTCTGGACCCCCATGCCCCTGCCCTCAGTGGCAGCCAATGACCCCGCCTTCCGCAATGCCCCGGAGAACAACTGGAGCGGGCAGCCGGAGGGGCTCACCTACCAGCGTGCCATCCGTGCGCTGGAGCACTACGGCTGGGAGCCGCTGGTCACAAGGCTGGGGCACAGGCTGTTCAAGGCCGTTATCGACGGCGGGTATGTGTTCACCCAGCAGTACGACCCCTTTACCGGCGCACCCAGCCGGGTCTCCTCCATCACCAAAGCGCCCATGGAGCCGGGCAGCACCGATCCCTTTCAGGACGGCTACGGCCCCACGGTGCTTGCGGTGCTGGAATACATCGCCCACATCTGGGGCGTGCACATGCACAGGGGGCAGCTCTGGTTCAGCCTTGGCAGCGGCGATGCCTACACCTACGAGCAACGCATCGGAGAGCGGCGCTACCGCATCGAAAGCAACGGCAGCGAGGCGCATATCTTTGTGGATGGCAGAGAGCGCATGGCCTCCCCCTGCGGGATGCGCCTCATCACCGATCGGGAGGGGCGACTGCTGACCACCCGCCGCATTGAAGATGCGCCCCGGTGATCCCACAGACGCACAGCCGGAACACCGGCAGCAGCATATATGGCACAACACCACCCGTACAGCATCTATAAACGGAGGTAACGAAACATGATCAACACTAGCGACAACAAGCGCACAGGGCTCAATGTGGCCTACATCGGCGGCGGCAGCCGCGGCTGGGCATGGGGCTTTATGATGGATCTGGCAAAGGATGAGCAGCTCAGCGGCACCGTACGCCTGTACGACATCGACCATGAGGCAGCCCGCCGCAACCAGCTGATCGGTCAGAAGATCAGCGCGCACCCGGATGCGGTATCCCACTGGGCATACGAGGTTTCCGGCAGCCTGCAGGAAGCCCTCACCGGCGCGGATTTCGTGGTCATCTCCATCCTGCCCGGTACATTTGAGGAAATGCGCTCCGACGTGCACCTGCCCGAGCGGGTGGGCGTGTACCAGCCCGTGGGCGATACCGTGGGCCCCGGCGGCTTTATGCGCGCCATGCGTACCATCCCCATGTTTGTGGAGATCGCCGAAGCGATCCGGGACTATGCCCCCGAAGCATGGGTCATCAACTACACCAACCCCATGACGCTGTGCATCCGCACGCTGTATGAGGTATTCCCGAAAATCAAGGCCTTCGGCTGCTGCCATGAGGTATTCGGCACCCAGGGCCTTATGTGCCAGATGCTTCGGGATCAGCTGGGCATCGAGAACGTGGATCGCCACGAGATCCACACCACGGTTACGGGCATCAACCACTTTACGTGGATCACTGGTGCCAGCTACAAGGGCATCGACCTGTGGCCCCTGTACGAAAAGTTTGCCGAGACCTATGCCGAGAGCGGCTACGACAAAGGCGGCGACAAGAACTGGATGAACTCTTCCTTCGCCAGCGCAGAGCGGGTCAAGATCGACCTGTTCCGCAAGTACGGGGTCATCGCCGCCGCAGGCGACCGCCATCTGGCAGAGTTCATGCCCCCCTGGTACACCCGCGACCCCGAGACGGTGCGCAGCTGGATGTTCGGCCTGACCACCGTGGACTGGCGCGTGAACGATCTGAAAAACCGCCTCCAGCGCAGCGATGATCTGATCTCCGGCAAGGAGGAGATCAACCTGAAGGGCTCCGGCGAGGAGGGCCATCTGCTGCTGAAGGCCATTCTGGGTCTTGGCGATCTGGTGAGCAACGTGAACGTGCCCAATCGGGGGCAGATCTCCAACCTGCCGCTGGGCGCAGTGGTGGAGACCAACGCCATCTTCGGGCGCGACCGTATCCAGCCGGTGTTTGCGGGCGATATTCCCCAGAATGTGCTGCCGCTGGTGGCCCGCCATGTGTATAACCAGGAGAACACGCTGAAGGCTGCCATGACCTGCGACCGCAAGCTGGGCTTTACCACCTTTATGAACGATCCCCAGATGGGGCATGTGACCCCCGCCGACGGGCAGAAGCTGTTTGACGATATGCTGGAGAACCAGCGCAAGTATCTGCCGGAGAAGTGGTTCAAGTAAAAAAGTGCACCGAACCCCTGTGCTGTGTGTTTCGGCACGGGGGTTCGGCGTGTATCATGGAAACAGAGAAAGTGCGGGGTGTCGGGGGATCATCCCCCGACCGGGGCGCGGGGCAGCGCCCCGCAACACCCCCACACATAAAGGAGTGATCCCATGCGAATGGTTCTTCTGACCGCCCTTGGTGTGGGCGGCGCAACGATACTGGGTGCGCTGCTGGGCTTTGCCACCAAAAAGATCAGCCACCGTTTCAGCGATATCACGCTGGCATTCGCCGCAGGCGTGATGCTGGCGGCGGCGGTGATCGGGCTGATCCTGCCGTCGCTGGAATACGGCGGCCCCGACGGGCTGCCGGTAACGGCGATCGGCATCTTCTGCGGTGCGCTGTGCCTGAACCTGCTGGATAAGCTGGTGCCGCACCTGCACAAGCTGAGCGGTGTGGAGCAGGAAGCGCACCCGGCGAAGCCGGATCAGCTGATCAAAGTGCTGCTGTTCGTGATGGCCATCGCCCTCCACAACCTGCCCGAGGGCATCGCTGCAGGCGTGGGCTTCGGCACGGGGGATGTGGGCGAAGCCATCACCATTGCGGCAGGCATTGCGCTGCAGAATGTGCCGGAGGGCATGGTGATCATTGCCCCCATGCTGGCTGCGGGCATGAGCCGGAGCCGCACCTTCATCGCCGCGCTGATGACCGGCGTGGTGGAGGTGCTTGGAGCGCTGCTGGGCTATCTGGCGGTGAGCGTATCCACCGCCATCCTGCCCTTTGCGCTGGCCTTTGCAGGCGGTACCATGCTGTATGTGATCAGCGATGAAATGATCCCCGAGACCCACGCCCACGGTAGCGAGCGGGGCGCGACCTATTCGCTGCTGGCAGGCTTCTGCCTGATGCTGGCAATGAGCCATTATCTGGGGTGAGGGAAAAGATAGCGGGCATCCGGTGTCAAAATGCCGGATGCCCGCTTTTTGTATGCCTGCCGCGCCGCAGGGCGGAGAGGGCCGGTGCGGCAGGCATCAGCCGTACCCCCACCCGTCACAGCCCATACTTGACCCGCACACGCTCCAGCTTCTTGCCGATGGGCCTGTGGAGCAGCCAGAGAAACAGCAGATTGCCCAGCACATACACCGCCGTATGGGGCAGCGCCGCCGTGAGGGCGCTCAGGTACAGCTCCCAGCGGAAGCCGCTGTCGTACCACAGCACCGTCCACACATCCATGACCATGGAATAGGCGATGCCTGCCGCAAGGCCGAAGAGCATCAGCAAAAGCCGGCTGCGCTTCAGCGGTCGGGCAGCCCAGCCCGCACACAGACCGATCATGCCCCATGCCAGCATCTGAAAAGGTGTCCACGGCCCCTGACCGAAATAGAAATTGCTCAATACCGCCGCCAGAGCGCCCACCAGAAAGCCGGTCTCGCCGCCCAGATACATACCCGCCAGAACCGTGAGGGCGGTAACGGGTTTTACCAGCGGCAGAAAGCGCCCGGCGATGCACAGCGCCGTCAGCACCGCTGCCAGCACCATGCGGCGGGAGCCGGTCTGCCGACGGTCAAAGCCGCAGAGGAACAGCACCAGCGAAAGCACCGCCACCCCCAGCGCAACCAGCAGATACCGCTTCTGCGGAAACAGCAGCGCACCCAGCAGAACCAGCAGAGGGATCAGCACCAGCGGGATCAGCAAACGCAGCCATGCCCTGAGGCGGCTGCTGCGGATGACGATCATACGGCAGCCTCCTTTTCGGGGGCGGAAGGCTCCTCCGCCGCCCGGCATGCTCCGCCCAGCATGGCTGCCGCATCCGGCACCGTGACGGCTCCGGGCAGCAGTCCCCGGGTCATGCGGCTGATGGCGGTGGCATAGAACAGGTTTTCGCTGAAGAATGGCTTTGCCTCCCCCTGCGACACCGCTTCGCCCCGGAAGAGCAGCACGCAGCGGTCGGCACAGCGGGCGGCAAACTCCACATCATGGGTCACTACCAGCAGGGATACACCTGCTGCACGCAGTTTTTTCAGCACGGCGGCAAACTGCTGCCGTGCATAGCCATCCAGCCCTTTGGCGGGTTCGTCCAGCAGCAGCAGGCGCGGCTTCTGGCTCAGCACCCGTGCCAGCGCCACCAGCTGCTGTTCGCCACCGGACAGGTCGTAGGGGTGCCTGTCCAACAGCGGGGCAAGGTCAAAGGGCAGGGCAGACAGCTCTGCCCCCGCAAGCTCCAGCTCCTCCCGAACGGTATCGCAGAGGAACACAGTCTGCACATCCTGCGGCAACAGCGCCACGCACTCCCGGTACAGGCTCTGGTTGCGGTAAGCGCCGATGCGCTGCCCAAAGACCTGCACCTGCCCGTGGTGCGCCCGTTCGAGACCTGCTGCAAGGCTCAGCAGCGTGCTCTTGCCGGAGCCGTTGCCCCCCAGCAGACAGACGATCTCTCCCTGCCGCACGGTCAGGCTCATGCCCCGGAGTACATCCTGCCCATTGCGCTCGTAGCGGAAATACACTTTCTGCATTTCCAGCGCCGGGGGCATATCGCTGCCGGGACGCCGGGGCAAAGCACAACCCCCACAGCCTGTGGCAGCACCGGAGACCTCCGGCTGTGCGGCAGGCTCCGTGCCACCCGCAGCCCCGCTCCGGATAAGCCCCTCCACCAGCTGCCGTCCCTGCCGGATGCTCAGCGGGCACTCCCCCGCCCCCTCCAGCGCATGGAACAGCCGTGCCGCCGCAGGCAGCCCTGCCAGCAGCCGGCGGTTCTGCCGCAGCGCTGCAGCCGCACGGGCGGGCGCATCATAAACCAGCAGCCTGCCCGCTTCCAGCGCCAGCAGCTTGTCGCACAGGGGCATCAGCTCCTCCAAACGGTGCTCGATCACCAAAACAGTCAGCCCCAGCTCCCGGTTGAGCCGGTGCACGGTGGCAATAAAATCCGCTGCGGCAATGGGATCCAGCTGGGCGGTGGGCTCGTCCAGAATGAGCAAATCCGGCTGCATCGCCATGACCGCCGCCAGATTGAGCAGCTGCTTCTGCCCGCCGCTGAGCTGGCTGACAGGCTTTTCGTACCAGCCTTCAATGCCGAAATACGAAGCCGTCTCCGCCACCCGCCGGGCGATCCCGCTGCGGGGCAGCCCCATGTTTTCCAGCCCGAAGCTGAGCTCGTGCCACACCTTGTCGGTCACGATCTGCTCCTCCGGGCGCTGCATCACATACCCGACGGAGAAAGCCGCCCTGCGGGGCGGCAGTGCCTCCAGCCGCACCCCATCCAGCAGGATGCTTCCCTCCAGCTGTCCCCGGGGAGTCAGTTCCCGCTTCAGAAGCCGCAGCAGGGTGGACTTTCCGCTGCCGGTGGCACCGCAGACGCAGACCAGCTCGCCCTTCTCCACCGAGAAGGAGACCTGCCGGACCGCCGGTGCAGCTGCGCCGGGGTAGGTGAAGCTTACCTGTTCAAGCTGAAGCATCGCCATGCGAACTCCTCCTTTATGTGCAGGATCAGGGGCAGCAGCACCAGCACACCGTAAGCCAGATAGCCGGTCAACACCCTCGGTGTAAGCGCCCCCATGGAAAAGACAGGATAGTATGCTACCGTGCGCCCGGCAGCGCCCCACAGCGAAAGCCCTGCCAGTACAAGGCTGGCACCCAGCAGCGCCCCGTCCCCGGCGGTAAAGCGGAAGATGGCAAAGTGAGTGCGCCGCCCCAGACCATAGCCCCGCGCCGCCATGCTGTCGGCGGTGATGACGCCGTTCTCCAGCGCCCATGTGGTCATAATGGAAAAGACCCGGAGCCTGCCCCGGAGGGTGTCCAGCGGATCATCCTCCCGATAGAGCCCCAGGGCGCGCTGGGTCTGCTCCACCTTGCGCCATTGCCTGCCGAACAGGGGCACATACCTGAGCGCCATGGAGACCACCAGCGAAAGCCCCGGGCTGAGCCAGCCCAGCAGATAGAGCAGCCTGTCCCCGGTCATCATGTGGGAGAAGGAGCGGAACCAGTACAAAACGGAGACCAGCATGCCTGCGGCGGCAATGCCGTAGATGAGCGCCTCCAGTGTGATGGGGTTATGGTTCACCACCAGCAGCACCGTGCGCCCGTTGTGGTAGGTAAGGGGATTGATAAGGGCGGTAGCCAGAAACAGCGCCGCTGCCCACAGATGGCTCCGGGGGCTGCCCAAGCCGCCCACCAGCGAAAGCAGCAGCAAAGCGCCTGCCAGCGAAAGGCACAGCAGCACCGGATCCATGCTGAGCATGGCAACGCCCGCCGCAGCCAGCAGATATACAGCCACGGCGATGGGGTTACGGTCTTGAAAGCGCTGCATTCCCTTTCCCCTTTCCCGATCGGGCTTACGGCAGATCCGCGCCCATTTCGCAGGTATATGCCCAGAGGATGCTGTCTCCATCGTTCAGGAGCAGCCGGTCGCAGCTCTGGGAGGCTGACTGACCGTTGACAAAATACATCCAGCCGGACAATTCGCCGTGAGCCTGCTCATACAGGTACTGAATGCCCGCCAGATACTTCATGCCCTCCCCGCCCCTGGCATCCAGCAGGAGCCGGTGCTGCCGGGCGGCACGGGTAAGCAGATCGTACACCGTATCCCCCGCCCAGATGGGGTATTGCGCCTTTTGCAATACAGCGCCGTCCGCCGGTACGTTTTCGGTGCCGGCAGGCAGTGTATCGCAGCGGATCTCCAGCGTTACATTGCCAATGGGGCTGCCCTTGGGCGCATCCTGCCGGTAGTAGCTTTCCGGGCGCTGCACATCCGTGACCAGCACCAGAACCACCATCGCGGCAGCAATCGCCAGCGTGAGCAGAAAATGCCCGGGCTTGCGCTTGCCCCTGAGGAGCAGCACGATGCACCACAGCAGCGCAAGCACAGCGATACCGGCAGCGGCAAAAAGCCGCCAGCCGCCGGGGGCGCTCACCAGAACGGCAGTGGGGCCGTCCGCCCCGCCGATGATGCCCACAGACAGCGCACCGGCAGGCTGGGTATCCGGCGCAGCACCTTCTCCCCGCCCATCCAGCATATACAGCCCCGGCTGCCCTGCCAGCATGCGTTGCCATGCGGTACAGGCAAGGAACACCTGCACCGTGGCGGTGGCATTGTACGCCCCGCCCGCCGTATGGCTGTAGCCGCCCTCCGGCAGAGCATAGGCTGCAAAGCTGTCCGGGATGGTGCAGCCGTTTTTGAGAAAGCGTTCGTCCTGCAAAGGGTCAATGCCCAGCGCACACAGTGCAGTAAGCACCTGTGCGGCGCTCTCCGGGTTGGGCACCCCCATGCCGATGAAGCCGCCATCCTCCTGCTGGCGGGCAGACAGCAGCGCCAGCGCCTGCTCCACCGCCTCCGCCACAGCCGGATCCTCCCGGTGGGGCGCCAGCGCCTGCAGGGCCATGGCGGTCACATCCACGTCGGAGGTCTTGCCCATCAGCGCCCAGCCCCCATCCTCCAGCCGGAGGGACAAAAGCTGCTTTGCGGCGCTCTCCGGGGTGTGCTCCGGGGCGGCAACGCCATTGTTCAGCAGATGCAGGCCGAAGATCCAGCTCATCATGCCCTGCTGGCCGATGCTTCCGGCAGCAGGCTGCGCCAGCGCCGGGTCGCCCCCTGCCGCCAGCGTGCACAGCGCCAGCTTCTGCCGGGTGGCGGCGGCATAGCTGCCGCTGGCGGCAAGGCTGCTTTCCAGCGCCGCCAGCGGCGCGGACAGATCGCCGGTCAGCTCGCCAAAGGAAAGCTGGCTGAGCCCCAGCACATACCATTCGCCGCCCGCACCCACAGTGTCGGCTACAGCGCTGTCGATCCACTGCTGCAGGCCGTCTGCGCCGCTGCGGCTCAGCTGCCCTTCAAGGATCGCCCGCAGCTGCGCCTCCGCCTGTGCGGCGGGGGCGGAAGCAGCTGCCGCGCAAGCAGGCAGCGCCGCCGTCAGCAGCAGAAGGAGGGCGGTGAGGAATACAGTGATGCGTTTTAGCATGCTATACGCTCCCATCATGGTTTTCGTACGGATCGATGCGGAGATGCGGGCACAGCCGGAGCTGCGCCCGCCAAAAGGACATTATTCGCTGACCGTGACCACGCAGACGGGATCCACCAGATTGAGG